>DATCZG010000086.1:0-26510 GCA_036526035.1 Ilumatobacter sp. | reverse complement strand
GCGGCCGGCTTCTTGGCAGCCGGCTGCTTGGCGGCCGGCTGCTTGGCGGCCGGTTGCTTGGCGGCCGGCTGCTTGGCGGCCGGCGCGGCTGGGGCGGAGCCCTTGCCACGCAGCTGGGCGGTGAGCGCCTCGACGCGGGTCTGCAGGACGTCGAACTGCGCGGCCATCGCGGAGACCTGCTTGGACACCTCGCGCTCGATCATCGCGGCCACCGATTCGGAGCTCTCGCGGCTGCGCTCGACCAGGGTCGCGACCAGGTCCTCGGCGTCCTTGCGGCGCACCTCACCAGCCTTGACCAGGGTTTTCACCAGCGACTCGGCCTGCTGTCGCGACATCTCGCCGAATTGAACACCGGCGTCGAGGAACTTCTTGAAGGGAGTGGTCGCCATGGCGTCAGCCTAGCGGCGCGGGCCGGCGGGCACCGGGCGACGGTCAGGCCACCACGCGGGTGGCGACGGCAGCCAGGTCGGCCACGTCGAGGCGCACCACGGGTCGCGCAGCGCCCGGTGTGGCATCGATCGCGGCGCCGGGAGGGGTGACGCCGCTGCGCACGAGCGCGAACGGGCACCCGAGCGCGGCCGCGAACAGCCCGTCGGTGCTCCAACGGTCGCCCACCATCAGCGCCGTGCGGTCCGAGAACGACGGCCCGCACCGCTCGCGGACCAGCTGCGCCATCGGCGCGTGCGGCTTCCCGGCGAACACCGGGAGCCGACCGGCGGCCGTGGCGACCGCGGCGACCAGCGCTCCGGCCCCGGGGATCGGGCCGTCGGGCGTCGGGTAGCTGGCGTCGTCGTTGGTGGCGATGAAGCGTGCCCCACCCCGGATCGCGGCGTTCGCCGCCTGCATCCGCCAGTAGTCGAAGTCTTGGTGCAGACCGACGACCACCGCGTCGGCCGGCCCGTCGTGCACGGGTTCGGCGCCGCACGCCGCGAGCGCCTCGGCCACACCCGGACCGCCGCAGACCAGCACCCGCTCGCCGGGTCGCACCAGCGTCGCCGCGGCCTGGGCGCTCGTGATGACGTCGCCGACCGCCGGCACGCCGATGTCGGCGAGCGCCCGCTCCTGGTCGGCGACCACCGACATCGAGTTGTTGGTGACGAACACGACGCGCCGTCCACCACGGCGCAGGCGGTCGATCGCCTCGGGCGCGCCCGGGATCGCCTGGCGCGCCAACCACACCACACCGTCGAGGTCGCAGAGCACGAACTCGACGGCGGCAAGGTCACCGGCAGGGGGCGCCGAGGTCATGGTGTCGTTGTACCACGCGCATCGATCTGGCACCCTGTGCGGCGTGCCACGCTTCGAACCCTTCCCCGCCATCCGCTACGCGGCGACGAACCTCGATGAGGTGATCGCCCCGCCCTACGACGTGCTGTCGGAGGCTGATCTCGACCAGCTCGAGGCCCGCCACCCGCACAACATCGTGCACGTCGACGTGCCGCGCGAACGCGACGGCGAGCAGCGCTACCACCTCGCCGGCGAGCGGCTGCGCGAGTGGCTCGGCAGCGGGGTGCTGGCCGTCGACGACGAGCCGTCGTTCACCCTCTACCGGATGTCGTTCACCGACGCCGCCGGGACGGCGCGCCAGATCGTCGGTGTCGTCGGTGGCCTCGAGGTGGTCGACGAGGGCGCCGGCGGGGTGTTGCCCCACGAGCGCGTCACCCACAAGGCGTCGACCGATCGGCTCGACCTCACCAGGGCGACGCTCGCCAACATGTCGCCCATCTGGGGGCTCAGCCTGGCCACCGGGTTGACGGCGTTGCTGGCCGAACCCGGCGAACCGGTCGGGTCGGTGAGCTCGGACGGTGTGCGCCACAGCGTCGAGCGGGTCACCGACGCGGCGCGGGTGGCGGCGATCGCCCGGCTCGTCGGCTCGGACGACGTGCTGATCGCCGACGGCCACCACCGCTACGGCGTCGCCCGCCGCTACCGCGACGAGATCCGTGCCACCACCGGTTCGCTCGACTCGCCCGCCGAGCTGACCTTGGCGTTCGTGAACGAGCTGGTCGCCGAACAGCTCAGCGTCGAGGCCATCCACCGCGTCTATCGCGAGATCGGGCTCGACGACCTGCGCGCCGCGCTCGCCGTGGGGTTCGAGTTCGCGCCCGCCGGTGTGGTCGACCCCGCGACACTGGCCGAGATGGGCCGGCGTGGGTCGCTGTGCCTCGTCGAGCGGTCGGGCTCGGGCACGTGGTTGACACCCCGGCGCGGGGCGTTCGACGCCGTGCGGGCGCTCGACGGCGTGTGGCTCGAGCACCTGCTCGGCGACACGACGGCGACGGTGACCTATCAGCACGGTGTGCACGAGCTGCACGCGCTGATGGCGGACGACCCCACCGTGACCGCGGCGGTGCTGATCCGCCCGGTGGGCGTGGCAGAGATCGAACGCACGGCGCGCGAAGGGCTGCTGATGCCGCCGAAGTCGACGTTCTTCACCCCGAAGCTGCGCACCGGCCTGGTGGTGCGACCGCTCGGCTGATCACGGGGCCAGCAGCTCGGCGGCGGCGGCGAGCGCCTCGGCGACCGCCCGCCGGCGACCGGCGCCGAACACCTGGCCGGCCACCAGCTCGGTGCGGCTGCGGGTGACGCCGTCGGCGCGGAAGAACCGCTGGCGGACGTGGCCGAGCACCACGACCTGATCACCGGCCCCGACGGCGGCCGCCCCGCTGGCCACGACCGGCACGCCGGCGTTGCGGCCCTCGCTGCGGGTGGCGACGACGAACTCGATGACGGCCTCACCCGACCGCAGCCGGCGAGTGTGCGGCACCCCGGTGACGATGCCTCTCACCACGGCCAGATTGTTCGCATCCATGCTGATGACCCTTCGCTGGCCGAGCGCCGACGCGCTCGCCGGAGGGGGAAGCCGGATCCCCGCAGTATCGACGGCGGGTGTGACAGCTCGCGCCGCGGCGCAGGAGGTGCCGCCACGTCGGGCGGTGGCGCGCTCAGCCGGCCGGCGGCGGCCGGATCAGGCCAGCGTGCCGACGTTGTTGAGCTCGTGGAACGCCTGCGTCAGGCGGGCGACGAAAGCTTCCTCGCCGGCCCGCAACCACACCCGCGGGTCGTAGTGCTTCTTGTTCGGGCGGTCGGGGCCGTCGGGGTTGCCGATCTGGCCCTGCAGGTAGTCGTGCTTGCCGAGCTCGTAGCCCCGCACGCCGTCCCAGAACGCCCACTGCAGGTCGGTGTCGATGTTCATCTTGACGACGCCGTAGCTGATCGCCTCGGCGATCTCGGCCGCCGTCGACCCGGAGCCGCCGTGGAACACGAAGTCGACCGGCCGTTCCCGCGTCGCGAACTTCGCCCGGATGTGCTCTTGGCTGTCGCGCAGGATCGACGGCTTCAACTTGACGTTGCCCGGCTTGTAGACGCCGTGCACGTTGCCGAACGCGGCGGCGACCGTGAACCGTTCGCTGACCTTCATCAGCTCCTCGTACACGTAGGCCACCTCGGCCGGCTTGGTGTACAGGTCGCTCTCGTCGGCGTCGGAGTTGTCGACCCCGTCCTCCTCGCCGCCGGTGATGCCGAGCTCGATCTCGAGGGTCATGTCGATCGCCGACATGCGCTCGAGGTAGCGCTTGGAGATCTCGACGTTCTCCTCGATCGGCTCCTCGGAGAGATCGAGCATGTGTGAGCTGAACAGCGGCTTGCCGGTCGCCGCGAAGTGCGCCTCCCCGGCGTCGAGCAGGCCGTCGACCCACGGCAGCAACTTCTTGGCACAGTGATCGGTGTGCAGGATCACCCGGGCGCCGTACGCCGCGGCGAGGCGGTTGACGTGATCGGCGCCGGCGAGCGAACCGAGCACCGACGCCTCGTGCGACCCGACCCGCTGGGCGATGCCCTTGCCGGCGACGAACGCCCCGCCGCTGTTGGAGAACTGGATGATCACCGGCGAGTTGAGCGCCGCCGCGGTCTCCATCACCGCGTTCATCGAGTTGGATCCGATGCAGTTGGCGGCCGGCAGGGCGAAGTTGTGGGCTTTCGCGAGGGCGAACAACTCCTGGACGTCCGAACCGGTGATCACACCTGCGGGGAAGTCGTTCCTGGGCTCGGTCATGATGTCCTCACGCGTGTCGGGCGGCAGCGAAACGCCGCAGTCACTCGTGATCGTAGCCGTCTGACTACGGTGACACCCGATGACCGAATCCGCCGCCGACGACCCGACGAACGGCGCAACCGACGACGTGCACCGTGGCCTTCCGGATGCCGGCGGCGTGACGGCGCTGCCCGGACGCAGCGACTACTACCTCGCGCTGGCGTTCGCCGCGGCACGCCGGGCCAACTGCCGCGGCCGACGGGTGGGGGCGATCCTCGTCAAGGGCGACCGGGTCATCGCGACCGGCTACAACGGCACGCCGGAGGGCCTGCCCAACTGCCTCGACGGCGGTTGCCTGCGCTGCGCCGACCGGGCCCGGTTCGCGTCGGGCACCGACTACGACTTGTGCATCTGCGTCCACGCCGAATCGAACGCGCTGCTGACCGCCGGGCGCTTCGGCGCCTCGACCGACGCCACCACCGTCTACACCACCGATCAGCCGTGCTTCGCGTGCAGCAAGGAGCTGATCCAGGCCGGCGTCGTCAAGGTGTACTACGCCCGCACCTGGGCGCCCGACCCGCGGGTGGCCGACGACTACCAGCGCCTGCAGCGCCGGCTCGACGCCGAGCACGTGCCGATCGACTACGAGATCGTGAGCGTGCCGCCCGCATGACCGCCCCCGCGACCCCCACCGCGCCGGTCACCGACCGGCCGTCGCGCGTCGTCGTGGTGCTGCTCGACAGCCTCAACCGGCACATGCTCGGCGCCTACGGCGGCGACGAGTTCGAGACCCCCCACCTCGACCGGTTCGCGGCGTCCGCGGTGGTGTTCGACCGGCATCACGTCGGCTCGTTGCCGTGCATGCCCGCCCGCCACGACCTGCTCGTCGGCGCGCTCGACTTCCTGTGGCGGCCGTGGGGCTCGATCGAGGTCTGGGAGGAGGCGATCACCACCGAACTGCGCCGGCGGGGCGTCACCACCGTGCTGGTCTCCGATCACCCCCACCTGTTCGAGACCGGCGGCGAGAACTACCACGTCGACTTCACCGCATGGGACTACGTGCGCGGCCACGAGAACGACCCGTGGCGCACACGCCCCGACCCGTCGTGGGTCGGCGCCCCCGCCCTGCCGGCGGCGTCGGCGCGCACCCACCACCGCTACGACGACAGCCGCACCTGGTTCCGCGACGAGAGCGACTTCCCGGGGCCGCGCACCATGCAGGCCGCCGCCGAGTGGTTGCACCGCGACGCGCCGCACCACGACCGGTTCCTGATGGTGATCGACGAGTTCGATCCCCACGAGCCGTTCGACACCCCCGAACCGTGGGCCTCGAAGTACGACCCCGACTGGTCGGGTGACCGGCTGATCTGGCCGCCGTACGCGGTCGACGCGATCGGTCGCGGCGTCGTGAGCGAACGCGACGCCGCCCACATCCGGGCCAACTACGGCGCCAAGTTGTCGATGATCGACCATTGGTTCGGGCTGGTGCTCGACCGGATCGACGCCCTCGGCGACGATGTTGCGGTCGTCGTGTGCACCGATCACGGGCACTACCTCGGCGAGCACGACACCTTCGGCAAGCCCGGCTCGCCGATCTGGAAGGCGCTCGGGCACATCCCGCTGATGGTCCGCTGGCCGGGGGCCCGGCCGGGGCGCACGGGGGCCCTCACCACGACCGTCGACCTGCACGCCACGTTGTGCGACGTGTTCGGGGTCGAACCCGAGCACCGCACCCACGGGCGTTCGCTGGTGCCGCTGCTCACCGGCGCCGCCGAATCGGTGCGCGACCACCTCGTCGCCGGCTACTGGAGCCGGCACGTCTACGTCATCGACGAGCACCGCACCTACGGGCGCTCACCCGTCGGCGACGGGTTCCCGCTCGAGATGTGGTCGAACCGCTGGTCGTCGATGCCGATCTGGCACGCCGCCCCCGGCTACCGCTTCCCGCGCCCCGACGGACGCGCCACGCTCGCCGCGATGCCCGGCACGACCGCCCCGGTGATCCGCCAGCCGTTCGCCCCCGGCGACCTGCTGCCGTTCTGGGCCTACGGGGTGCCGATCGACGACCACCACCTGTATGCCGCCGGCGACGACGCCGAGACCGACAACCAGGTGGGCTCGGCCGCCGAGCGCGAAGCGATCGAGCTGCTGGGCGCCGCTCTGCGCGAACTCGACGCCCCGCGCCACCACTTCGCGCGGCTCGGGCTCTGACCCGACGCGGCGTCGGCCGGACCGCGGCGTCGGCCGGGCCGCTACCGCGGGCGGGCGATAGGTTCGAGCCATGACGATCGTTCAGACCCGACCCCGCCAGCTGGGCTCGCTCGGCCCCGTCGGCCCGCTCTCGTTCGGGACCTGGCGGTTCACCGACACCGACCTCGGCGCCGGGCAGGCGCTGCTCGAGGCCGCCCTCGACCACGGGCTCAACCTGATCGACACCGCCGACGTCTACGGGTTCGACTGGGGCGGCACCGGATTCGGCCAGGTCGAGGAGATCCTCGGGGCGGTGCTGCGGGTGGCGCCCGGGTTGCGCGACCGCATGGTGCTGGCCACGAAGGGCGGCATCGTGCCCCCGACGCCCTACGACTCGTCGCCGGCCGCGCTCACCGCGGCCTGCGAAGCGTCGCTGCGGCGGCTCGGGGTCGACGTGATCGACCTCTACCAGATCCACCGGCCCGACATGTTCACGCACCCGGCCGACGTCGCCGCGGCACTGACGGCGCTGCGCGACGCCGGCAAGATCCGCGAGGTCGGCGTGTCGAACCACACCCGCCACCAGGTCGCCGCGCTCCAACACCACCTGGGGTTCCCGCTCGTCTCCGAGCAGCCCGAGTTCTCGGCGACCGAGTTGTCGGCGTTGCGCGACGGCACGCTCGACGACTGCATGCGGGCCGGGCGTGTGCCGCTCGCCTGGAGCCCGCTCGCCGGGGGTCGGCTGGCGACCGGCGCCGGTGTGCGTCCCGAACTGCTGGCCGAACTCGACCGGCTCGCGGCGCGCGAGGGTGTCGACCGTTCGGCGGTCGCGCTGGCGTTCGTGCTCGCCCACCCGGCGGCCCCGGTGGCGATCGTCGGCACCCAACGCGTCGACCGGATCACGTCGTCGGTGGCGGCCCTCGAGGTGCAGCTCGACCGCACCGACGTGTACACGATCGTGCAGGCCAGCGAAGGCGTCCCGCTCCCCTGACCCGACGCGCCCACCGGGCCGTCGCGTCCCCTGACCCGACGTGTCAGCGCATCGGTGGCGGGACGCCGCTGCCGTCGCCGATGTTGTCGACCCGGTCGCCGATCCACTCGAACAGGCTGACCTGGGCGAACAGTTGGAAGGCCAGCCAGCCGACCAACAACACGACGGCGATCACCGAGAGGATGCGGACCCACCGCATGACCCGGCCGGTGTACTCCGAGATCAACGGGGTGATGCTGCGGGTCACCGCTCTGGCCTGCTGGCCGAACAACGCCGCCGCCCGTTCGGCCTCTTCGCGGGCCGCCATGCGCACCTGTTGGATCAACGCCTCGGAGTCCTGGCGGCTCATCGACCCGTAGCCCGAGCCCGGCCGGCCGGACACACGATGGCGCTCGGCCGGGCTCTCGGCAGCGTCGTCGTACAACTGGTCGGCCAGATCGAACTCGCTCGGTGTCGGCGGGGCCCGGAACCGGTCGCTCCAGTCGGTGCCCTCCCACCAGCGCAGACGCGAATACCCCTCGGGATCGGGGTACCAGCCCGCCGGCGGGGCGTCATCGACGCGCATCAGCCGGTGTGGGTCGAACCGATGTCGACCCGCTCGTCACGATCGGGGATCGGCAGGCCGCCCTTGGGGCGCACCTCATCGACACCGTCATCGGGCCGCAGCGCCTCGCCCAACGAGGCAACGGTGCCGAGCAGCCCCGAGAACTCGGCCGGGATCACCAGCTTGGTCGCCCGACCGTCGCCGATCTTGGCGAGCGCCTGGAGGTACTCGACGGTGAGCACGTTGTTGTCGGCACCGGCCGCCTTGATGCCCGACAGACGGGCCCGGGCGGCCTCGCCCTCGCCCTCGCCGAGCATCATGAGCCGCGTCTTGTCGGCCCCGGCACGCAACTCGATCGCCTGGGCGTCGCCCTCGGCGTCGAGGATCGCGGCCTGCTTGCGGCCCTCGGCCGCCAGCACGGCCGACTGCTTCTCGCCATCGGCACGGGCGATCGCCGCCTCGCGATAGCCCTGGGCCTCGGTCACGGTGGCCCGGCGGTCGCGCTCGGCGCGCATCTGGGCGTGCATCGCCGACACCACTTCGGGTGGCGGGTCGATCCGCTGGATCTCGACACGCACCACTCGCACACCCCACTTGTCGGTGGCATCGTCGAGCACTTCGCGCAGCTGGGTGTTGATCGTGTCGCGCGAGGTGAGCGCCTTGTCGAGCTCGAGATCACCGATCAGGTTGCGCAGGTTGGTCTGCGCCAGCTTCGTGATCGCCGTGAAGAAATCGGCGACGTTGTACACCAACCGCTGGGGATCGGTCGCCTCGTAGTACACGACGGCGTCGACCGACACCACCACGTTGTCGGCGGTGATGACCTCCTGGGGCGGCACGTCGACCACCTGCTCGCGCATGTCGATCAGCTGCATCGTCTCGATGAACGGCACGATCAGCTGGAGGCCCGGCTCCTTGGTGGTCTTGTACTTGCCGAGACGCTCGACGAGCCCGCGTTGGTAGGGGCGCACGATCTTGACCGCCGTGGCGAGCACGGCGAGACCGACCACGGCGATGGCGATGATCAGGATGACGACGACCGACATGACTACTCCTCTCCGCCTGCGGCGGTTGGTTCGTCGAGCGGTGTGACCACCACTCGGGTGCCCTTCATGGCGATGACCCGAACCTTGCGTCCGACCTCGAAGGGCTGCTCTGCGTCGGCGACACCCCACACCTCGCCGTCGATCGTGACCCGGCCGGCGCGGTCGGCGTCACCGGGCACGACGGCGCGTGTGACCACCGCCGTCATGCCGACCAGGCGGTCGGCGCCGACACCGGGCGCCATCGGGTGGTCGCGCATGAAGCGCTGCGCCCACCGGTACAACACGACGAACAGGATCCCGCCGCCGAACACGAACACCGACCACTGGATCTCGATCCCGACGTCGTAGAACGCCAGCACCGCGGCGATGAACGCCGACACGGCGAACGGCAGCACGATGAACGACCCGCCCACGACGATCAACTCGACGAGCGCGAACACGACCGCCGTGGCGAGCCAGATCCACGGCCACAGGTCGAGGTCGATCCCCAGATCGAGTGGAGCAGCCAACATGCCTCCAGGGTAGGTCAGATCGGCGCCGGTCGAGGATCCGGCTCGGGAATCGGACCGGATTCTCGTGACTCAGTCGACGCGGGGCAGCACCCGCAGGCCGAGCTCGCCGAGCTGTTTGGGGTCGGCGGGCACCGGCGAGTTGGTCATCGGGTCGGCGCCCGACTGGGTCTTCGGGAAGGCGATCACCTCGCGGATGTTCTCCTCGCCGGCCAGGATCGCGACCAGCCGGTCGAGGCCGAACGCGAAGCCGCCGTGCGGTGGGGCGCCGTAGTCGAACGGGTTGAGGAAGAACCCGAACTTGCGGGCCGCCTCGTCCTCGTCGATGCCGAGCGAGCGGAAGATCCGCCGCTGCAGGTCGGGCTCGTGGATCCGGATCGAACCCGACCCGAGCTCCCAGCCGTTGAGCACCAGGTCGTAGGCGATCGACCGCACCGACATCGGGTCGCTCTCGATCCGCTCGACGTCGTCGGGATGGGGGCGCGTGAACGGGTGGTGGCCGGGCTTGGGGCGGCCGGTCTCCTTGTCGACCCCGACGAACAACGGGAACTCGACCACCCAGGCGTAGCGGTACGGCCCCTGGTGCACCGGGGGCCGGCCGAGGTCGTTGCGCAGCATCCCGAGCACCTCACAGGTGGTCGTCCAGGTGTCGGCGACGATCAGCAGCAGGTCACCGGGCTCGGCCGCGAGGCGGGCCGACACCTCTGCCCCCTCGGCGGCGGACAGGAATTTCGCGACGGGGCTGTCGAAGCCGTCGTCGGTGACCTTCAACCACACCAGGCCCTTGGCGCCGGCCGCCTTCGCCCGGTCGGTGAGCTTGTCGAGCTGGTTGCGGCCGAAGTCGCCGGCCCGGCCCGGCACCCGGATGCCCTTGATCGACGCCGCGCCGGCGAACGCCTTGAACTCGGTGGCGGCGAACGCGTCGGTCAACTCGACGAGCTCCATCCCGAACCGCATGTCGGGCTTGTCGATGCCGAAGCGGTTCATCGCATCGTGCCAGGTGATCCGCTCGATCGGTGCCGGCCGCTCGCCGGTGACCGCCTCGGCGGCCGCCAGCACGGCCTCGCTGACGGCGTCGAGCACGTCGTCCTGGGTGACGAAGCTCATCTCCATGTCGAGCTGCATGAACTCGTACTGCCGGTCGGCGCGCAGATCCTCGTCGCGCAGGCAGCGGGCGATCTGGTAGTAGCGGTCGATGCCACCGACCATCAACAGCTGCTTGAACAACTGCGGCGACTGCGGCAGCGCGTAGACCTTGCCGGGCTCCTTGCGGGAGGGCACCAGGAACTCGCGGGCGCCCTCGGGCGTCGAGGGAACGAGCATCGGCGTCTCGACCTCGACGAAGCCCTGCCGCTCCATCGCGGCCCGGGTCGCGGAGTTGACCGCGGCACGGATCCGCAGGTTCTTCTGCATCCGTTCGCGCCGCAGGTCGAGGTAGCGGTGCTGCAGGCGGATGTTCTCGTCGACGTCGTCGGCGCGGGCGTCGATCGGGAACGGCGGTGCGATCGCGCTGCGCAGCACCTCGACGACACAGTCGCCGACCTCGACCTCGCCGGTGGCGAGGGATGCGTTGACCGTGCCCTCCGGCCTGGCCCGCACCACCCCGGTGATCCGCACCACGAACTCCGAGCGCACGTCGACGTCGTTGTCGACGACGCACTGGGTGATACCGGTGTGGTCGCGCACGTCGACGAAGGCCAACTTCTCGCCGTGCTCGCGGCGGCGGCCGACCCATCCGGTCAGGGCGACGGTGTGGCCGATGTGCTCGCGGCGGAGTTCACCGCACTGGTGGGTGCGCATCGAGGTACTGCTCATGACACTGCTTCCTGGAGGCGATCACGAAGATCGGTGAGAACGGACTGCCGGGCGACGACCACCTGATCGCCTCCGGAACGAAGCGGTTTGACGACGACGGTTCCGGCGTCGATCTCGTCGGTCCCGACGATCACCGCGAACGCCGCGCCGCTGCGGTCGGCCAACTTCATCTGGGCCTTCATGCTGCGTCGGTCGTAGGCCCGGTCGGCGCGCACGCCACCGGCACGCAACTCGGCGGTGATCGCCAGCGCCTCGGCGCCACCGGCGGTGTCGACGACGAACACCTCGACGGCTTGGGGGGGCGCCGGGAACACGCCCTCGTCGTCGCACGCCAACAGGGTGCGGTCGAGCCCGAGCGCGAACCCGATGCCGGGCGTGGGCGGGCCTCCGAGTGCCTCGACGAGGCCGTCGTAGCGACCGCCGCCCCCGAGCGCGTTCTGTGCCGACTCGATCGTGCCACCCACGTACTCGAACGTGGTGAGGCGGTAGTAGTCGAGCCCGCGCACCAACTTGAGGTCGAGCGTGTAAGGCACACCGAGTGCGTCGAGCCCCGACCGGACGGTGTCGAGGTGCCCGGTGGCGGCCGGACTCCAGAACTGGTCGATCGTCGGCGCCGCGGCGACCAGCGGCGCGTCCTCGGGGCGTTTGGAGTCGAGCACCCGCAGCGGGTTCTTGGCGAGCGTCTCGCGGCTCTGGGCGCTGAGCCCGTCACCGGCGGCGCCGAAGTGGTGTCGCAGCGCCTCGACGTAGCGGGCCCGGTCGCCGGGCTCGCCGAGCGAGTTGAGCCGCAGCTCGACCCGTTGCAGGCCGAGCCGACGGTAGAACTCCCACCCGAGCGCGATCACCTCGACGTCGAGGTAGGGGTCGGTGGGGCCGAGCACCTCGATGCCGACCTGGTCGAACTGGCGGTAGCGGCCCCGTTGGGGCTTCTCGTACCGGAAGTTCGGCCCCGAATACCACGTCTTCCAGGGGACCGGCGGGCGGTGTTGCACGAACGCCCGGCAGACACTGGCGGTCTGTTCGGGGCGCAGGGCGACATGGCGGTCGCCCTTGTCGACGAAGTCGTACATCTCTTTGGTGACGACGTCGGTCGTCTCGCCGAGCCGGCTGAAGACGCCCAGATCCTCCATCATCGGGGGGATCACCAGCTGGTAGCCGGCAGCCTCGACGGTGAGCGCGAAGACGTCGGTGAACGCGCGCCAGCGAGTCGACTCGGGCGCGAGGATGTCGCGCATCCCGGGGCTGGTCTGGAACTCCGACACGGCTCGCCAGGCTACCGCTGTACACCGCTCACACGGTGGTGACCGCACCGTGACACCCGCGGTGCCCGGCGGGGCGACGCCTCAGCCATCGGACTGGGCGCCCGGCAGGATGCGGTGGACCTCGAACACCGAGTCGAGGCGCTTGACGTTGTTGAGCACCGACGCCAGTTGGGCCGAGTTCGACATCTCGATCTGGAACCGCAGCTTCGCGACCCGGTCGTCGCCGGTGATCGTCTCGCACGACATGATGTTGACGCCCTGGTCGCCCAATGCGTTGGCGACGTCGAGCAGCAGCCGCGCACGGTCGAGTGCGACCACCTCGATACCGGCCCGCAGCAGCGGGTCCTTGCGGTCGCCGTCCCAGTCGACCTCGATCAGCCGCATCGACTGCTCGCTCGCCAGCGAGGCCGCGTTCGCGCAATCGTTGCGGTGCACGCTGACCCCGCGGCCGCGGGTGACGAAACCGATGATCTCGTCGCCCGGCAACGGGGTGCAGCAGTTCGCCAGCCGCACCATCACGTCGTCGAGCCCTTCGACATGGATCCCGATCGCCTCGTCGCCCGACTTGTGCCGACCGCGCGGCGAGAACATCGTCGACGGCAGCTGATCGCCGCTGCCACCGTCGCGCAACGCCCTGGCCAGGCGTTGCGCCACGCTGCGCGCCGAGACGTGGTGCTCGCCGATCGCCGCCAGGAACGTGTCGAGATCGGTGTAGCTCAGCTCGCGCAGCACCTCGGCGAGTTGATCCGAGTGCCACATCTTCTGCACCGGCAGACCCTCGCGTCGCAACTCGTCGGTGAGTTCGTCGCGCCCGACCTCGATCATGTCGACGCGGCGCTCGCGGCTGAACCACTGGCGGATCTTGTTCTGGGCCCGGTGCGAGGCGACGAACCCCAGCCAGTCCTGGGACGGGCCGGCGGTCTCGACCTTCGAGGTGAAGATCTCGCACGTGTCGCCGCTGGCGAGCCGGTGGTCGAGCGACACGAGCCGCCCGTTGACCTTGCTGCCGATGCAGGCGTGACCGACCTCGGTGTGCACGGCGTAGGCGAAGTCGACCGGGGTCGACCCGACCGGCAGCGTGACGATCTTGCCCTTGGGCGTGAAGACGAACACCTCGTCTTGTTCGAGGTCGGTCTTCAGGTTGAGCATGAACTGCGCCGGGTCGTCGACCTCGGCCTGCCAGTCGATGATGCGGTTGAGCCAGTCGATGTCGGCGGAACTGGCGTCGGCCTTGTAGGCCCAATGGGCGGCGACGCCCCATTCGGCGCGCTGGTGCATCTCACGGGTGCGGATCTGCACCTCGATCGGCCGCCCTGACGGGCCGATCACCGTGGTGTGCAAGCTCTGGTAGAGGTTGAACTTGGGCACCGCGATGTAATCCTTGAAGCGGCCCACCACCGGCCGCCAGCGCCCGTGGATGCTTCCCAGTGCGGCGTAGCAGTCCTTGACCGATTCGACGATCACCCGCACCGCGACGATGTCGAAGATCTCGTCGAACTCGCGGTCTTTCATGACCATCTTCTCGTAGATGCTCCACAGGTGCTTGCCGCGACCGGTGACCTCGGCGTCGACCCCCAGCTCGGTCAGCCGGGCGCGGATCTCGCTGATGGCGCGCGCCAAGAACACGTCGCGCTCGGGCGATCGGGTGGCGACCAGGTGATCGAGCTCGGCGTACCGCTTGGGGTACAGCGCCGCGAACGACAGGTCCTCGAGCTGCTGTTTGATCTCCTGGATGCCCAGACGGTGGGCGAGCGGGGCGTAGATGTCGAGCGTCTCCTGGGCGATGCGCTGCTGTTTGTCGAGCGGTACGCCGCCGAGGGTGCGCATGTTGTGCAGACGGTCGGCGAGCTTGATCAGCAGCACCCGCAGGTCTTTCGCCATCGCCACCAGCATCTTGCGCATCGTCGCCGCCTGCTGGGCCTCGCGCGAGTCGAATCGGATCCGGTCGAGTTTCGTGACTCCGTCGACGATCCAGGCCACCTCGCTGCCGAACCGCTCCTCGACGTCGGCGAGCTTGATCTCGGTGTCCTCGACCGCATCGTGCAACAGCGCGGCGGCGACCGAGGTGTCGTCGAGGCCGATGTCGGCGACGATCTTGGCGACCGCCAGCGGGTGGTTGATGTAGCTCTCACCACTGGAGCGGCGCTGCGAACGATGGGCCTCGGCCGCCATGTGGTAGGCGCGGTTGATCAGCTCGATGCGGGCCTTGGGGTGGTGCGAGCGGTAGCTCTGCAGCAGCGGGCCGAGGTCGCTCGAGGCATGTTCCTGTTGGCGCCGCCACGGAAGCACTCGGTCGACGGTGGCCACGCTACGACCTAGTACGCCGTGAGGCTCTCGACTCGGTGCGTCCCGAGCGCCTTGCGCCCGCGCAGACCGGCCAGCTCGATCATGAAACCGAACCCGACGATGACGCCGCCGAGGGTCTCGATCAGCCGGCCGGTGGCCGCCGCCGTGCCGCCGGTGGCGAGCACGTCGTCGACGACCAGGATCTTCTCGCCGGGGTGGATCGCGTCGCGGTGGATCTCGAGCTTGTCGGAGCCGTACTCGAGTTGATACTCCTCGCGGGCGACCGCCCACGGCAGTTTGCCGGGCTTGCGCACCGGCACGAAGCCGGCGCGCAGGCGATAGGCGACCGGCGCCGCCAGGATGAACCCCCGCGACTCGACCCCGACCACACGGTCCACCGAGAGGTCGTGGAAGCAGGTGACGAGGTCGTCGATCGCCCGGCCGAAAGCGGCGGCACTGCCCAACAGGGGGGTGATGTCGCGGAAGGTGACGCCGCTCGTCGGGTAGTCGACGATCGGCCGGATGTGCTCACGCACCCACGACGCGTCACCTGTCATACGCCGAGACTACCGACGCCCGGGCGAAGTCCGCGTCGATCGTCACCCGGACCGGCGGCACGCGGCAGCGGTCGGGCTCAGCGGCGCTGTTTCTTGCGCGGGCGGGGCGGGTGCGACAGTGCGACCTTCGCCTGGGTCACGTCGTCGACCGCGGCGGCCGCACGCGGCCCGTCGATCTGACCGGTGGCCGCGGCGCGGGTACGCCGGCTGCCGACGACACCGCCGATCACCATGTCGCGCAGCACCTCGCCGACGGCGCGGTCGATCTTGCGGGTCGGCCAGTTCTTGTCGTGGTGCTTCAGCACCCCGAGCAGCGGTGCGGCGACGAAGATCGACGAGTAGGCGCCGGTCAGCATGCCGACCAGCAGCGCCAGGGCGAACTCGGCGAGGGTGCCCTGCCCCAACACGCCGGCGCCGATCACCAGCAGCGACACGACGGGCACGATCGACGAGAAGCTCGTGTTGAGCGAGCGCATCAGCACCTGGTTCATCGACACGTTGATGACGTCGTCGAACGGCGGTTTCTGGGCCGCGAAGCGGGCCTCGTTCTCTTTCACCCGGTCGAACACGACGATCGTGTCGTACAGCGAGTACCCGAGGATCGTCAAGAACGCGATCACGGTCGGCGGGGTGACGATGAACTGGAAGATCGAGTAGATCCCGACGCTGATCAACACGTCGTGGACCATGGCGACGATCGCCGCCAGCGCCATGCGCCATTCGAAGCGCAGCGAGATGAAGATCGCCACGACCACCAGGAAGATCACGAGCGCCCGCAACGCCTTGTTGGTGATCTCGCTCCCCCACGACGAACTCACCAGGTTGACGTTGACCTCGTCGAGATCGACCCCCGCGACGGACGCGAACTGCTGGCGCAGTTGCGCCGCCAACTGCTCGGGCTGGTCGCCGACCTGGACCTTGATGAAGTCGCCCGAATCCGACGACCGGCGCTGGAGCCGGGCGCCGTCGGTCGAGATGCCGTTGTCGGACAACACCGCACTGGCGTCGTCGACCGTGAAGCCGTTGGCCGCCGGCACGTCCCAGGAGATGCCGCCCTGGAAGTCGATCCCGAGGTTGAGGCCCTGTGCGAACAGCGAGATCACCGTCGCCAGCAGCAAGGTGGCCGACAGCCCGACGCCGAGCTTGCGGCGGCCGATGAAATCGACGGCCGTCTGGCCCTCGAACAGCCGGCCGATACGCGACGCGGCGATCGCCGGCCGTTGGACGGTACCGGTGTCGCTCATGCGCTGACCCCCGCGATCATGTCGTCGGCCTTGTGCCGCCGGTCGAGCCATCCGGTGTCGGCCAGCAGGTACACGGCTGGTCGCACCACGAAGTAGCACACCAGCAGGTCACACACCGTGGTGAGCCCGAGGTAGAGGGCGAACCCCTTCACCGAACCGACGCTGAGCCAGAACAGGATCAGCGAGGCCAGCAGCGACACGAGGTCGGCCGACACGATCGTGCGCCACGTGGCGGCGAAACTGCGCGGGGCGGCGTTGCGCATCGTCCTGCCCTGGCGCTGCTCGTCCTTCAAACGCTCGAAGAACACGACGTAGGTGTCGACGGTGACGCCGACGGCGACGATGATGCCGGTGGCACCGGCCAGGGTGAGCGCGTAGTTGGTGGCCCTCGAGACGAACACCGCCAGCGAGAACACGGTCATGCCCCACACGACCAGGCCGCCGAGGATCACGACCGACAAGCGGCGGTAGTAGGCGATCATGAACAGCAGCGTCGCGGCGACACCGATCAGGCCGGCGATGACGGCGGCGTTGAGCGAGTCTTTGCCGGCGGTCGCCGAGACGGTCTCGACGCGCTGCTGCTCGACGGGCACCGGGAAGGCGCCGCGGTTGAGCACCCGGGCGAGACTGCGCACCTCGGTCTCGCTGAACGCACCGGAGATCTGCACCGAGCCCTGGAAGTTGTCGGTGCGCACCACCGGGGCCGACTGGATCACGTCGTCGAGCACGATCGCCAGCTGCTGTGACGGGCACAGGGCCGTGGCCGAGAAGCACTGGCGGGCGATCGAGTTCCAGACCGCCTCGCCCTCGGGACGCAGGTCGACGTTGACGACCCACTGGCCGGTGCTCTGATCGATCGCCGCCGCGGCGCTGCCCTGGGCGAACACCTCACCGGAGCCTCCCGACGGGCCGACGAGGCAGATCTGTCCGGCACCGGGGTACGGCAACACCTCCTGGCCGGCGGGAATCGCATCGACCGGCGTGTCGACCGGCACGCTGTCGACCGGGGTGTCGACCGGGGTGTCGACCGGGGTGCTGTCGGTCGCCGGGTCGGCGGGCACGGTGCTGGGCGTCGAACGGGTCCGATTGGCGAAGCCCATCGGCATCACGGGCGTCGAGCCACCGCCGAGCGAGCCCTCCTCGGCAGGACCATCGTCAGGGGCCTCGCCGTCGGGCGGATCGGCGACGGCGGTGCCCGCCTGGCACTGGACGACCGGGCGGAGCGCGACGATGCCCGACACCTGCAGCGCGTCGAACGCCGCCTGCTGGTCGCTCACGCCGGGGAGGTCGACGATGATGTTGACACCCTCGACGCGCACGTCGGGTTCGGCGATGCCGAAGTTCTCGAGCTGGCCGCGCATCAGGTCGCGGACGATCACCAGCTGCTCGGCGTCAGCCGGCTGCTTGGTGGAGTAGATGACCGACAAGCCGCCCTTGAGGTCGAGGCCGAGCACCGGCGTGTTGCCGAGCCCCACGTTCATCCCGAGCAGTCCGACGGCCAACCCGACGAAACCGAGCAGCGACGCCCACAGCGCCGTCTTCTTCACGAATCGTCCGATTCGTCGGCGTCCTCGTCGTCGTCGGGCGCGGCGGTGTTGACCTTGCCCTGCACGGCAGCCCTGGCGACGCGGATCTGCACGTCGTCGTCGATCTCGACCCAGAACTTGTCGCCGTCTTCGCCGGTGATGAAGCCGTAGATGCCCGAGTTCGTGATGATCTCGTCACCGACGCCGAGCGAGGCCTGCAGCGCCGCCTGATCGCGCATGCGCTTGCGCTGCGGCCTGATCATCAAGAAGTACATCGCGAAGGGGATCAACAGCAGGATCAGCAGCGAGCCGAAGCCACCACCACTGCTTTCGGCGTTCTGGGAGAGCACGACGGAGAAAGGATGCATAGCGGGGTCGAATACTACCGAAGGTCATCCCCATACCGACAAGATGTCGGCACGGAGCGCGCCGAAACGGCCGGTGGCGATCGCGGCGCGGGTCCGCTCCATCAGGCGGAACGTCCAGGCGACGTTGTGCACGCTCACCAGGCGGGCAGCCGACGGCTCGCCCACCTTGAACAGGTGCCGCAGGTAGCCGCGCGAGTGGCGGGCGCACACCGGGCAACCGCACTCGGCGTCGATCGGGTCCTCGCTCAGCGCGAACTCGTTGCGCTTGACGTTGAGGCGCCCCGCCCCGGTGAGTGCCGTGCCGTGGCGGCCGAGACGGGTCTGCAACACGCAGTCGAACTGGTCGACGCCCAGTGCGATCGCCTCGATCATCGACGCCGGGTCGCCGACCCCCATCAGGTAGCGCGGCCGGTCGACCGGCAGGTGCTCGAGTGTCGCCGCCAGGGCCGGCAGCATCTGCTCGCGCGTCTCGCCGACCGACAGCCCACCGATGCCGTAGCCGTCGAACTCGAGCGCCACCGTGCGCTGCGCGCTCTCGGCCCGCATCACCTCGCTGACCCCGCCCTGCACGATGCCGAACAGGGCCTGGTCGGGCCGGTGATGGGCGGCGCGGGCCCGCTGTGCCCAGGCGGCGGTGCGTTCGACGGCGAGGCGGACGACCTCGGGTGGGCTCGGCAACGGCGGGCAGACGTCGAGCACCATCTGGATGTCGGCTCCGAGCAACTCCTGGGTCGCAACGGCTGACTCGGGCGTGAAGCGGTGGGAGCTGCCGTCGTAGGTGCTGGCGAAGGTGACCCCGTCGTCGTCGACCTTCGGTGCCAGCGAGAACACCTGGAACCCGCCCGAATCGGTGAGCGTCAACCCGTCCCAACCTGCGAACCGGGCGAGGCCACCCAGGCGGGCGATGGTGTCGGCACCCGGCCGGAGCATCAGGTGATACGTGTTGCCCAGGACGATCTGGGCCCCGAGCGCGTCGTAGTCGTCGGCGCTGAGGTACTTGATCGCCCCGCGCGTGCCGACCGGCATGAACACCGGCGTCGTGTAGGCGCCCTGTGCGGTGGTGGCGATGCCGGCCCGCGCCGCCCCGTCGCGGGCCACGACCTCGAACCGAACGGGGTGCACGTCGGGCGAGGCTACCGAGCGACGCCGCCGGCGAGGGCTTGCTCGTGCGACACAGTGGTCGCCACGGCGACACCCGGTCGGGTTCGCATCCGCGGCGTGCAATATCGAGTCATCTATCCTTCCGACTCGTGACAGGGGTCACGGAAATCAAAGGTCCACAGGAGGTCCTGCATGTATACCGTTGCATTGTTCATCGTCATGGCAATTCTCTTGGAAGCGATCATGACGGTGCTGAAGAGCGTCCTTGAGACGGTCAGCCTCGCCGACACCGTCGGCAAGCTGCCGATCATCGGTGCCAATCTCACCTTGATCGTCTCGATCCTTTTCGTCTGGCTGCTCGGCGACTGGGGCCACGTGCTCGGCGGATGGGGTTGGGTCCACGAGGACGAGTGGCTCAACGTCGTCGCCAACGGTGCGATCATCGCCGGGATGATTCCGCTCAAGAATGCGGTCTTCACCGCGATCGAAAAGGGCGTACGCGCCTAGCCAGCGGCTTCGGCCACAAGATGTCGACGAGGCCGTCACCGGGAGGTGGCGGCCTCGTCGCGTCCGGGCCGTGATCAGCCGGCGGCCACGCCGCCGAGCAGGATCGTGTCGTCGATCGGGTCCGAGAGGGCCGCTCGATACGCCACCGCTTCGACCGATCGATATCGTCCGTGGCGGGAAGGAACATGACCATCGACTTCGACCGCTTGTGCCGCGCCTTCGAGCAACAGGGCGCCGAGTTCCTCGATCTGGTCGACGCAACCCCTGATCTCGCGGTTCCGACGCCCCTCACCGGGTGGGACTGCGCGGTGCTGGTCGGTCACGTCAGCACCGCCGTCGAGGCGCTGTGGCGTTGGCGTGGCGAGCCGCACGACGGCACCCCCGAGCTCGACCGGGTCGGCTGGTGGGACATCACCGAACCGACCGACAACGACACCTTCGCCCAGCGCTACGCGAGCAAGCGAACCCACGGCGAGTTGCGCGGGCTGATCGCCGCCGCCATCGGCCAGGCCGCCGAGCTGCTCCGAGAGGCATCACCGGACTGGACCCTCGTCCCGCCCGGTGGCACCGTCTGGGCCCGCTTCGACCAGGCCCTCGCGACCCGGATCTTCGAACTGACGGTGCACGGGCTCGACCTCGCGTCGGCGACGGATTCGTCGGCCGTGCCGCACCCGGCTGCCCTCGCGATCTGCGGTGAGATCCTCGATCTCCGTCTCGGCGGTGTTCGCCCCCCGGACCTCGAGGCCGAACTCGACTGGGTGCGGGCGGCGACCGGTCGATCCGCGCATGCCGACCCCCGCCTCCCCGTCGTGCGGTGAGTTCGCTCAGCCCGCGTGCCGGTCGAGCAGCATCGCGTCGCCGAAGCTGAGGAACCGGTAGCCCTCGCGCAGCGCCTCGTCGTACAGCGTCCGCCAGCGGGCCCCGACGAAGCCATCGATCATCATCAGCAAGGTGGTGCGCGGCAGGTGGAAGTTGGTCATCAGCACGTCGACCACCCGCCACTCGAAGCCGTGGTGGATGAAGATGTCGGTGCGGCCGCCGAGGGAGCCGGTGGCGGCCGCCGACTCGAGCGCCCTGACCGACGTCGTACCGACGGCGACCACCCGCCGGGCGGCCCGGCACCTGGCCAACGTGTCGGCGGGCACCCGGTACCGCTCGGTGTGCATCCGGTGCCGGAGCGGGTCGGCCTCGCCGATCGGACGGAACGTGTCGAGGCCGACGACGAGTTCGACCTCGGCCTGCTCGACGCCCCGCTCGGCGAGCGCCGCCAGGAGCTCGGCCGTGAAGTGCAGCCCGGCCGTCGGGGCCGCCGCGCTGCCCGGCTGGTTGGCGTAGACGGTCTGGTAGCGGTCGGGGTCGGCCAATCGCTCGGTGATGTACGGCGGAAGCGGCATCTCACCGTGGGTGGCGAGCACGTCGAGCGAATCGAGCGAACCCACGATCGACACCCGCGACGTGTCGCCCGCCGCGGTGCGCTCACCGATCTCGACCACGGGCGCGCCCGCCGGCGAGTACAGCAGCTCGCCGACTCTGAGTTTGCGTGCCGGCCGCACCAACGCCTCCCACACCTTTCGTTCGGCGTCGAGCGGCTCGAGCATCAGCACCTCGGCCTTGCCGCCCGTCTCGCGCCGCAGGGCCAACCGGGCCGGGATGACCTTCGTCTCGTTCACCACGAGCAGGTCACCGGGCTGGAGGATCTCGACCAGATCCCGGACGTGACGGTGGGCGCACGGCTGGCTCCCCCGGTCGACCAGCAACCGGGCGGCGTCGCGGGGCTCGACCGGCGTCTGGGCGATCCGGTCGGCCGGGAGCTCGTAGTCGAAGTCGTCGAGCCGCATCACCGGCCAGGCTACGGCGGCGTCCGTCACCGTCGGTTGTGGAAGCATGCAGGGCATGAACGACCCGGTGACGGTCCAGGTGCCCTGCGACGGCGGCGAGATGGCGATGCACATCTGGCGCCCCGACCCCCCTCGCGGGCCCGGCGTCTTGCTGATCCAGGAGATCTTCGGGGTCGGGCCCTACATCCGCGCCGTCGCCGCCCGCCTGGCCGAGGCCGGCTACGTGGTCGGCGCCCCCGACGTCTTCTGGCGGTTCGCGCCCGGGTGGGAGGCGGCCCACGACCAGGCCGGATTGACGGCGTCGCTCGAGCAGGTCGGCCGGCTCGATCCGCAGACGGCGGTCGCCGACTGCGTCACGGCGCTCACCGTGTTGGGCGGCCACGAGGCGGTCGCCGGCGGCGTCGGCGTGATGGGTTTCTGCCTCGGCGGCACGCTGGCCTGGGGCGTGGCGATCGCCGCCGATCCGGCGGCGTGCGTGAGCTACTACGGGTCGGGTGTCCCCGCCATGCTCGCCGGCATCGACACCGTGACCTGCCCGACGTTGTTCCACTTCGGCAACGCCGACGCCTACATCCCCAACGAGGGGGTCGAGGCGGTCAACGCCGCGATCGCAGGCCGGGCGGGTTTCGTGCTCAACGTCGAGAACGCCGGGCACGCATTCGACAACCACGAGAGCGAGATGTTCTGGAACGAGTCGGCGGCCCAGGCGGCGTGGGCCAAGACGATCGCGTTCCTCGCCGAGCACCTGCCGGCCGGCTGACAGCCGCCGGTCAGCCGTCGAACAAGCCGGGTTGACCCGGGCGCCGGGCCGGCACCGCCAGCCCGAGGTGGCGGTACGCCGCCGGCATCACGACCCGGCCCCGCGGGGTGCGGGCGATCATGCCCTGCTGGATGAGGAACGGCTCGTACACGTCCTCGACGGTGTCGGGCTGCTCGCCCACGCTGATCGCCACCGTGGAGAGACCGACCGGCCCACCGTCGAACTGGTTGCACAACGCCGACAGGATCGCCCGGTCGACCTTGTCGAGACCGAGGTCGTCGACCCCGAACAGGGCCAACCCCTCCCGGGCGATCGCGGCGGTGATCGACCCGTCGTGGCGTACCTCGGCGAAGTCGCGCACCCGGCGCAACAGGCGGTTGGCGATGCGCGGCGTACCGCGCGCCCGGCGGGCGATCTCCCAGGCGCCGTCGTCGTCGATCGCCACGTCGAGGATGCCGGCGGCCCGCACGATGATCGCCTTCAGCTCGTCGGCGGCGTAGTAGTCGAGCCGGGCGACGAGGCCGAACCGGTCGCGCAGCGGGCCGGTGATCATGCCGGTCCGCGTCGTGGCGCCGACCAGCGTGAACGGGGGCATCGTGAGCCGGATGCTCGACGCCGCCGGGCCCTTGCCGACCACGATGTCGAGCTGGAAGTCCTCCATCGCCGGGTACAGGATCTCTTCGACCGCCCGCGAGAGCCGGTGGATCTCGTCGATGAACAGCACGTCGCCGTCTTCGAGCTTGGTGAGGATCGCCGCCAGGTCGCCGGCCCGCTCGAGCGCCGGGCCCGAGGTGATGTGCAGGTGCGAGCCCATCTCGGTGGCGACGATGCCGGCGAGGGTGGTCTTGCCGAGCCCCGGTGGCCCGGCGAACAACAGGTGGTCGACGGCCTGATTGCGGTTGCGGGCCGCCTCGAGCACGATCGACAGGTGCTCTTTGAGCTCGCCCTGGCCGACGAACTCGGCGAGGGCCCGCGGCCGCAGGCCGGCGTCGACCGACTCCTCGGCGTCGGAGGCGACACCGGGATCGAGGAACTCGTCACGCACGCCGGGCCCCCAGCGCCTTGAGCGCCTCGCGCAACAGGGTCGCGGCGTCACTGGTCGAGGTGAGCTCACGCAGCGCGTCGCGCACCTCGGCGTCGCCGTAGCCGAGCCCGGCGAGCGCCTCGCGCACGTCGGCCATCGCCGAACCCCCGGCGGCGGCGCCCGCCGCGCCGTCGAGCACCGGCACCCGCAGCCGCGACTTCAGCTCGACCAGCAGCCGCTCGGCGGTCTTCTTGCCGACACCGGGAACCAGGGTGAGCGAGGCGAGATCCTGGTTGGCGACGATGTCGACGAGGGCCGCCGGTGGGTGGGTGGCGATGATCGCCATGCCGAGCGCCGGGCCGACGCCGTGGGTCTCGATCAAGGTCTGGAACGTGGCCCGCTCGTCGCGGCTGAGGAACCCGAACAGTTGCTGGTCGGCCTCGCGGATGTGGTGGTGCACGTAGAGGAACGCCGTCGTGGTGGGTTCGAGTTCGGCGAGGGCCCGTGGTGAGACGTGGACGACGTACCCGACCCCGCCGACCTCGACCAGCACCGCGCCGGCCAGGTCGCGCTCGAGGATCTTGCCGCGCAACGAGCCGATCACCGGCGGCCTCCGGTGGCGGCCGCGATCCGCCGGCCCATCGGGGCCATGGCGAGGTGGCACAGCGCCAGCGCGGCGGCATCGGCGGCGTCGGCCGGCGTGGGCAGCCGCGAGAGCTTGAGCCGCGCCTGCACCATCTTCTGCACCTGCAGCTTGGTCGCCCCGCCGTAGCCGGCCACGGTGCTCTTGACCTCGTTGGGGGTGTACTGCACCACCTCGCAGCCCGCCGCGGCCGCCTCGCACAGCGCCAGACCGCTCGCCTGCCCGACCGCCATCGCGGTGCGCACGTTGGTCTGGAAGAACACCTTCTCGACCGAGACCACGTCGGGTGCGAACTCGGTGATCAGGGCGACGAGTTCGTCGCGCAGCGCAGCCAGGCGGTACGGCAACTCGTCGCCGGCGGGCGTGCGGATGACCCCCATCGCGACCGCCGCGGCCGCCCCCGGCCCGCGGCCGTCGACCACCGCGAACCCGCAACGCGTGAGACCCGGGTCGATGCCGAGCACGCGCAGCGACCCCGGCACACGGGCGGTGCCGGCGGGTCGACCGGGCACGGGGTCAGCGAACACAGGTTCGACTCTAGCGCCCGGGCGCCGCTCGAACGGGGAACCCCGAACGGCACCGGGGTACCCGTCACGCCCGCCAGCGCACCAGGTCGCGGTCGATCTCGGCGATCGAGCGCCGGCCGGTGAGCGCCATCGTGCGCTCGAGCCCTTCGCGGAAGAAGCGCAGCACGTGATCGACGCCGCGCTCGCCGCCGACCGCCGCACCGTAGAGATAGGGACGGCCGATCGAGCAGGCGTCGGCCCCGAGGGCGATCGCCTTCACGATGTCGCTCCCCCGTCGCACCCCACCGTCGCAGATGATCGTCGCCCGGCCCTGCACCGCCTGGGCGACCGGCTCGACGAGCTCGATCGGCGCCGGGGCGTCGTCGAGCTGACGCCCCCCGTGGTTCGACAGGCCGATCCCCTGCACCCCGACGTCGACCGCTCGCAACGCATCGTCGACGGTCTGGATGCCCTTGAGCACGATCGGCCCGTCCCAGATCGACTGCAACCACTCGACGTCGCTCCACGACAGGCGTTGGTCGAAGTTCTGCATCACGTGTTGGGCCATCGGGATCGGCTCGGTGACGGTGGGATCACCATGGCCGACCACGTTCGCGAACACGAGCGGCTCGTGGGTGATGAAGTCGAGCGTCCATCGCGGGTGCAAGATGCCGTCGACGATCATCGCCGGGCCGATCTCGGGCGGGATGATCATGCCCCGGCGCACGTCGCGTTCGCGGCGCCCCAGCACGGCGGTGTCGACCGTGAGCCACAGCGCCTCGTAGCCGGCCGCCGCCGCCCGCTCGACGAGCTCGCGCACCAGCGCGCGGTCTTTCCAGGTGTAGACCTGGAACCACTTGGCGCCCGACGACACGGCGGCGACCTCTTCGATCGAGCGGGTGCTCATCGTCGACAGCGAATACGGCACCTCGGCGCGCTCGGCAGCGCGGGCGACCGACAGCTCGCCGGCCGAGTGGGTGAGGCGGGTGTACCCGGTGGGCGCCAGCACCAGCGGCATCGAGACCCGTTTGCCGAGCAGCGTGGTGGTGGTGTCGAGTCGGCTCACGTCGCGCAGCACGTTCGGCCGGAACTCGAGCTTCGCGAACCCGGCGGCGTTGTTGGCGAGGCTGCGCTCGTCGTCGGCGCCGCCGTCGATGTAGTCGAACACGCCGCGCGGCAGGCGACGCTCGGCCAACCGGCGCAGATCGTCGATCGTCATCGCCGTGCGCAGGCGGCGCTCGACCGGGTCGAGTTGCAGCTTGCGGAACCGGACCACCGACCGGAACGTCTCGTACATGCCCACCCCGAGAGCGTACGCCCGAGCGCTCCCCGCCGACCGACCGGCCGGGCCGTGACCGGTGGAGTCGGGCGCTCAGCGAGCGGTGGCAGCGCCGCCCGGCGGCAGCGACGTGACCCGCCCACCGGCTCGCCAGTAGCGGTTCTGGCCGCCCGCGGTGTCACGGTCGAGCAGGCCCTCGTCGACCAGGCCCCGGCGCAACGCCGACCAGTCGGGGTGGAACGCCCCGAGGATCTCGTCGACCTCCCGCTCGGCGTAGTGGCGACCGACGTCGAACTCGAGCGCCAACCGCTGCAGCACGATCAGGCGCTTGGCTCGATGGGCCGGGATCTCGACGAGGATCCGGCCGCTGAAGTAGCGCGCCAGGACCGCCTGCTCGTCGGGGGTCATCCCGAACCCGATCACCGGGTCCATCGGGATGTCGATCTCGGCGGCTGCGACCGCCACCGCCCGCAGCGCGGCC
>DATCZG010000085.1:0-12035 GCA_036526035.1 Ilumatobacter sp. | reverse complement strand
CGACCGAGCTCGAGGTCGCCCATCTCGTCCGAGGCAACGGTCGGCGCTGCTTCCGGCGCGTCGACGACGCCGGGGTCGAAAGCTTCTTGTCCTGAGTGGTGGCGGGGGCGGCAGCGGGCGCGGTCTACGCTCGACCCGTGGCCGCGATCGATCTCAACAGTGACCTCGGGGAGTCGTACGGCACCTGGAGGCTCGGCGACGACGAGGCCATGCTCGACCTGGTGACGAGCGCCAACGTCGCCTGCGGGTTCCATGCCGGCGACCCGTCGACGCTGCGCCGGGTGTGCCAGGCGGCCGTCGATCGCGGGGTGGTGATCGGCGCCCAGGTCTCGTATCCCGATCTGATGGGCTTCGGGCGCCGCTTCGTCGACGTCGACCCCTCCGAGTTGCGCGACATCGTGCTCTACCAGTTGGGCGCCCTCGACGGGTTCGCCCAGGTGGCCGGCGCCGGCGTGGCCTACGTCAAACCGCACGGAGCGCTCTACCACGCCTGCATCAGCCATCCCGAGCAGGCCGCCGCGGTGGCCGCCGCGGCCCACGAGTACGACCCGTCGATGGCCGTGCTGGGGGCGCCGGGTTCGCCGCTGCTCGCCACCGCCGACGGGCTCGGGATGGAAGTGGTCGCCGAGGCGTTCGCCGACCGCGCGTACCTGCCCGACGGGCGCCTCGTGCCCCGCTCGCAGGCGGGCGCGCTGATCACCGACCCGGCGACGGTCGCTGCCCGCGCGGTGTCGATCGCGACCCGCCGCGAGGTCGCGGCCATCGACGGCACCGTCGTGGGGGTCACGGCGCGTTCGATCTGCGTGCACGGCGACACGCCGGGCGCCGTCGAACTGGCCAGGGCGATCCGGTCGGCCCTCGACGGCGCCGGAGTCGGCGTGCACCCCTTCGCACTGTGACCATCCAGGTGCTGCCGATGGGCCCGCACGCCGTGCTGGTCGACGACCTGCCCGGCGAACCCACCGCGTGGGGGGCGGGGCTGCGGGCGCTCGGCCTCGACGGGGTGGTCGACGTGGTGCCGGCGGCGCGCACGGTGCTGGTGCGTTGCACCGATCGGGCCGCTCTGGCCGGCGTGCTGGCCCGGTTGGACGAGGTGGCGCCGGCCGACATCGCCGCCGCGGTCGGCCCGGTCACGGTCATCCCGGTCACCTACGACGGCGCCGACCTCGACGACGTCGCGGCGCGCACCGGCCTGACCACGAACGAGGTGATCGAGCGCCATGTCGGCGCCTCGTACCATGTCGCGTTCTGCGGCTTCGCACCCGGTTTCGGGTATCTGCGGGGTCTGCCCGCCGAGTTGCACCTCCCGCGCCGGATGACGCCCCGTACGAGGGTTCCGGCCGGCTCGGTCGCGATCGCCGCCGAGTACAGCGCGGTCTACCCGCGGCAATCGCCCGGCGGATGGCACCTGATCGGCCGCACCGAGCTGGTCGTGTTCGATGTCGACCGTGAGCCGCCGGCGCTGCTGGTCCCCGGCGCCGCAGTGAGGTTCGAGCCGGTGTGAACGCGACGATCGAGATCGTCGAGCCGGGTGTGGCGACCACGCTGCAAGACCGTGGTCGCCCCGGATACGCCCACCTCGGCGTCTCACCGAGCGGCGCCGTCGACCCGTGGCTCGCCGCTCTCGTGAACCGCCTGGTCGGCAACCCAGCCGGGGCGACGGTGCTCGAGACGTGCGGTGGCTTGGTGCTGCGGGCGACCGGCCACGTGCTGGTCGCCACCAGTGCCGACCCGGGCCCGCGGACGTTGGGTCCCGGTGAGTCGTGCCACGTCCCGGCGGGTCGATCGGGCCGGCTGTGGCACTACGTCGCGGTGCGCGGCGGGCTGCTCGCCGAGCCGGTGCTGGGCTCGACATCGAGCGACACGCTCGCCCATCTCGGCCCGCCGCCGTGCCAGGCGGGTGACCGGCTCGCGGTGGGCGGGGCGCCGGTGGCACCGATCGTCGCCGACATCGCACCGCTGGCCGACGTCCCGGGGGTCGTGCGGATCACCGCCGGCCCACGGGTCGACTGGCTCGCTGACGGCCTGCGGGCCCTGGCGAGCGGCCCGTGGCGGGTCACCACGACGAGCCGGGTCGGGGTGCGACTCAGCGGCGTGCCGCTGGTGCGCGCCCGCTCCGACGAGCTGGCGAGCGAGGGGTTGGTGCGCGGGGCGATCCAGGCACCTCCCGACGGCGACGCCGTGATGATGCTCTGCGACCACC
The DNA here is from genome assembly GCA_036526035.1 of Ilumatobacter sp. Lineage (GTDB taxonomy): Bacteria > Actinomycetota > Acidimicrobiia > Acidimicrobiales > Ilumatobacteraceae > Ilumatobacter. Next base: position 9,832 of record DATCZG010000085.1, on the reverse strand, counting down.
CGACGACCGGCGGGTATCCGGTGGTCGCGGTCGTGCATCCCGACGACGTCGCGTCGCTGGCGCAGCACGCGCCCGGCAGCGAGGTTCGTTTCCGCGTCGACGTGGCGTGAGCCCGCCCGGCGGGGCCGTTGCCATGTGCCGAGCGGGCGACACTGTTACCGTGCCGCCATGGAGCGGCGGATCTTCGGGCTCGAGAGCGAGTACGGAGTCACGTGCACGCTGCGCGGCCAGCGGCGCCTCAGCCCCGACGAGGTGGCACGCTACCTGTTCCGGCGAGTCGTCTCGTGGGGGCGTTCGTCGAACGTGTTCCTGCAGAACGGCGCCCGGCTGTATCTCGACGTCGGTTCGCACCCCGAGTACGCCACGCCCGAGTGCGACTCGCTGTACGACCTGGTCGTGCACGACAAGGCGGGGGAGCGGATCCTCGAGTCGCTGGTCGAGTCGGCCGAGGAGCGCCTGGCCGAGGAGTCGATCCGGGGCACGATCTACCTGTTCAAGAACAACACCGACTCGGCGGGCAACAGCTACGGCTGCCACGAGAACTACCTGACGCGCCGCGGCGACGACATGGCGCACTACGCCGAAATACTGATCCCGTTCTTCGTCAGCCGCCAGATCTACGCCGGCGCCGGCAAGGTGCTGCAGACCGCCCGCGGGGCGACGTACTCGATCGCCCAGCGCGCCGAACACATCTGGGAGGGCGTCAGCTCGGCGACCACCCGCAGCCGGCCGATCATCAACACCCGAGACGAACCGCACGCCGACGCCGAGCAGTACCGGCGACTGCATGTGATCGTCGGCGACTCCAACATGAGCGAGTACACCACCTTCGTCAAAGTGGGTGCTGCGGCGTGCATGTTGCGGATGCTCGAAGACCCGAACGTCGTCCTGCGCGACATGACCCTCGAGAACCCGATCCGGGCGATCCGCGAGATCAGCCACGACATCACGTGCCGCCGGGTCGTTCGCCTCGCCAACGGCCGCGAGGTGAGCGCCCTCGACATCCAGCGCGAATACCTCGACCGCGCCCTGCGCTACGCCGACAAGCAGGGGTTCCCCCCACTCGAGCAGCGCGCGCTCGACATGTGGGAACACTGCATGACGCAGCTCGAGAACGACCCGATGAAGCTCGATCGCGAGGTCGACTGGGTGATCAAGTACAAGCTGCTCGAGGCCTTCCGCGAACGGCACGGTCTGCCGCTCGGGCACGCCCGCGTCCAGCTGCTCGACCTCCAGTACCACGACGTGTCGCGGGCCCGCAGCCCCTTCTTCAAGATGCAGGACCGCGGCCTCGTCGAGCGGGTGTGCCTCGATGCCGACATCGCCGCCGCGGTCGACACGCCGCCGCAGACGACGCGGGCCCGGTTGCGCGGCGAGTTCATCAAGCGCGCCAAGGAGCGCCGCCGCGACTACACGGTCGACTGGGTGCATCTCAAGCTCAACGACCAGGCGCAGCGCACGGTGCTGTGCAAGGACCCGTTCAAGAGCCGCGACGAACGCGTCGAGAAGCTGATCGAGTCGTTGTGAGCCCTGTTCGCGGCTGCCGCTCGTTCGGATGGGTGTCCGATACCGTGGGGTCGGCGTGACCGAGACCTCGCCTCCCCGAACCGACCTCGACTTCGACCGCGAACCCGCGCCGGCGGTCGAGCGCATCGACGGCGCCTCGCCGGACCTCGTCGACGACGGCCCGAGCGACCGCACCGGCCTGTCGTCGCGGGCGCGCTCGTTCCTCGACTGGGTCGTCGTGATCGGGGTCGCGATCCTCGTCGCGCTGGTGGTGCGCACCTTCCTGCTGGCCCATTTCGTCGTCGAAGGCCAGTCGATGGTGACGACGCTCGAGCCCGGCGACCGGGTGTTCGTCAACAAGCTGTCCTACCGGCTGCACGACCCCAACCGCGGCGACGTGGTGGTACTCCACGAGCTCAGCGGCGTGCGCGAACGTGACTTGATCAAGCGGGTCATCGCCCTGCCCGGCGAAATGATCTCGATGACCGAGTGTGTCGTGCTGATCGACGGGCAGGTGCTGCAGGAGCCGTACCTCGACCCGGCGGTCGTCACCTCCGAGAACTGCGGCAACGACATCGAGCCCACCGTGGTCGGCCCCGACCAGGTCTTCGTGATGGGCGACAACCGCCCGGGTTCGCTCGACAGCCGGGTGCTCGGCACGATCGCCTTCGACGACCTCGTCGGCCGGGCCTTCGTGGTGTTCTGGCCGCGCAGCGACTGGCGCTGGCTCTGACGGGTCGCCGACCGCGGTCGCCTCAGGCCGGCGGTGCGCCGAGTTCGACCCGGAATGCGTCGACCATCCGGTCGACGTGGTCGCTGTAGACGGCGTCGATCCCCATCCGGTAGGCGGTGCGCAGCTGGTGGTCGAGTTGGAGATCCCACGCGAAGGCGGTGCGCCCGAAACGATGGAACAGCGCGACGAGGCCGCCGTTCCAGTCCGGCTGGCGCAGGTTGATGCCGTCGATCCCCTCGTCGGCGAGGCGTGCGGCGCGGCGCTCGGGGCCGGTGTCGAACCGTTCGAGGCGGGTCGAATCGACGAGTTTGACCTGGTCGCTCAACCCTCGCAACGGCACGAGCTGGTCGAGGTCGTGGTGGCACAACCACAGCCGGGGCAGCAGCGACGGGGCGTGATCGGCCACGAGTTCGATCACCGCCGGGCCCGATTCGTGGTCTTTGAGGTCGAGCGACAGGTGGTAGTCGGTGCCACATGCCGCGAACAGTTCGAGCAGGGTCGGGATGTGGTCGGGCAGCTGATCGCGGCGGAACTGGCCGAGCGGCGCCTTGCGCAGACGACCTGACCGGATCTCGCCGTCGTGATCGAGCACCGCGACCCCGTCGGCGGTCATCCACACGTCGCTCTCGAGGCCGGTCGCGCCGAGCTTGAGCGCCAGCTGGAAGGCGGCGATCGTGTTCTCGGGCGCGTGGGCGCTGGCCCCGCGATGGGCGAACATCACCGGCGGGTCGAGCTGGGAGGGCAGTCGCTGTTGCACGCCGGCCCATCTTGTCAGGTGGGCCCGGCGGTGGGTCGACCCGTCGGGCTCGGCACGGTCGGCATCCGTTGCCCTGCCGGACGCTCCTAGACTGCGCTGCGTGTTCAACCTTCAGGGCGGCGAGATCATCATCATCTTGCTGCTCGCGCTGGTGGTACTGGGCCCCGAGAAGCTGCCCGAGGCGATGCGCCGGGCCGGCAAGTTCTACGCCGAGATCAAGAAGATGTCGGCCGGGTTCCAGTCCGAGTTCCGCGCGGCGGTCGACGAACCGTTGCGCGAGCTGCGCGAAACCGCCCAGACCATCAAGGACTCGGCCGATTTCACCAAACTCCAAACCGGCGAGCGCGACGAGAAGCCGAAGTCTGCCGAGATGGGGGCGGTGTCGGCCGATGCCGGCGCCGCGCCGGCGGCCGCCGCCGAGCCGTCCGCCGCCGAGCCGCCCGCCGCCGAGCCCGCTGCAGCCCCGCCGGCGCCGAGTGAACAGGCACCGTTCTCGAGCGTGATCGTCTCCGGCGGGGCGGCCCGCCCGGGGGCCCCCGCAGCAGACGACGCGGCGGTCGCGCCGGCGGACACCCCGGGTGGGTCGCCGTCGGATGCGAACGCCGAGCCGTCGCCGGGGGAGGGGGCACGAGACGTTGCGTCGGGCTCGCCGGAGGGCTCGTCCGAGCCCGCCGCTCCGGCGGCGTTCGCCGACGTGGTCTTCGCCAACCCCACACCGCAGCGTCGGCACAGCACCACCGCCACCCCGGCGGACGACCAGCCCGAGGCAGTCTCGGCGGGCCCCGGCGAGCCAGCGCCCGCCGACGACGATCCGGCCGGGGTCGAGCCCGTCGAAGCACCACTCGACGCGGATCGCGCCGAGGAGCGTGAGCAGTGAAGCTGCCCTTCCGGCGGCCCACGCAGCCGGCCTCTGACGACGGCCAGATGACCCTCATGGAGCATCTCGCCGAGCTGCGGATGCGCATCATCCGCAGCGGGCTGTCGGTGCTGATCGGGGCGATCGTGGTCGTCGCCTTCTACGACCTGATCATGGGCTGGCTGCTGCGGCCCTACCGGAACCTGTGCGCGTCGCAGCCCCCCGACTACTGCGGACGGTCCTTCGAACCGGCAACGGGCAAGGTGCTGCTGTTCAACCCCGACCCGATCGAAGGGTTCTCGGTGCGCCTCAAGATCGGTTTCTACGGCGGGATCGTGCTCGCCCTGCCGGTGCTGCTGTGGCAGCTGTGGAAGTTCATCGTGCCCGCTTTGCACAAGAACGAGCGGCGGTACGCGGTCGGGTTCGTCGCGTCGTCGGTGAGCCTGTTCATGCTCGGCGGCGTGATCGCGTTCACGACCCTCGAGAAGGCGCTGCAGTTCCTCATCAGCTGGGCCGGCGAGGACGTCGACCCGCTGTTCCAGGTGCAGGCGTACGTGCGGCTGGTGACCCTGATGGTCGTGGCGTTCGGCGTCGGCTTCACGATTCCGGTGCTGCTGGTCTTCCTCCAGTTGATCGGCGTGCTGACGCCCCAGACCCTGCTGCGAGGCTGGCGCTACGCGGTGGTGGGCACGTTCTTCGTCGCGGCTGCGATCACGCCGTCCGGCGATCCGATCTCGCTGTTCGCGCTCTCGGTCCCGATGGTGGTGCTGTACTTCCTCGCGATCCTGGTCGGCCGGCTCGTGCAACGACGCCGCGAGAAGACCGCCGCCTGACGCGGCTGGTGCCGCCTGTCGCGCCGGCGAGGTGCGAGACTGATCACCGTGCGGCCCGACCGCGAGGCGATGCTCGCTCGCTATTCGTTCGATCTCGATCGCTTCCAGCTCGAGGCCCTCGACGCGCTCGACGCCGGCCGCCACGTCGTCGTCGCCGCCCCCACGGGCAGTGGCAAGACCGTGGTCGCCGAATACGCGATCGACGGCGCGCTGCGCGACGGCCGGCGGGCGTTCTACACCGCCCCGATCAAGGCGCTGTCGAACCAGAAGTATCGGGATCTCGTCGCCGTTCACGGCGACGACCGGGTGGGGCTGCTCACCGGTGACAACGCGATCGCCGGTGATGCGCCGGTGGTCGTGATGACGACCGAGGTGCTGCGCAACATGATCTACGGCGGTCGCCGGCTCGATGACCTGGCGGCGGTGGTGCTCGACGAAGTGCACTTCCTGCAGGACGCCTACCGCGGCCCGGTCTGGGAGGAGGTGATCATCCATCTGCCACGCCACGTCCGCTTGATCTGCCTGTCGGCGACGGTCAGCAACGCCGACGAGCTGGCGGACTGGATCGCGACGGTGCGCGGGCCGACGGAGACGGTCGTCGAGCGCCGCCGTCCGGTGCAGCTCGACAATCTGTATCTCGCTGCCGACCGCACCAACGACCGGCTACGCATGCTGCCGACGCTGATCGACGGGCGACCGAACCCCGACGCCCAACGACTCGACGCCAGCGCCGTGCGCGGCCGCGCTCGCCACCGCTCGCGCGACCCGCTCGCCGGCGGTCAGCGGCTCCTCGCCACGCCCGGGCGGGTCGAGACCGTCGAGGCCCTGCGCCGACGGGGCCTGTTGCCGGCGATCGTGTTCATCTTCAGCCGGGCCCAGTGCGACGAGGCGGCACGATCGTGCCTGGGGGCCGGTCTGCGCCTCACCGACGAGGGCGAGCAGCTGCGCATCCGCGAGATCGCCGCTCAACGACTGGCCGGGTTGGTCGACGCCGACCTCGATGTGCTGGGCCATCGCCAGTTCATGATGCAGCTCGAGGCCGGTGTCGCAGCCCACCACGCCGGCATGGTCCCACCGTTCAAGGAGGTCGTCGAGGCTTGCTTCACAGAGGGTCTGATCAAGGTGGTGTTCGCCACCGAGACGCTCGCCGTCGGGGTCAACATGCCGGCCCGCAGTGTCGTGATCGAGAAGCTCACCAAGTTCACCGGCGACCACCACGAGACCCTGTCGCCCGGCCAGTACACCCAGCTGACCGGACGCGCCGGCCGCCGCGGCATCGACGAGCTGGGCACCGCGGTCGTGCTGTGGAACCCGTTCGTCCGATTCGACCAGGTCGCCGACCTGGCGATGAGTCAGAGCTTCCATCTGCGGTCGGCGTTCCGGCCCACCTACAACATGACCGCCAACTTGGTGAACACCTACGACGCCCAGCGGGCGCGCCAGCTGCTGGCGCTGTCGTTCGCCCAGTTCCAGGCCGATCGGGACGTCGTGCGCATCGAGCGCCGCCTGCAGCGCCAGCGCGAGCGGCTCGCGACCCTGATCGCCGAGGCGACCAGCCCGTTCGGCGACGTGTCGGACTACCTGGCGTCGCAACAGGCCGGATCTGCAGGGCGGTCGGGCGACGACCCCACCGTGGTCGCGATGTCGGCGATGCGCCCCGGAGCGGTGTTGCACGCCGCGAAGGGCAAGCACTCGGGCCCGGTCGCCGTCGTCGCGACGGCGAACCGCAAGGGCGGGCTGCGCCTGACCACGATCACACCCGGTGGCCACGTGTTGCACCTCGTCGCCGACGATTTCGCCGCACCACCCCGCCAGATCGGGACCGTCGTGTTGCCGGGCACCTACGCGCCGAACCGCAAGGACTACCGCGCCGAGGTCGGCCGCCGGGTGCGGACCGCCAAGCTGGCGCCCCGCGAGCGGCGGCCCGAAACCGCTGCCGCGCCACCGGGCGGGGGCCGGCATCCGGTGGAGGACGACCCCGAGCTGCGTACCCGCCTGCGGTCCGCCGCCCAGGCCGATCGCGTTCGCCGTGAGATCGTCGAACTCGAGGCCAAGGTGCTGCACCGCAACGCCACGCTGGTGCGCGAGTTCGACGGGGTGCTGGCCATTCTGTCGGGTCTCGGGTACGTCGACCTCGCGGCCTGGCGGCTGACCGACCGCGGCGAGGTGCTCGCCCGGATCTTCCACGAGAGCGATCTGCTCGTCGCCGAGGCGATCCGCCACGGGCTGCTCGACGGGGTCGACGCCCCCACGCTGGCAGGACTCGTGTCGACCTTCGTCTACGAGCACCGTTCCCCGGAGGAACCACCGGCTCCGTGGTTCCCGACCGACGCGATCGCCGATCGCTGGATGCGGATCGAACGGATCAGCGCCGGGTTGCGGGTGCTCGAGGCGCAGCACGGGCTCAGCGAGCACCGGCCGCCCGAGCCGACCTTCTTCGCGATCGCGTTCGCCTGGGTCGCCGGCGAAGGGTTCGCCGAGGTGGTCGCCGAGGAAGACGTCACCGGTGGCGACTTCGTGCGCTCGGTCAAGCAACTGATCGACCTGTTGCGCCAGATCGCGATCGTCGCGCCCGATCCCGACACCCGCGCCGTCGCCCGCCGGGCCGCCGAGTCGGCGTTCCGGGGTGTCGTCGCCGACGCCTCGTTGGTCGAGGCGCCATGACGATCCGCAAAGGCGAGCCGTGGGGCGCCGAGGTGGCCCGGCCGACCGAACTGCTCGTGGTCGGCTCCGACCGGGAACTGGCGGCCGAGGTCGCCCGGGGGAGCGAACGCCCGATCGGCGTCGACGCCGGCGACGTGTACGCCGCGGTGGGTTCGCCGGCGGCGCGCGACCCGGTGTACCTGCTGCCGATGGACGCACTGCGGGTCGAGGCCGACGGCCGGTCGTACCTCGCCGTCGCCCATGTGCTCGCCCGCCGATCGTGGTGGCGGGGCCGGATCGTGGCGGTGATGAACGTCGGCCACCGGGGCAGCTGGAATGTCGCCCCGCGAGCGCACCCCAACGACGGGCGGATGGAGGTGATCGAGGTCGCGGCCGCGATGACGCTGCGGCAACGGTTGCAGGCCCGTGCGCGGCTCGAGGCCGGCACACACGTGCCCCACCCGCACATCGCGACCCGCTCCGTTCCCGAGGCGTCGTGGCGCTTCGACCGGCCGATGCGGGTGTGGGTCGACGGGTCGCCGGTCGGACCGGTGCGGGACCTGCGGGTCGCGGTCGATGCCGACGCCTTCGCCGTCCATCTGTGACCGTGCCGAAAGTCCGGGATGGTCCCTCGGTCGTCGCGGCCCGCACCGTACGATGGCCGGTCGTGACGGTCTACGTGCCCGAGGAGTTCAGTCCCGCTGAGGCCGACGTGTTGCGCCGCTATTTCACCAACCTCGACGGCCCGGTGTTCGCGTTGGTCAACCTTCCCGAGGTGGTGAAGGGCGCACTGTTCGCCCGCTACAGCCGTAGCCCCAAGAGCCTGCGACGCCTGTTCCTCGACGAGTTCGTGAACGACCTCGACATCGAGGGCGACGAGACCATCGACGCCACCGTCGGCCTACAACGCGCCGAGGACCTCTACGAGAAGGTGTTCCTCGAGTACGGCGACGACTCGGTGGCCCAGTTGGGTGGGGTACACCTGGCGTGCGAACAGGCGTCGAACATCCTCACCAAGGTCCTCGAGTGGGGCCGGCTGATGAGCTATCTCGAGCAGAGCACGAGATACATCAGCTACGACGCCCGACTCGGCGGGCGCTACCGCTTCTTCCGCGACCCCGACGTGCTGTCGAGCGGGCTCGGGACCCGCTACGTCGGCGACATGGACCGCATGTTCGATGCCTACTCCACGGCGGTCGACGTCGTCACCGCCCACGTCCGCGACACCGTCGAGCGCACCCCCGACGTCAGCGAGTTCGTGTACCGACAGGCGACCCGAGCCAAGGCGCTCGACGCGACCCGCGGCATGTTGCCGGCCGCTTCGTTGTCGAACCTCGGGATCTACGGCACCGGACAGGCGTTCGAGGCGCTGCTGCTGCGCATGCGAGCCCATCCGTTGCCCGAGGCCCGGCACTACGCCGACCTCATGTTGCACGAGTTGCGCAAGGTGATCCCGAGCTTCCTGCGCCGGGTCGACGTCGATGACCGGGGCGTGCGGTGGAGCGAGTACCTCGCTGCGACACGGTCAGACACCGCCGAGTTGGTCCAGCAACTGTTCGGGGAGGTGCCCACCGAACCGGCCGCCGAGGTGACCCTGGTCGACTTCGACCCCGACGCCGAGACCAAGCTGCTGGCCGCCATCTGCTACCGGGATTCGCACCTGTCGGAGACCACGCTGCTCGAGCGGGTCGCCGGGCTGGGCGTCGACGAGCGGGTCGCCCTGATCCGCGCCTACGTGGGCGACCGCGAGAACCGTCGCCACAAGCCCGGGCGGGCCTTCGAGCGCATCGGCTACCGGTTCGATGTGCTGTCTGACTACGGGGCGTTCCGCGACCTGCAGCGCCACCGGCTGCTCACGATCGAGTGGCAGGCGCTCACGCCCAACCACGGTTACACCCGGCCAGATCTGATCGAGGCCGCCGGAGCAGGTCCGCTGTTCGACGAGTCGATGTCGCGTTCGGCGCGTCTGTACGACGCCCTGCGCCCGCAGTTCCCCGAGCAGGCGTCGTACGCGGTCGTGATGGCGTACCGGTTGCGCTACATGATGCAGTTCAACGCCCGCGAGGCGATGCACATGCTCGAACTGCGCTCGGCGCCGCAGGGCCACCCGTCGTATCGGCGCGTCGCACTCGAGATGCACCGCCTCATCGCCGAGCAGGCCGGTCACCACGCGATCGCCGCTGCGATGAGCCACATGACCACCGAGGCCCCCGAACTCGAGCGGCTCGCTTCCGAGCAGCGAGCCGAGGCCCGCCGACAAGTGTGACCGTTGTCACATGCACCTCGGAACGGGTCGCACCCCGAGCGGCCTAGTATCCGGCGCGACCCCACGAGGACTGATGATGGCTGACGACGACGAACTCGAGACCGACGACATCGAAACCGACGTCGAAGCGGACGACGACGAGGAGTTCGACGAGGGCGACCTCGATGTCGACGGCGAGGACGACCTCGCCGGCGACGTCGACGTCGACGACGACGACGATGCGGTTGCCGACGCCGAC
>DATCZG010000084.1:0-2773 GCA_036526035.1 Ilumatobacter sp. | reverse complement strand
AACCGGCCGCCAAGAAGCCGGCCGCCAAGCAGCCGGCCGCCAAGAAGCCGGCCGCCAAGAAGCCGGCCGCCAAGCAGCCGGCCGCCAAGCAGCCGGCCGCCAAGCAGCCGGCTGCCAAGCAACCTGCCGCCGTGGGGGCCTCCGGGGTGCGCAAGGTCAGCACGTCGCGCTCGGGCTGACGGCGTGAGCGCCCGCCGCCGCCTCGACGCCGACCTCGTTCGACGCGGGCTGGTGGCGAGCCGGACCGAGGCGCAATCGCTGATCGACGACCACCGTGTGCTGGTGAACGGGGCGGTTGCCGACAAGCCGTCGCGGCAGGTCGCGGCGGGCGATCAAGTGCTGGTGATCGGCCCGCCGGCCCGGTTCGTCGGCCGCGGGGCGCTCAAACTCGACCACGCCCTCGACGAGTTCGGCATCGACGTCGCCGGGCTGCGGGCGCTCGACGCCGGAGCCTCGACCGGCGGGTTCACCGACTGTCTGCTCCAGCGCGGCGCGGCCCACGTCGTGGCGGTCGACGTCGGCCACGGCCAGCTGCACGAGCGGTTGCGCGCCGACCCCCGGGTCACCAACCTCGAGCGCACCAACGTCCGCACCGTCGATCTCGAGACGATCGGAGGCCCCGTCGATCTGGTCGTGGGCGACTTGTCGTTCATCTCGTTGCGGCTCGTGATCGGCCCGCTGGCCGCGGTCTGTGGCCCGGCCTCGCCGATGGTGCTGCTCGTCAAACCACAGTTCGAAGCCGGCCGCGGCGAGGTGAGCCGCGGACGCGGCGTGATCACCGACCCGACGATCTGGGCCCGGGTCCGCGACGAGATCGAGCAGGCGTTCCTGGCCGCCGGCTGCACGGTCGTGGCGTGGGCCGATTCACCGATCACGGGCGCCGACGGCAATCATGAGTTCCTGATCCACGCCAGGTCGCCGAAGGGAAGCCCATGATCCGTGTCGTCATCGTCGCCCATCACGGGCACCCGGATGCCCGGGCCCTGGCCGCCGACACCGTCGCGTGGCTGCGGGCCCGCGGCGACGTCGCCTGGATACCCACCGAGGACGCCGCCGCGTTCGCGATGCCCGATCTCGGCGGTGACGCCGCGGCCACGACCGCCGACCTCGTGCTGTGCCTGGGCGGGGACGGCACCATGCTGCGGGCGGTGAAGCTGCTCGACGGGGCGGCGGTTCCACTGCTGGGTGTCAACCTCGGCCGGCTCGGATACCTCACCGAGGTCGAGGCCGGCGCGATCCACGAGGCGCTCGAACGGTTCGCCGCCGGGGCCGAAACGGGTCACTGGCAGCTCGACGAACGGATGATGCTCGACGTCTCGGTCACCGCCGCCGACGGCACCCACGTCGGCACATGGCGGGCGCTCAACGAGGCGGTCGTCGAGAAGCAGCTGTCGGGACACACCGTCGACCTGCTCGTGCGCATCGACGGTGACCGGTTCACGTCCTACGCGACCGACGGCCTGATCGTGTCGACGCCGACCGGCTCGACGGCCTATTCGCTGTCGGCTCGCGGGCCGATCGTCAGCCCGAAGCACCGGGCGCTGCTGATCACGCCGGTCGCCCCGCACACGTTGTTCGACCGCAGCCTGGTGCTCGATCCGACCGAGCGCGTCGACGTCGAGGTGATCGGCGACCGGTCGGCGTCGGTGGCGATCGACGGCCTCGCGGTGTGCGACCTGACGATCGGCTGCTCGGTGGGCTGCGTGCCGTCGGCTGCCACCGCCCGCTTCGTGCGGTTCGGCGAGCACCGCTACCACCAGGTGCTCAAGGCCAAATTCGGGCTCACCGACCGCTGACACACCCACCTGGTAGACAGAGCTCGTGCTGACGGAGCTGCACATCGAGAACCTGGGGGTCATCGAGCACGCCACGCTGGTGCTGGGCCCCGGCGTGACCGCGCTGACCGGCGAGACCGGCGCCGGCAAGACGATGCTCGTCGAGGCGATCGACCTGCTGGTGGGCGGCCGCGCCGACGCAGCGATGGTCCGCACCGGCGCCGCCGAGGCGCGCATCGACGGCCGCATCGAGGTCGTCACCGCCGACGGGGTCGACGAGATCGTGTTGAGCCGCGTCGTGCCGGCGGCCGGGCGCTCGCGGGCCTACGTCAACGGTCGCCCGGCCACGGTGGCGACCCTGGCCGATCTGACCGCCGGCGTGATCGACCTGCACGGCCAGCACGCCCATCAGGGCCTGCTCGCGGCCGGCACCCAACGTCAGGCGCTCGATCGCTACGGCGCGGTCGATCTGGCCCCACTGCGCGCCGCCCGGGCCCGCCGCACCGAGATCGAGGCCGAGCTCGCCGCGCTCGGTGGCGACGAACGCACCCGGGCCCGTGAGATCGACCTGCTGCGGTTCCAGGTCGACGAACTCGACGCCGCCGATCTGCGCGACCCCGCCGAGGATCAGGTGCTGATCGACGAGGAGGCGGTGCTCGCCGATGCCGTCGCCCACCGGGATGCCGGCGAGCTGGCGATCGAGCTGCTGCGCGGCGAAGACGCCGTCGGCGACATCCTCGGGCGGGTGCTCGGCGCGCTCGGTGACCGCACGCCCTTCGGCGAGGTGACCGCCAGGTTGCGCGGTGCCATCGCCGAGCTCGACGACATCGCCGGCGAGCTGCGTCGGCGCACCGAGGCGATCGAGGAAGACCCCGACCGGCTCGCCGAGATCCGGCTCCGGCGCCAGCTGCTCGCCGATCTGCGCCGCAAGTACGGCGACGATCTCGACGAGGTGATGGGGTTCCACGCCGCCGCCCGGCAGCGGCTGCACGAACTCG
>DATCZG010000083.1:0-13085 GCA_036526035.1 Ilumatobacter sp. | reverse complement strand
CAATGTCCACGATGCCGCCGGGGGCAGCACGTTCTGCCACTCGTGCGGTACTCGCGTGATCGAGCGCGACTGGTACCGACTGGGCGAGTACGGCCTCGACGACTCGGGTCGCTGCACGACCTGCGCGACCACCCTGCCCGGCGTGTTCGACGGGCCGCCGGGCACCTGGGGCGCCCGGCGCCGCCCCGTGGTGCTGCGCCTGCGCGACCACAGCGAGGTGATGACATGAGCGTTCGACACCCCGCGGTGGCCGGGATGTTCTACCCGGCGGCACCCACCGACCTGACCGCTGCGATCAGCCGGGCGTTCGCCGACGCGGTGCCACCGGCTCCGAACGCCACGGTGCCGCGGGCGCTGATCGTGCCCCACGCCGGATACGTCTACTCGGGGCCCGTGGCGGCCAGCGCCTACCTGCGGCTGGTGCCCGCCCACGCCACGATCCGCAAGGTCGTGCTGCTCGGCCCGAGCCACCGGGTGCACCTCGTCGGGCTGGCGGCTCCGGTCGACCACCTGTTCGCGACACCGCTCGGGATGGTGCTGGTCGATCCCGATCTGCGGGCGTTGGTGCGCGACCTGCCCGGCGTGATGGTCGACGACCTCCCGCACCTGCACGAACACAGCCTCGAGGTGCAGCTGCCGTTCCTGCAGACCGTGCTCGACGAGTTCTCGGTGCTGCCGTTGTCGGTGGGTGACGCCACGACCGACGAGGTGGTCGGCGTGCTCGAGGCGGTGTGGGACGATCCGGGGACGCTCGTGGTGGTCAGCAGCGACCTGTCGCACTATCACGGCTACCGTGACGCCAAGCGGCTCGATGCCCGCACGGCGGCGGCGATCGTCGCCTGCGACGCACGGGCGATCGACAACCACGACGCCTGTGGCTGCCGGGTGGTGCGCGGGCTGCTCGAGTTCGCCAGGCGGCGCGGGCTGACCGTCGAGCAGATCGACCTGCGCAACTCGGGCGACACGGCCGGTGACCGGGATCGAGTGGTGGGGTATGGCTCGTTCGCGGTCTGCTGAGGGCACGGTCGCCCGCCTCGGCCCGGCCGACGGCGAGCTGCTGCTCGACATCGCCGAGATGGTGATCCGGGTCGGGACGCAAGGCGGCCGCAGCCCCGGTGTCGACGCCACCCGACTGCCCGAAGCCCTGTGCGAGGAGCGCGGCGCGTTCGTCACCGTGCTCGTCGACGGGCAGCTCAACGGCTGCATCGGCATGATCGACCCCGACGAGCCGCTCGGCGTCTCGATCGCCCAGCTGGCGGCCCAGGCGGCCTTCGACGACCCGCGCCTGCCGGCGCTGCGCCGCGACCAGCTCGGCCGCACCGAGATCGACATCTCGCTGCTGTCGCCCCACCACGAGGTTCCGGCGCGCACGCGCGCCGAGCTGCTCGCCCAGCTCACCCCCGGCCACCACGGCCTGATCATCGCCAGCCGAGGCCGCCGGGCGGTGTTCTTGCCGTCGGTGTGGAACCAGCTCCCCGACCCCGACGACTTCGTCGACCACCTGTTCCGCAAGGCCGGGTTGTCGGCCACACCGTGGCCCGCCGACCTGCGCGCCGACCTGTTCACCGCCGAGTGCTTCGCGCGACGTCTGGCGAGCTGAGCAGCGGCCGCGGTCCAGCCCGCGAGCGGTGGCCGCGGCGTGCACCGGGCGGTCTCGGCTGCCGTGTCGGCGCCTAGGCTGCACGGTCGGTATGAGCGCAGACACTGAACCCTCCCCGGCCGACACTCCCCCGTTCCGGTACACCGCTGCGCTCGCGCAGGACATCGAGCTGCGCTGGCAGGACTGGTGGGCCGAGCACGGCACGTTCGAGACCCCCAACCCGTCGGGTCTGCTCGGCGACGCCGAGCTGGCTGCTGCCCGGGGCGAGAAGCTGTTCGTGCTCGACATGTTCCCGTATCCGTCGGGCACCGGCCTGCACGTCGGCCACCCGCTGGGCTTCATCGGCACCGACGTCTACGCCCGTTTCAAGCGGATGACCGGCCACAACGTGCTGCACACGATGGGCTTCGACGCGTTCGGCCTGCCGGCCGAGCAGTTCGCCGTCGAAACCGGCCAGCACCCGCGCATCACCACCGAGCAGAACGTGGCCACCTACCGGCGCCAGTTGCGGCGGCTCGGCCTGGCACACGATCCGCGCCGCAGCATCTCCACCACCGACCCCGAGTACTACCGCTGGACGCAGTGGATCTTCAGCCAGATCTTCGACGCCTGGCTCGATCCCGACTCGGGGACCGCCCGCCCGATCGACGAACTGGTCGCCGGGTTCGAGGCCGGCACGCGGCCCACCCCCGACGGCCGGGCGTGGGCCGACGTCCCCGCCGACGAGCGCCGCCGGATCGTCGACGGCCACCGCCTGGCGTACGTCAGCGACGCCCCGGTCAACTGGTGCCCGGGCCTCGGCACGGTCGTCGCCAACGAGGAGGTCACCGCCGACGGCCGCTCCGACCGCGGCAACTTCCCGGTGTTCAAGCGCAACATGCGCCAGTGGATGATGCGCATCACGGCCTACGCCGACCGCCTGATCGACGACCTCGAGTTGCTCGACTGGAGCGACGCCATCAAGACGATGCAGCGCAACTGGATCGGGCGCTCGACCGGGGCGAACGTGCACTTCGCGTCCGACGCCGGCGACATCACGGTGTTCACCACCCGGCCCGACACGCTGTTCGGCGCGACGTTCATGGTGCTGGCACCCGAGCACCCCTACGTCGCCGCACTCACGACCGCCGAGCAGGCCGACGCGGTGGCCGCCTACCGCCGCCAGGCGGCGGCGAAAAACGAGATCGACCGCACCGACGACAGCCGCGAGAAGACCGGAGTGTTCACCGGGTCGTACGCCGTCAACCCGCTCACGGGGGCGCCGATCCCGGTCTGGATCGCCGACTACGTGCTGATGGGCTACGGCACCGGCGCGATCATGGCGGTGCCCTGCGGCGACCAGCGCGACTTCGAGTTCGCCCGCAAGTTCCACCTCGACGTCCCGGCGATCCAGCGGCCGCCCGACCAGTGGTTCGACGACAAGGGCATCGCGCCGACGCTCGACACCGCGGCGTGGCCGGTGGCGTTCGTCGGCGACGCCCCGTACGTCAACTCGGCCAACGACGACTTGGTGCTCGACGGCCTCGCCACGAAGGCCGAGGCGATCGCCGCCACCAACGCCTGGCTCGAGGCCCACGGCCGGGGCGAGGCCACCGTCACCTACAAGCTGCGCGACTGGCTGTTCAGCCGCCAGCGCTACTGGGGCGAGCCGTTCCCGATCGTCTACGACGCCGAGGGCAACCCGTACGCGCTGCCCGACCACCTGCTGCCCGTCGAGTTGCCCGAGACCGACAGCTTCTCGCCGCGCACGTTCGCCCCCGACGACGAGTTCTCGAACCCCGAGAGCCCACTCGACCGCCTCGCCGACTGGGTCGAGGTCGAGCTCGATCTCGGCGACGGTCTGCGCCGGTACCGCCGCGACACCAACGTGATGCCGCAGTGGGCGGGGTCGTGCTGGTACCAGCTGCGCTACCTCGACCCCACCAACGACGCGGCGTTCGTCGACCCGGCGGTCGAGGCGTACTGGACCGGCCCGCGCCTCGACGTGCGACCCGACCACCCGGGCGGTGTCGACCTGTACGTCGGCGGCGTCGAGCACGCCGTGCTGCACCTGCTGTACGCCCGCTTCTGGCACAAGGTGCTCTACGACCTCGGCCACGTGTCGTCGAAGGAGCCCTACGCCCGGCTGTTCAACCAGGGCTACATCCTCGCCGCCGCCTACAAAGACGAGCGCGAGGTGTACGTCGACGCGTTCGCCGTCGAGCGGCACGGCGACGGGTACGTCTACGACGGCCGGCCGGTCACCCGCGAGTACGGCAAGATGGGCAAGAGCCTCAAGAACGCCGTCTCGCCCGACGAGATGTACGACGAGTACGGCGCCGACACGCTGCGGCTGTACGAGATGGCGACCGGCCCGATGGACGCCTCGCGCCCGTGGGAGACCCGCGACGTGGTCGGGATGTACCGGTTCCTGCAGCGCCTGTGGCGCAACATGGTCGACGAGCACACCGGGGCCTGCACGGTGGTCGACTCCGAACCCGGCGACGACATCGTCAAGTTGTTGCACCGCACGATCGACGTCGTGCGCACCGAGATGGACGCGCTGCGCTTCAACACCGCGATCGCCAAGCTGATCGAGCTCAACAACGCGGTCACCAAGCTCACCGCCACCCCGCGGGCGATCGCCGAACCGATGGTGCTGATGGCGGCGCCGCTGGTGCCCCACATGGCCGAAGACCTCTGGCGCCGCCTCGGTCACCCTGACACGCTGACCTACCACGCCTTTCCGGTCGCCGACGGGCGGTACCTGGTCGACGACACCGTCGAGTACCCGGTGCAGGTCAACGGCAAGGTGCGCGGTCACGTCGTCGTCGCCACCGGTGCCGACGCCGCCACCGTCGAGGCCGCCGCGCTGGCCGACGACAAGGTGCAGGCGGCGACCGGCGGCAAGGTGCCCAAGAAGGTCATCGTGGTCCCCGGCAAGATGGTCAACGTGGTCGTCTGAACCCCTGGGTGTTCGGCAGGCCAGGGACCAAGGTCCCTGGCGGCGGGGGCTCGGCGGCGCGATAGTCGAGTCGGATCCACGAGGCCACCCTCGGGGACGCAGATCCACGACACCTTCGGGCGAACGTGGCTCCTGGTCCCGAAACCGTTCCGGGCGATCGGAACAACCTCGTGGATCCGCCGCGTCGGGCCTCGGGTGCGGCCCCGCCGGCGATCCGGTGTCGGCCGCCGAACCGGCGAACGGTCGCGTCAGGCGTCGGACGCCACCGTGATCTCCGACGCCTTCACCGACGCCCACACCTCGTCGCCCTGCGCCACCCCGAGCGCCCCGAGCCCGGCTTCGGTGACCTCGGCGACCAGGTCGAACCGTCCGCCGAGCCGCACCCGCACGCGGTCGTTGGCCCGGTCGATCCCGGTGATCGCCGCCGCCCAGACGTTGCGCGGGCTGCCTTCGGGCCGCACGGCGTGCAGCGCCACCGCAGCCGGCCGGACCGAGGCGAGCGCCGGGCCGTCGGCGGCGCTGTGGGCGCCGACGACGAGCTGCGCGCCGCCGGCGGTGGTGAACGTCGAGCCGGCGAGCACCCCGTGCAGCACGTTGGTGCCCATCAGGTCGGCGACGTAGGTCGAGCGGGGCTGGGATGCGAGTTCGCCGGGGGCGCCGCTCTGGGTGACCCGGCCGTCTTCGAGCACCACGACGCGATCGGCGAGCGCGTGGGTGTCGACCGGGTCGTGGGTGACCACCAGCCGGGCGGCCGGGCGGCCGTCGGAACCCCGGCCCTCGTCGAGCCAGCGCGGCAGGTCGTGGCGCAGCGAGCCGCGCGACGAGGCGTCGAGCGCCGCGAACGGCTCGTCGAGCAGCACCACGCTCGGCGCCACCACCAGCGCCCGGGCCAGCGCGACTCGCTGGGCCTGGCCGCCCGACAGTTGGGCGGGCCGCCGGCCGGCGACCTCGGCGGCCCCGACGCGGTCGAGCGCGGCGGCGGCGAGCGCCGCCGCGTCGGCCTTCGGGGTGTGCCGCGCCCGCAGCCCGAACGCCACGTTGTCGAGCGCGCTGAGGTGGGAGAACAAGAGGTAGCGCTGCGGCACCACCCCGATCCGGCGGTGGCGGGCCGCCACGAACGCGCCGGTCGCCGGATCGTCCCAGACGTCGTCGTCGAGGGTGAGGCGGCCGCTCGCCAGCGGTTGCAGCCCGGCGATCGCCTGCAGCACCGTGGTCTTGCCGGCGCCGTTCGGGCCGACGAGGGCGACGGTCTCGCCGCGCTCGACGGTGAGGTCGAGCGCGACCACGAAGCCGCCGACCGCGATCGTGCCGGCGAGTTGCAGGCTCACGGCCTGACCCCACGGAGCGCGGCGCCGACCCATCGCCCGCGCAGCGCGAACAGCACGCTGAACGAGATCACCACCAGCAGCAGGCTCACCAGCACGGCCCGGTCGGGGTCGGACTCGAGCGCCAGGTAGGCCTCGAGCGGCATCGTCCTGGTCACCCCCGGCAGGCTGCCGGCGAAGGTGATGGTGGCGCCGAACTCGCCGAGCGCCCGCGCCCAGGTGAGCACCGCCCCGGCCGCCACGGCGGGCCGCACGGCGGGCAGCGTGACCCGTCGGAACACGTACCACTCCGACCCGCCGAGCGTGCGGGCCGCGTCCTCGTAGCGAACGTCGAGGCCTTCGAGGGCGGCGTCGACGGTCAACACCAAGAAGGGCATCGCGACGAACACCTGCGCCAGCACCACCGCCGGGGTCGAGAACGGCAGGCTGATGCCGAGCCAGCGGTCGAGCGGCCCGCCGAGCACGCCGCGCCGGCCGAAGGCGAGGAACAGCGCCACCCCTCCCACCACCGGCGGCAGCACCATCGACAGCGTGCAGATCGCCCGCACGAGCCGCCGCCCGGGCAGGGCGCTGCGGGCGAGCAGCCAGGCGAGCGGCACCCCGAACACGACCGAGAACGCCGTGGCGATCAGCGAGGTCGTGATCGACAGCCACAGCGCCGACCGGATCGGGCCCGAGGTGGCCAGCTCGCCGATCGAGCGCCACGGCGCCCGCACCACGAGCGCGGCGAGGGGCAGCACGAACACCAGCGCTCCGACGGCGCCGAACGCGATCAGGCCGGGCGCCGACTCGGCGCGCCGGCGCCGCCGGCCGGTTCTCGGCTCGACGGCGTTCACGGCAGCGCGAACCCGGTCTCGGCGAGCACGGCCCGACCGGCGGGGCCGAGCACGTACCGCACGAACTCGTCGGCGACCTCGCCGGCGCGCACGGTGGCGATCGGGTACTCGGCCAGCACGTTGGCGGCGTCGGGGATCACGACCTCGTCGAGCCGGCTCGGGTCGCCGGCGACGTCGGTGCGGTACACGATGCCGGCGTCGGCCTCACCGAGCGCGACCTTGGCGGCGACGGCGCGCACGCTCGACTCGTACGAGGCCGCGTCGACGGTGACCCCGGCGTGTTCGAGCACCTGCGCGGCGTACGCCCCGGCGGGCACTTCGCGGTCGGCGAGCACCACCACCAGACCGGGCTGCGCCAGGTCGGCGACCGAGGCGATCCCCCGTGGGTTGCCCGGCTCGACGGCGATCGTCAGCCGGTTCCCGGCGAACACCGCCGGTGGGCCGGCCAGCAGGTCGAGCACCCGGTTCATCGTGTCGCGGTCGGCGGTGGCGAGCACGTCGGCCGGCGCGCCCTGCTCGATCTGGCCGACGAGGTTCGGCGACCCGCCGTAGCTGACCACGACGTCGACGCCGGGGTGGGTGGCCTCGAAGCCGTCCTCCAACCGGTCGAAGGCGTCGGTCAGCGACGACGCCGCGAACACGAGCAACTGCTCGTCGCCCGACCGGCCGCACGCCGCAGCGAGCAGCCCGGCCCCGACCGTCACACCGACCGCCACCCCGACCGTCACCCCGACCGTCAGCGCCCGTCGCTCCACGACTGCATCATAGTCAGTTCCTGACTATTCAGGCAGCAACGGCTAACATCGACCCGGTGGCCGAACCGCAACTGTCACTGGCCGACCAGGTCTGCCTGGCGATCGTCGGCGAGGGCCGCACCCACGGCTGGGCGATCGTCAAGCTGCTCGCCCACGACGGCGAGATCGGCCGGATCTGGTCGCTCAACCGGGCCCTCACGTACCGGGCGATCGACCGGCTGGTCGAGTTCGGTCTGGTCGCCCGCAGCGATGCCGGCCGCCGCAGCGAGCTGCGGATCACCCGGCGCGGACGCGACGTCCGGCGCCGCTGGCTGCAGCGCCCGGTCGCCCACCTGCGCGACCTGCGCACCGAGTTCCTGCTGAAGCTCGAACTGGGTGATCGCGCCGGGCTCGCCTCCGCCGCGCTGGTCGCCGCCCAGCGCGACCACCTCGCGCCGGCGATCGCCGCGCTGACCGGGGTCGAGCCCACCGACGCCGTCGGCTGGTGGCGTCACGAGTCGGCATCGGCCGCCGCCAGGTTCCTCGACCGCCTGGCCGACGCCTAGCCTGGCCCGATGACCATCTATCGCAGCCCGCTCCCCGACGTGGCGATCCCCGATGTGGCGATCACCGAGTACGTCCTGCGCCACGCCGCCACCTACCCCGACCGCCCGGCGCTGATCGACGGCACGTCGGGTCGGGTGATCACGTTCGCCGAGCTGAGCTCGCTGATCCACCGCTTCGCCGGTGGCCTGGCGGCCAGGGGGTTCGGCAAGGGCGACACGCTCGGCCTGATGGCCCCCAACATCCCCGAGTACGCGGTGGTGTTCCACGGCGTGGCCGTCGCCGGGGGCACGGTCACCACCATCAACCCCACCTACGGCGCCGACGAGGTGCGGTTCCAGTTGCGCGACGCCGGGGCGTCGATGCTGGTGACGATCGGCATGTTCGCCGACACCGCCCGCGCCGCGATCGAGGGCACCGACGTCGCCGAGGTGCTCACGCTCGATGCGGCCCCCGGCACGGGCAACGCGCTCGAGCTGCTGGCCGACCCGATCACCCAGGTGCCCGTCGACGTGTACGACGACGTCGTCGTGTTGCCGTACTCGTCGGGCACCACCGGTCTGCCCAAGGGCGTGATGCTGACCCACCGCAACCTGGTCGCCAACATCGCCCAGGCCGAACCGTGCGTGCAGCTCGACACGGCGGGCGAGGTCGCCCTGGCATTCCTGCCGTTCTTCCACATCTATGGCATGCAGGTGTTGATGAACACGTCGCTGGCGTGCGCAGCGACGGTGATCACGCTGCCCCGGTTCGACCTCGAGCAGGCGCTCGAACTCGTCCAGCGCCACCGGGTCACCCGTTTCTTCGCCGTGCCGCCGATCGTGCTGGCGCTCGCCAAGCACCCACTCGTCGACCGCTACGACCTCAGCTCGCTCAAGCAGGTGTTCTCGGGCGCCGCCCCGCTCGGCGCCGATCTGGCCGCCGACGCCGCGGCGCGCGTCGGGTGCGAGGTCGTGCAGGGCTTCGGGATGACCGAACTCAGCCCGGTCAGCCACTGCACGCCGGTCGGCGACTTCCGCCCCGGCAGCTCGGGGGTCACCGTGCCCAACACCGAGAGCCGGCTGGTCGACCCCGGCACCGGTCACGACGCCCCGATCGGCACCGAGGGCGAGCTGTGGGTGCGCGGCCCGCAGGTGATGAAGGGGTACCTCAACAACGAGCAGGCGACCCGCGACACGATCGACGCCGACGGCTGGCTGCACACCGGCGACGTCGCGGTGATCGACGAGTTCCACCACGTGTCGATCGTCGACCGCCTCAAGGAACTCATCAAGTACAAGGGCTTCCAGGTGCCGCCCGCCGAACTCGAGGCGTTGCTCGTCGCCCACCCCAAGATCGCCGACGCGGCGGTGATCGGCGTGCCCGACGACGAGGCCGGCGAGCTCCCGAAGGCGTTCGTGGTCACCCAACCTGGTTCCGAGCTCACCGCCGACGACGTGCAGGCGTACGTCGCCGAGCACGTGGCGAGCTACAAGAAGGTCCGCGTCGTCGAGTTCGTCGACGCCATCCCGAAGTCGGCCAGCGGCAAGATCCTGCGCCGCATGCTGCGCGACCAGAGCTGACCCGTCCGCCGGCCCGACGGCCCGTCCGAGCGCTGCCGCGCCGGCGTCCTGCCCGAGCGGTGCACCCGCGTCGCTCACGAGCCGGTCGGGCGGGCCGGGAAGCCGGGCTGCTTCGCCGCCGGGTGGAGCCCGATCAGGCGGTGGACGCGCCCGACGTCGACGCTGCGGCGGGCGACGGTCGGCTGGCAGTCGGGGCACCAGGTGATCGAGCGGCCCCACCCGCTCTGGCGGGCCGCCTCGTGCCGCAGCCGGGCACCACACACCGCGCACCGGCCGGGGGCCGCCCCGTGCACCCAGCGCGCATCGGTGGCCAGGCGCCGCCCGGTGGTGTTCTGCGGTCCGCGCTCGGCGTTGGTGCGGATCAAGGCGGTGCCGACCGCCACGAGTTCGGGCAGCCCGGTGATCGTGCCCACCGGTTGGTGGGCGCCGACCCCGCAGATGAACGGCACGTCGTTGGCGTAGAGGTTGCCGAACCCGGCGACGATCCGCTGGTCGAGCAGGGCGGCCGCCAGGGGCTGGTCGGCCGCCACGGCGCCCATCCGGTCGGCGATGCCGGCCGGGTCGGGCGGCCCGGCGACGGCGCACAGGTCGGGCCCGAGCCGGGCGGTGATCGCCGCCTCGTCGGCGGTGCCGATCAGCTCGAGCAGCGGCACCGACTCGGCGGTCAGGCGGCCACCGCCCAGCCACAGTTCGGCACGGCGCTTCCACTCGGGCTCGCGCGAGGGGGCCCCGACCGCGAAGCTGCCGGTCATCAGCAGGTGGGCGTGCAGCGTGTGGCGGTCGTCGAACCGCACGAACAGGTGCTTGCCGTAGGCGTCGGCCCCGGTCAGCGTGCGTCCGGCCAGGTCGACCAGGGCGAGGCGCGGGTCGCGCATCACCGAGCGGGTCACCGCGCAGCCGGCGAACCGATCGGTGATCCTGGTCGCCAGGCGACGCAGCGTGTCCCCCTCGGGCATGGCCCGATCGTAGGGGTCGAACCCGGTCGGTCGCCGCCGGTACCGTCGGCCCATGAGCGAGTCCACGATTCCATCCGGGAACCCGGCGGTGACGTTCGGCGTCGACGGCGCGGTGTGCGTCATCACCATCGACCGGCCGGCGGTCCGCAACGCGGTCGACCGGCCGACCGCCGGGCTGCTGGCCGACGCGTTCGAGCGGTTCGAGGCCGACGAGGCGCTCTCGGTCGCCGTGCTGACCGGTGCCGGCGGCACGTTCTGCGCCGGCGCCGACCTGAAGGGGATCACCGACGGCCGGGGCAACCGGGTCGACGCCGACATGACGGTACCGGGGCCGATGGGGCCGAGCCGGATGGTGTTCTCGAAGCCGACGATCGCCGCCGTCGAGGGGTTCGCCGTGGCCGGCGGGCTCGAGTTGGCGTTGCTGTGCGACCTGCGGGTCGCGGCCGACGACGCGGTGTTCGGCGTGTACTGCCGCCGCTGGGGTGTCCCGCTGATCGATGGCGGCACGGTCCGCCTGCCGCGCCTGCTGGGCCACAGCCACGCGCTCGACCTGATCCTGACCGGCCGTGGCGTCAGCGGCGACGAGGCCCGCACGATGGGCCTCGCCAACCGTCTCACGGCGCCCGGCGGCGCGCTCGCCGGCGCGCTCGAGCTGGCCCACCAGTTGGCGGCCTTCCCGCAGGGCTGCATGCGCTCGGACCGCCGCTCGAGCTACGAGCAGTGGGATCGGCCGTTCGCCGACGCGATGGCCAACGAGACCCGCCTCGGCCTGGCCGTGATCGCCTCCGGCGAGACCCTCGCCGGGGCGTCCCGCTTCGCGTCCGGCGAGGGCCGCCACGGCGCGTTCTGAGCGTTCTCCCCGCCGGCCCACCCCACCCGGCCGGGCCGGGTCCGTCGGATCGCCGGCCGGGGTGCCGCCGTCTGACACGATCGGCACTCTGTCACGACACGTCGACGCCGAGCGGGGAACACCCGGCGAGCCATCCGGCAAGGTGCTGGACGCGGCGACCCTGCCGCTCTACCTCGGTGGCTTCCTGGGGCCGTTCGGCACCGCCGTGGTGATCTCGATCTATCCCGAGCTGCGCGACAGCTTCGGCGCCTCGACCCAGGCCGTCAACTGGGCGTTCAGCGGCTACATGATCCCGCTCGCCGTGTTGTTGACGGTGTCGGGCACGATCGGCGAGCGGTTCGGCCGGCGGCGGGTCACCCGGTTCACGTTCGTGATCTACGCGCTCGCCTCGCTGCTGTGCGTCGTCGCACCGAACCTCGGGGTGTTCCTGACGGCGCGCGTGCTGCAGGGCGCCGCCAACGCGTTCATCACGCCGCTGCTGATCGCCGGGCTGAGCGAGACCATCGCCCCGGGGCGCCTGGGCCGCTCGATCGGGGTGTACTCGAGCTTCCAGGCCGCCGGGGGCGCGCTCGCACCGTTCGCCGGCGGTCTGGCGGCCGCCGTCGACTGGCGCTGGGCGTTCGTCGCCGTCGCCGCCGTGGCGCTGGCACTGGCGACGCGGCCACCCGCCGGCGAGCCGCGCCCGGCCGCGTCGGCGCCGCCGATCCGGCCGCTGCTGACCCGGCGGATGGCGACGCTGTGGGTGGGCGGCTTCGCGGCCGCTGCCGGCCCCGTCGGGCTGGCCGTGGTCGTCGGGCTGCACCTGCGCGACGAACTGTCGGCCGGCTCGACGGCCACCGGGGTCGTGCTGCTGCTGGGCGGGGTAGGGGCCGCCGCGCTCGGGCCGACGTGGGGACGGCTGCTCGACCGCTGGGGCGCCGGCAGGGCGTCGATGGTGTCGCTCGTCGCCCTCGTGGCACTCGCCGCCCCGCTCGGGCTGATCACGTCGTCGGCCGCCTTCGCGGTCGCCTGGATGGTCGTCGCGGCGGTGATCGGCTTCGTCGTCGTCAACCTGCAGCACCTGGCGGCGGTGGCCGTGCCCGACAACCGGGGCGGCGCGCTCTCGTCGGTGCTCGCCTTCCGGTTCATGGGCCACGCCGTCGGACCTGTGATGTGGGTGCCGTTGTTCGACCGCAGCCCGGCGTGGACGTTCGCGGCGGCAGCGTCGCTGGGGGTGGTCACCCTCGCCGCGTTCGCCGCCTTCGTGGCGGCCACGCCTGCCGAGTAGGCCTCAGCCGCCGGCGACCGGACGCTGCCCGACCACCGCCCGACCACCGTGCGACGCGATCGCGGCGGGCGAGCACGTGCAACGCGGTCTCCCCGTCGACCGTCGCCAGCGACAACGTCATCGTCTCCCACCCCTCCGGCAGGGGCGGCGGTGCGGAGCGCAGCTCGACGACGTTGCCGTCGCGATCACGCGGCACCTTCGGCCGGGTGTAGAGAGATTGGCGGCTGACCCGCAGCACCCGAGCGATGACCGCCACGGGTGCGAGCGCCTCGGCGACCACCTCACGGCCGAGACGACAACGGTGCTTCACGTCAGCCGCCGCGATGCTTTTCCCAACAGATCATTCTCCAACGCCAACCGGCCAATCGTGCGCTCGGCGTCATCGAGTCGGCGTTCGAGCTCGGCCTCACGGCGCGAGCGATCATCCTTGTCCGCGAGCGCGTCCTC
>DATCZG010000082.1:0-85469 GCA_036526035.1 Ilumatobacter sp. | reverse complement strand
GTCGACCCCCGGGTCGGCAAGATGGACACGCTGCCGTTCTTCCGCCGGGCGGTGCACGACGCCGGCCTCGAAGACCACGTGATCGCGGTCGTCGGCCGATCGCCCGACGTCGCCCGGCACTGGACGACACCGTTGGCGTTCCTGTTCATCGACGGCGGCCACGGCGAGCAGCCGGCCCGCGACGACTACGCCGGGTGGGCACCCCACGTGGCGCTCGGCGGCACGCTCGCGATCCACGACGTGTTCCCCGACCCCGCCGACGGCGGCCGCCCGCCGTACGAGCAGATCTACCTGCCGGCGCTGGCCAGCGGCCGCTTCGAGTTGGCCGCGGTCACCGGCTCGCTGCGCACCCTCACCCGCATCGCCTGACCACCTCCGCAGCGGCGCCTACCCGGCTACCGCCGGCGGGTCGGCGTGCGAACCGGGATCACGGAACAACCCCAGCGCCACCACCTGCAACACCGTCGCGGTGACCAGCAACGTCGCATAGCCGCCGGTGGCGTCGACCGTGAGCCCCAGCAGCAGCGGGCCGAGCGCGCTCGCCACCCCCAGCACCACCTGCTGCATCCCCATCAGCGTGCCGATCCGCCGCTGCCCGTACAGCTCGGCCGAATACAGCCCCTGCAACGGCGAGATCGACCCGAACGCCACCCCGGTGAGCACCACGAACACCCACACCCAGGCGATCGAACCGGCCGCCACCAGGGCGAGCGTTCCGAGCGTCATCGTCGCGTACGTCAACCGCAGGGCGTTGACGAGCCCGATCCGCACGGTCACCGCCGCCGCCGCCGCCCGGCCCGGCAGCGACAACAACCCGCGCAACCCGGCCAGGCTCGCCGCCACCCCGACCGACACCCCGGTCGCCTCGATCGCGCCGACGTGGTGCACCTGCACGGCCACCAACCCGGCCAGCGCCGCCGAACACGCCAGCAACCAGCGCCGCACCCCCGCCGACGCCAACGCGCTGCGCACGTCGCCGAACCCGGGATGACCGGCGTCGTCGCGGCGGCCGATCGCCACCCGGTCACCGCGCACGAACAGCAGCGTCGGCAGCGTGCAGGCCGCCATGAACGCCACCATCGCCCGCACCGCGACCCGCCACCCCCACGCCTCGACGAACAACCCGGCGAGCGGGAACGCGACCGGCGAGGCGAGCCCGCCGATCACGGTCAACCACGTGTAGGCGCGGGCCCGCTCGAGCGTCGGCGCGACCCGGGCGGTCACCGCCATCGTCGCGTTGTAGAACAACCCGGCCGAGGCGACCGCCCCACCCGCCCCCCACGCCGCGGCGAACTGCCAGGCGGCCGTGGCGTACGAGCTGAGCACCAGCAGGCCCGACCCGGCGGCGAGCGTGACCGCCATCACCGGCAGCGCCCCGACCCGGTCGAGGAACCGCCCGGTGCCCAGCGACGCCACCCCGCCGACCAGCGTGGCGATCGAGAACGCCGACGAGATCGCGGCGTTCGACCAGCCGGTGTCGTCACGGATCGGGGCGACGAACGCTCCGAAGCCGTACAGCACCAGCCCGTACGACCCGATCGTCAGCAGCCCCAACAGCGCCACCTGCAGGCGCCACGGCGCCGCCGGACCCGTCGCCGGGGCCCCGGTGAGCGTGGCGGCCGGGCCGCTCACGCGCCGACCAGGTCGCCCAGCACGCCGGGCCGGATCCGCCACTCGACGTACACCATGGCGGCCCCCGACAGCATCATCACCCCGCCGCCGACGACACCCAACGCGACCGGCGACCAGGCGTACAACGCCCCGCCCAGCAGCGGGCCGACCACCCGGCCGGCCGCCATGATCGCCTGGGCGTCGCCGGCGCGTTCGTCGGGGTAGTGCGAGCGTTCGGCCAGCAACGAGTACGCCCCGGGGATCCCCATCCAGAACGCGAACCCCCACGTCGGCAACGCCAACCAGAACACGACCGGGGTCGTGGCGACGGCGATCGCCACCCCGCACACCCCGGTCAGCGCCATCCACGCCCCCGGCAGCGGGCGGGCGCCGCGGTAGCGCGCCGACGGGGCCCCGGCGAGCGCGTTGGCCGAGAAGGCGAGCGACACCACGATCGGGCTCAGCCCCACCCGGTCCTGGCCGATCACCGCCGCGAACACGAACACCGCCGACCCGCCGAGGGTGGTGAACCCGAGACAGATCAGGATCGCAGCGGCGGCCCGGGTCGGCCGGTGCCGCTGGCGCGCCGTCCGGGCGGCGGCCACCAGGCGGGTCTCACGGATGAACGGCAACGGCAGCAGGTGCAGGCCGGCCAGCACCAGGAACAACAGGTCGGAACCCGACACGTCGATCAGGGCGGCGATGATCGGGGCGCTGACGGTGCCGACGATCGGGCCGATCACCGCCACGTCGCCGACCTTCTCGTCGTCGCCGAACACCTCCGACCACGCGATCCACGAGATCAGGCCGAGCGAGATGCCGCTGACGAAGCGGATGCCGACGAGCAGCGAGAACCAGGGCGTCAGCGCCGACGCGGCGTTGGCCGCCAGGCCGAGCAGCAAGGCGACCACCATCACCCGCCGACGCGGCCGCAGCACCCGCCCGGCACCCCACGCGGTCAACATGAAGCCCGCCAGCTGGGCGGTCGAGATGACGGCGACCGTGCTGACCCCGACCTCCTGGTCGACGGCGACGGCCTTGACCAGGAACGGGGTGGCCGAGAACACGACGGTGCTGACCGCGGTGGCCGCCAACACCCCGGCGGGGATCTTCGGCCGCAGCGCGAACAGCAGCCGCACGGGTACTTGCAGCATGGATGCCCCCGGCTACCCCTCGGCGACGCGTTCGGCGCGCATCGCCTCGAGCGCCGCGACGATCACGGCACGGGTGCGGTCGCGCAGCGCCTCTACGTCGTGCTTGGTCAGCCCGTCGGTGGGGATCGGGTCGAGCACCCGCACCTCGGCGTGGCTGCTGCCGAACCGCCAGTCGTGCTTGACCAGCGCCGTGCGGGTGCCCACCACGGCGAGCGGCAGGATCGGCACCCCGGCCCCGATCGCGATCCGGAAGGCGCCGTCTTTGAACTCGCCGAGTTCGCCGCTGTGCGACCGGGTGCCCTCGGGGAAGATCATCACCGAGACGCGCTCGTCGAGCCGGTTGCGGCACTCGAGCAGCGCCTTGGCGCCCGACTTGCGGTCGCCGCGCTCGAGCCGGATGTCGCCGGCCAGACGCATCGCCCAGCCGAGCAGCGGGATCTTGAAGAACTCGCTCTTCGACATCCACTTCATCTCGAACGGCAGGTGCGAGATCAGCAGGATGTCGACGAAGCTCTCGTGGTTGGCGACCACCACATAGGGCAGGCGACCGTCGATGGGCACCTCGCCCGACACGCTGAACCTCCACAGCGGGTTGAGCTTCTGGTGGATCACGGCGATCTTGCGGAACAGCAGACCGGCGTGGTAGCGGCCCGGGTCGAACGGGGCGGTGACCAGCCGCACGACCGCCACCAGCGGCACGACGGTGAGCACCGTGACGCCGAGGACGAACCAGGCCCAGATGCTCAACACGGTGCGCACCGGCTTGCGCTCCATCAGGTTCGCCACGCCAGCGAGTGTACGAGCCGCCAACCCGCCGTCCCGGCACCGGGCAGCCGCCGCGACCCCGCCGGGGGCTACCGGAACAGGTCGCTGGCCGGTGAGGCGCCGGTGATCGCGTCGGCCGCCAGGATCACGGCGGCCGCCGTGTACGACGAGTGCTCGTCGGCCGGGAAGACGATCCCGTCGGGGTACACGAGCCCGGTCAGGTAGGCGCCGTCGGCGAGCCGGTGGGGGCGGGTCCACGCCAGCAGCTCGGTCGCCGTGGCGAGGTCGCCGACGGCGGCGTAGCTGAGCGACGCCTCCGCGGTCTCCGACGCCGTGATCCACGGCTCGTCGTACACGCACCGCACCCCGAGGCCGTCCATCGCGAACGTCGGCCAGCCCTCGGCGAGGCGGGCCTTGGCGTGCTCGCCGGCGATCGCCCCGGTCAGCACCGGGTAGTACCAGTCCATCGCCCACCGGGTCTTGGGCTGGAACGACAGCGGGGCGTGGGCGATCAAGGTGCACATCACGTCGGCCGCCTCGACCCAGTCGGGCCGCGGCGAGCCCGTCGCCAGGCCGACCGCCGCGCCGCACCGCAGAGCGTGCTGGATCGACGCCGACCCGGTGAGCAGCGCGTAGTCCCACGGCCGGCCGTCGGGCTCGACCGCCCACAGCACGAGCCCGTCGGGGCGGCGCAACGCCAGCACCCAGTCGAGCGCCCGTTCGACGGTCGGCCAGATGTTGTCGACGAAACCCCGGTCGCCGGTGCAACGCCAGTGGTGCCACACGCCGGTCGCGATGTAGGCGCACACGTTGGTGTCGAGCTTGGCCTCCTCGACGGTGTCGTCGCGGTCGCCGCCGGGCAGGTAGTAGTTGTGCCAACTGCCGTCGGGCCGCTGGATGTCGGCCAGCCACTCGTAGGCCCGCTCGGCCTCGGCGTGGAACCCGGCGACGTCGAGCGCCATCGCCGACTCGACGTGGTTCCACGGGTCGCAGTGGCCGCCGGGGAACCACGGGATCATGCCGCTCGCGGTCTGCAGCGACGCCAGGTGGCGGCCCGACTGCACCACCTCGTCGGCCGACAGCACCCCGGGCAGGTCGGGGATCACGCGCCCGCCCCCTCACCGTGCGGGCCGGCGGCCGGCTTGGTGGCGTAGTGCACCGAGCTCTTGCCCAACACCGGCGACAGCAGGCGCTCGGCGATGCGGGTCGCGGCGGGCCGTTCGATGATGTCCCACTCGAGGAACCGGCGGTAGCGCACGACAGCCGGATGGTCGTCGTCGCGGGGCCCCACGGCGCACTTCAACCACCAGTACGGCGAATGCAGCGCATGCGCCCGGTGATACCCGTCGACGGCGAGCCCGGCGGCGCGCAGCTTGGCGCGCAACTCGGTCGAGGTGTAGATCCGCACGTGCCCACCGACGCTCTTGGGGGCGTGGTACTCGTCGCTGAGCCGCCAGTTGATCGTCTCGGGCAGCCACGACGGCACCGTCGCGGCGAACCGGCCGCCCGGCTTGAGCACCCGCACCATCTCGGCGATCGCGGCGACGTCGTCCTGGATGTGCTCGAGCACCTCGGAGGTGATCACGACGTCGAACGTGCCGTCGGGGAACGGCAGCCGCCCGGCGTCGCCGCGCAGGACGCCGATCAGCGAGTCGGCGGTGATCTCGGCCTCGGTGAGCATCGCGCCCAGCGTGTTGCGGGTGGTGATCACCTCGTCGGCGGCGTAGTCGAGGGCGACGACGCGGGCGCCGCGGCGGGCGCACTCGTACACGTGACGCCCGAACCCGGCGCCGACGTCGAGCACCCGGTCGCCGGGCCGTAGCCCCAACTGGTCGAAACGGATCGTCAGCACGGCGCGGTCACAGGCGGCCGTTGCGGCGCAGCTTCTCGATGTTGGCGGGCATCGCCAGCACCTCGCGGTACTGCTCGACGGTGAGTTCGGCGCAGCGGGTCCACGTCCAGCGCTCGAGCACCCGGCGGCGCCCGGCGTCGCCGACCCGGGCCCGGGCCTCGGGGTCGGCGAGGGCGGCGCGGATCGTGCGGGCGAGATCGCCGGCGTCGCCCTTGCGGCACCGGAACACGGTGTCGCCGGGGGTGCCGGTGACCTCGGGCAGCGCGCCGCCGTCGGTGGCGACCAGCGGCGTGCCCGAGCACATCGCCTCGATCGCCGGCAGGCTGAACCCCTCGTACAGGCTCGGCACGACCGCCAGTTCGGCCTGGCTGTACAGCTCGACGATGCGCTCGTCGCTGACCCCCGACACGAAATCGATGTGCGGCGCCAACCCGAACTGGTCGATCAGATCCATCGACTTGCCGGGCTTCGGTTTGCCGATGATCGTGAGCGTGATGTCGTCGCCGTCGGCGCGCAGCTTGGCCATCGCCTCGATCAGGAAGGCGAGGCCCTTCAGGGCGACGTCGGCCGACGCCGTGGTGATCAGCCGGCCGGGCAGCCGGGCGACCCCGTCGACCGGGCGGAACAGCTCGGGGTCGACCCCCACCGGCACCAGTCGCATGCGGTCGAGCTCGACACCCATGTCGGTGTGGATGTCCTGGATCGAGTTCTCGCTGACCACCACGACGCGGGGCATCCGCGACGCGACCTTGCCCTGCATCTTGACGAAGCTGTACCAGCGCCCGATCGACCAGCGCTTGAACCGGTTGGGGGCGGCGTCCATCTCGAGCATCCGGTCGCGGGTGATCGGGTGGTGGAGGGTGACGATCAGGGGCAGCTTGCGCTCGAGCTTGGCGATGCCGTAGCCGAGGCACTGGTTGTCGTGCACCAGGTCGAACTCGCCGAGCCGGCCCGACAGGTGGGCGTTGACCCGGGCACTGAACGCCAGCGGCTCGGGGAAGACGCCGAGCGAGAACTGGGCGACCTCGAGGAAGTCGTAACGGGTCTTGAACTCCCAGTACGCCGGGAAGCGGCCCGGGTAGTGGTCGTTGAACAGATCGAGGCTGGGCAACTCGGTGAGCCGCACGCGCTCGTCGAGCACCGGGTACGGCTGCCCGCCGAACACCTCGACCGAGTGGCCGAGATCGACGAGCGCCTTGGTGAGGTGGCGGGTGTAGATGCCCTGGCCGCCGACATGGGGCTTGCCGCGATAGGTCAGGTAGGCGAGCGACAGCGGCGCGTCCG
Organism: Ilumatobacter sp.; assembly: GCA_036526035.1. GTDB lineage: Bacteria > Actinomycetota > Acidimicrobiia > Acidimicrobiales > Ilumatobacteraceae > Ilumatobacter. The sequence continues at coordinate 78,803 of DATCZG010000082.1, read as the reverse complement.
GGTCGATCCCGGCCGATTTCGGCATCGCACCAGGCTATCGGCGCCCCGTTACCGATGGGTAGCCGACGCGTCGCCGCCCGACCGGCGGCCGGGTGTCACCGCGCCGGCGGGTCGAACCGCATCCGGTACCAGCGCCGCAACGTCTCGTGCGGACCGAGCACGTGGCCGCCGATGTTGAACGCGTCGGGCGGCGCCGACTGCGGCTCGATGCAGGTCGCCTCGGGCCGCTCGTCGTAGACCACCCAGTCGGTGCAGTCCGACGACAGCGCGACGGTGACGCCGTCGATCACCGCGACGATCGGCGCAGTGTTGACGAAGCAGTCGTCCCACGGCCCCGGCGGCACGTCGACGAGCTCGGCGACCGCCACGCCCTCGTGACGCCGGTACATCGCGGTCGGGGCGAACTCGACGACGCTCGGCTTGCGGAACCACGGGTGCCAGCCGACCATCGCCGGCATCGCGAGCTCGCCCGCCGACACCTCGATCGTGAGCGTCACCACGTCGCCGGTGACGTCGAACGTCTGGCGGGCGAGCCCGCCGAACGGCCACGACCCGTCGTTGGGCAACCGCAGCGTGAACTCGGCGCCGGTCGGCGAGCACGCGCCCACCGTCCAGCGCGACAGGAAACCGACGCCGTGCATCGCGTGCCCGTCGGCGCCGGTCGGCAACCGGTGCACGGCACCGCCGAACTCGAACCGCCCGTGGCGCACCCGGCCGGCCCACGGCACCATCGGGTACGACCCCCACCGCAACGGGTCGCCGTCGGACGCCTCGCTGCCGATCAACAGCTCGACGCCGTGGGCGGTGATCTGGGCGACACGGCCGCCGCGGGCGGCGTCGAGGTCGAGGCGGACGTCGCCGTCGCCGATCGTCGTACAGTCGGGTTCGCCGGTGCCCGGCGCGTGCGTGGTCATCGGCCCATTGTTCCCGATCGCCACCGCCGTGGCAGGCTTCGGGGATGCGAGCCCTGGTGCAGCGGGTGGTGCGGGCCAACGTCGACGTGATCACCGCGCCCGGCGGGCGCGACACCGTCGGGCGGATCGGGCCCGGCCTGTGCGTGCTGGTGGGGGCGACCCACGCCGACGGCCACGCCGAGGCCGACCGGCTCGCCGACAAGGTGTGGCACCTGCGGGTGCTCGACGACGCCGACGGGGTGATGAACCGCTCGCTCGCCAACCGCGCCGCCGACGGCGAACCCGCCGAGGTGCTGGTGGTCAGCCAGTTCACCCTCTACGGCAACACCGACAAGGGGCGCCGCCCGAGCTGGATCGACGCCGCCCGCCCCGAGCACGCCGAGCCGCTCGTCGAGCGGGTGGCGGCGCGCCTCGCCGAACTCGGCGCCCGGGTGGCGACCGGCCGGTTCCGCACCGAGATGCAGATCGAACTCGTCAACGACGGCCCCGTCACGCTGATGCTCGAGGTGTGACCCGGCGCGGCGTGCGGGCGGGTGAAGCGCCGGCGGGTGCCGTCACGCCGGGGTGACAGGGGTGACGGTCGCCGCGGCCCGCCGGGGGCGCCACTCGCCGAGCCACCACGCACCGGCCAACAGGGCCAGCACCGCCGCCACCCACAGCCGGTCGCCGGTCGCCGTGTACCAGGTGGTCCCGGTGCGCAGCGGCACGTCCATCACGATCACCCGCCGCTCGCTCACCCCGGTGCGCTGGAACACCTCGCCGCTGCTCGACACGAACGCCGAGAACCCGGTCGGGCTGACCTGCACCACCCAGCGGCCGGTCTCGACCGCCCGCAGCTTGCTCGACGCGACCTGCTGGGTCTGCAGGATCGTGCCGGTGTAGCTGGCACCGTTGGTCGGGTTCAGCAGGATCGCCCCGTCGGCCGCCGCCCGGCCGCGATCGCCGAAGAACACCTCCCACGAGATCATCACGCCGAGCTCGGTGCCGTCGGGCAACTCGATCACCGCCGGGTCGCGCCCGCTGATCGCGTCGGACGGGATCTGGTCGAGCGGCACCCCGGCCGCTTCGAGCAGGCCGCGCAGCGGCACGAACTCGCCGAACGGCACGATCCGCACCTTCTCGTACGAGCTGATGACGTCGCCGTCGGGGGTCACCACGACCTGGGCGTTGACGAAGCGGTCGGGGACCGGATGACGCGAGAACTCGGAGTCGACGGTGACCCCGATCGCGAACGGCACCCCCAGCCGGGCCGCCTGCTGCGCCACCGCCAGCTGTTGCCGGCTGCCGTCGAAGGGCCGACGGTCGACGTCGATGCCGTTCTCGGGCCACACCACCAGCCCGAGGCCGGGGTCGCGGGCGATCGTCGCGGTGGCGTCGAGATGGGCCTCGGTCACCGCCGAGCTGGGCACGTCGAGGGCGCTGGTGCCCTGGCGGCCGCCGCCCTGCACGGCCGCGATCCGCAGCGGCGGCGCGGATGCCGCCGAGCCGTCGGGGGCGACGGCGGCGAGCACGACGAGCACGGCGATCGCCGCCAGCGCCGCCCACCCGTGCCGGTGGTCGCCGATCGCGACGCGCCGGCGCACCAGCCCGGGGAGCGCGGCCAGCGGGCCCGCCAACGCGAAGCCGACCTGCAGCACCACCCAGGTGATCAGCACCACCCCGCCGACACGCGCCAGGCCGAGCAACGGCCCGCCGGCCTGCGAGATCCCGAGCGTCGCCAGCGGCACGCCACCGAACGGGAACGAGCAGCGCACCACCTCGACCAGCGTGTGGGCGGCGGGCCGGCCGATCGTGCGCCAACGGCCGCCGGGGGCGAACGCCGCGGCGAGCGCGTGCAGGCCGGCGAACAACGCGCAGCTGACGATGTAGCCGGGCACCGTGAGGAACCACATCCACGCCATCGCGGTGTACATCCAGGCGACCCCGAACCCGAACCCGACCGCGGCCCGCCCGGCCCGGCCGAGCGAGTCGCCCAATGCCCACTCGAACAACGCCACCCCGGCGAACGCCAACGGCCAAAAACCCCATGGCGGCATCGAGAACGCCACCAGCAGGCCGGCGGACACACCGGCGACCGGCCGGGCGGCGCGCCCGATCACGGCCGGTGGCGCGGCCATCAGATCACGAGGTCGGCGAACACCACGATCCGCTGGGCGGTCGAACCCGGCGGGTGGCACGCGAACAGCGTGATCGTGCCGGTGGGTGTCGGGTCGACGATCCACAGGGCGGTCGGCTCGACGATGACCACCTCGCGCACCAGGTAGACGTACTCGCGGCCGTCGGCCTCGACGATGATCTCGTCGCCCTCGACGAGCTGGTCGACGTTGCGGAACACGCGGTGCTTGCTGGTGCGGTGCCCGGCGACCACCATGTTGCCGATCTCGCCCGGCATCGCCGACCCCGGCCAGTGGCCCGGCCCGTAGTCGAGCGTCGGCATCCGGATGCCCTCGTAGAGCCGGCTGTCGACGTCGATCGCAGGGATCCTGATCGCCCCGAGGTCGATCACCGGTTCCTTGGCGTTCCAGTCGGCGGGCGGAGCGATCGGCTCGGTCTGCTGCACCGGCAGCGTCGAGGTGGTCGTGGTGGTGGCGAGCGTGGTGGTGGCGGCGACCGTGGTGGTGGTGACCGGCGGCAGCGTCGTGGTGGGCGGCGCCGTGGTGGTGGCGACGACGACGGTGGTGGCGGCAACCACCTCGGGCTCGCTGCCGCCGCAGGCCGACACCGCCACAGCGAGGGCGCCGACCATCACCAGCACGCGCGCCGGTGCGGCGCGGGTGACGGCGACGGGCGGGCGGGTGGGGTTCATCGTTCGTTCTTCGGGTGTTCGTTCCCGGGGTGTTCGTTCCCGGGATGTTCGTTCCAGGGGCCGGGCACGCGACCGTACACGGCGGACCGTGGTCTCCTGATGGACATCATGCCATTCCCTCATCGGCGGGCGCGGTCACCGGCTTGATCGCCGCGATCACCCGGCCGGCGGCGCGCTGCGCCCCGGCGATGCACGCCGGGATGCCGATCCCGTGGAAACTGGCGCCGGCGAGCGCGACCGTCGGTGGCAGCTGGGCCTCGATCGCCGCCACCCGCCGGGCGTGGTGCGGGCGGTACTGCGGGAAAGCGTCGGCCCAGCGGGTGATCGAGATCGCCTCCGGCTGCAGGTCGAAACCGAGGTGCCGGCCGGTCTCGGCGACCGTGGCCGCCACGACCGCGTCGTCGTCGAGATGGGCGACCGGCAGGCCGTCGCGCCCGAGCGACACCCGCAACAGCTGGGAACCGTCGGGCGGGCCCCAATGAGCCCACTTCTGGCTGGCGAACGACGCCGCCGTGACGTAGCGCTGGTCGGGCTTGGGCACCAGGTAGCCGCTGCGGCCCACGAGCCGATACGGCCAGTCGGCGCCGGGCACCGTCAGGCGCACCATCGTCACGTCGGCGTGCTCGAACCCGGCCAGCGCCGCGGCGACGTCGGGCAGGGCGGCGGCGAGCAGCGGCGCCGTCGGCCGCGCCGGGGTGGCCAGCACCACCGCGTCGAAGCGCTGCCCGTCGGCCCGCCACCCGTCACCGTCGGCGGCGAACTCGGTGACCGCCCGGCCGGTCACGACCGAGGCGCCGCGCCGCACGGCGTAGTCGGCGGCGGCCGCCACCAGCGCCGCCATGCCCTGGCGGGGGGCCTCGAACACGGCGCCGTCGAAGGATGCCGCTGCCGCCCGCCGCCGCGCCGCGATCGCGCCCAGCAACAGACTGCGGTGCCCGGTGGCCAGGGCGTGCAACTGTGGCACCGCGGCGAGGCTCGACCGATCGGTGTCGGTGGCGTAGATGCTGCCCACCAGCGAATCGACGAGCCGGTCGTGCACCTCGTCGCCGAACCGGGCCCGCACGTGCCGCCCGAGCGAATCGTCGGCGTCGGTGCGCGGCAGCAGCGGCTCGACCGCCGCCCGCAGCTTGCCCTTCCAGCTCAACAGCGACGTGGTGGCGAACGGGCCGATCGCCGCCGGAACGCCGAGCACGATGCCGCCCGGGATGTCGTGGAGCCGGTCGTGCCACACCATCGCCCGGGCCGCCGCCGGCGCCGTGAGATCACCGTCGGCGAGCCCGACGCGGCGGGCGAACGCCACCGCCTGAGGCACCCTGGTGAGGTAGGCGTCGGCCGCCTCGTCGACGTGGGCCAGCCCGGCGAACGGCGAGGTCGCGATCTTGCCGCCCAGCCGGTCGGTCGCCTCCCACAGCTCGACGTCGGTGCCCGGTATGTCGACCAGCTCGACGGCGGCCGCCAACCCGGCGATGCCCCCGCCGACCACCAGCACCCGGCGGCGGGATGCGCCGCCGATCGCCGCGTTCATGGCGCCGTCGATCGCGCCGCGGCGTGCACCCGGGCGGCGAGCGCAGCGATCACGGAGGCGTCGTCGTTGACGCAGGCGGTGCGGTCGAACGCCAGACCGCGGCGGGCCGCCCGGTGGGCGGCCTCGATGTCGAGGTCGTAGAGCACCTCGAGGTGATCGGCGACGAACCCGACCGCCGACACGACGACCCCGTCGACCCCGGGATCGTCGCCGAGCGCGTCGATCACGTCGAGGATGTCGGGCCCGAGCCACGGCTCGGGGGTGCGCCCGGCGCTCTGCCAGGCGATCTGCCAGCCGGTGCCCTCGTGCAGGCCGAGGCGCCCGGCGACCGCCTCGGCGGTGGCCCGCAGCTCGTCGGGGTACGGGTCGCCGGTGGCGAGGATCCGCTCGGGCAGCGAATGGGCGGTGAACAACACCCGGGTGCGGCCGGGCATCGCCGCCAGGCGGCGACCGAGATCGGTGGCCAGGAACTCGACGAACGCCGGCTCGGTCGCCCACGACTCGACCCCCGACACGGCGACCCCGAGCGGTTCGGCGGCGTCACGGAGCCGGCCGAGGTACTGGCCGATCGAGAACGCCGAGTAGTGCGGGGCGAGCACGACGCCGACGGCGTGGCGGAACCCGCGCCCGGCGACCAGCTCGGCGGCCGCCTCGACCTTCGGGTCGGCGTGCTTGAGGCCCAGCACGACCTCGTAGCGGCCCGGTGCCAGGGCGTCGAGCGCACCCTGCAGCGCCCGCTGCTGGGCCTCGGTGAGCTCGGCGAGCGGCGAGACGCCACCGATCGCCTCGTAGCGGCGGGTGAGGTCGGCGAGCTGCTCGTCGGTGGGTGGGCGGCCGCGGCGGATGTCGACGTAGTACGGCAGGATCTCGGCCGGCGAACGCGGCGTGCCGTACGCCATCAACACCACCGCCACCCGGTCGGCGGCGTCGCTCGAAACCTGGCTCACGGCGGTACCGGTCATGGCGCGGCGGTGGTGAGCTCGTGCACGAGGTCGACGATCGCCCCCAGCACGCCGGGATCGGTGTCGGGCTGCACCCCGTGACCGAGGTTGAAGATGTGGCCGGGATGGCCGGCGTTGTCGGCGAGCACGGCCCGGGCGCCCGCCAGCGCGGGCCCTTCGCCGGCCAGCACGAGCGCCGGATCGAGGTTGCCCTGCACGACCGTGCCGGCCCCCAACCGCTGCCGCGCCCGGCCGATCGGGGTGCGCCAGTCGAGCCCGATCACCTGCGGGCCGGCCGCGTACATGCGCTCGAGCAGATGGTCGCAGCCGATCCCGAAGTGGATGCCGGGCACACCCGGATGGCGCGCCGCCAGCTCGTCGAAGACCCGCCGGGAGTGGGGGAACACGAACCGGTCGTAGTCGGCGACCGACAGCGACCCGGCCCACGAGTCGAACAGCTGGAAGGCGCGGGCGCCGTGCGAGAGCTGCACGTCGATGAACGTCACCGCGTGGTCGGCGAGCCGCTCCATCACCCGGTGCCACAGCACCTCGTCGGTGTGCATCAGCGCCTTGGTGTGCCGGTAGGTGCGGCTGGGCGCCCCCTCGATCAGGTAGCTGCCGACGGTGAACGGCGCCCCGGCGAACGCCAGCAGCGGCACGTCGGCGGGCAGTTCGCGCACCAGCAGGTCGACGGTGTCGGCGACGTAGGCGATGTCGCCGGGCTCGAGCGGCCGGAGCCGTTCGAGGTCGGACACCGCACGCAACGGCCGGTCGGCGACCGGGCCGGTGCCCGGCTTGACGTCGATGCCGAAACCGACCGCGTGCGGCGGCACCACGATGTCGCTGAAGAGCACCGCCGCATCGACCCCGTAGCGGTGCACCGGCTGCATCGTGATCTCGGCCGACAACTCGGGCTGTTCGATCGCCGTGAGGATCGACCCGCCACCCCGGATCGCACGGTATTCGGGCAGGCTGCGGCCCGCCTGGCGCATGAACCACACCGGTGTGCGGCGGGCGGCGCGCCCGGCAGCGGCGTCGATCAGCGGAACACCGGGCACAGCGAGGGGAACGGACATCTCGGGGGATGACGCTATCTGCACCGCTAGAATATCTCGTCCCCCCGCACCGGGTGGACGAGATCGCCAGACCTCCGCACCGCCTCGACCATCGCTCGGAATCGATGACGCAACACCACCCCGACCTCCCAGACGAGCAGGCCTACATCGACCACGCCTACCGGTGTCTCGAGCAGAGCCGGGCGTCCGCGTGGCGGCTGCGCGACATCACCGAGCCCGATCTCGGTGGCACGTTCCAGGCCCGGTTCGAACGCAACGCGTTCGACGAGGCCCTCGTCAAGCGGCTGACCGACCTCGACCTCGGCAAGGCGGCGCTGGTGTTCGGGCGGATCGACCGCCACGCCCTCGACGACGACGGCCGGCCGCTCGACGACGGCGACCTCGAGAGCTTCCACATCGGCCGCCTGGCGGTGGCCGACGCCGACGCCGAACCGGTGGTCGTCGACTGGCGGGCACCGGTGGCCGAACCGTTCTACCGGGCGACCGGCCGCCAGCCGATGGGGCTCGTCCGTCGCCGCCACTTCGCCGTCGACGGCCACACGCTGCTCGGCATCGAGGACGAGCTGTTCGGCGCCGGCCACCTCGGCGTCGGCCACGACGAGGGCCTGGCCGAATCGGGCGCCGTCGCCCGGTTGCGCGGCTACAGCACGCTGATCGCCTCGCTCGAGCGCGGCCGCACCGGCACCCTCGGCGACATCGTCGCCACGATCCAGGCCGAGCAGGACGAGATCATCCGCTCGCCCCAGGCCGGGGTGCTGGTGGTGCAGGGCGGGCCGGGCACCGGCAAGACCGTCGTCGCCCTGCACCGCGCCGCCTACCTGCTCTACACGCACCGGTTCCCGCTCGAGGACCAGGGCGTGCTGGTGATCGGGCCGAACCGGGTGTTCCTCCGCTACATCGAGCAGGTGCTGCCGTCGTTGGGCGAGGCCGGCGTCGAGCAGGTGGTGCTGTCCGACCTGGTGCCGGGCGTGCGCTTCGCCGCCGGGAGCGCGGCGGTCGAGCCGGCCCTCACCGAGCACGTCAAGGGCGACATCCGGATGAGCGAGGTGATCGACCGGGCGATCCGCGACCGCGAACGGCCCCTGCGCAGCGACCTGATCGTGCCGTTCCGCTCGGGCTACGTGCGGCTGCGGGCCGACGAGACGCTGCGCATCGTACGCCAGGCGCGCCGCCGGTTCCGGCGCCACAACGCCGCCCGGCGCTGGGTCGAGGGCGAGGTGTTCGCAGCGATGGCCGCCACCTGGGGGCACGGCGACGCGACACCGCGCGAGGTGCGCTCGGAGGTGCGCTCGCTCGAGCCGGTGCGCGAGGCGCTCGAGCGCATCTGGCCGGTGCTCACCCCCGCCGAGCTGCTGCACGACCTGTTCGGCTCGATGGGGTTGCTGCGCCTGGCCGCCGACGGCGTGCTCGCCGAGTTCGAGTACAAGGCGCTCCACCGGCCGCGGTGCGAATCGGTGCACGACGTGCGCTGGACCGCCGCCGACGTCGCGCTGCTCGACGACGCCCGCGAGGTGCTCGGGCCGCCGCCGGGCAAGAACACCAGGAACGGCAAGAGCGACGACGCCGACGAGATCCGTACCTACGGGCACATCGTGATCGACGAGGTGCAGGACCTCACCCCGATGCAGCTCAAGATGGCGACCCGCCGCTCGCTCAGCGGTTCGATGACCGTGGTCGGCGACCTCGCGCAGGCGACCGGCCCGCTCGCCCCGGCCGACTGGAACGAGGTGCTCGCCCACCTGCCCGACCGCAAACCCGCCCGCGTCGTCGGCCTCTCGGTCGGCTACCGCATCCCGTCGCAGATCATGGAGCTCGCCAACAAGGTGATGGCCGCCGCCACACCTGGGCTGCGGATCCCCCAGTCGGTGCGTGTCGGCGAGGCCGGCCCGAGCATCGTCGAGGCCGAGCGGCTCGTCGACGGGGTGCTCGCCGAGGTCGGCGTGTTGCGCGACGCCGTGCCACGGGGCAGCGTCGCCGTCGTCGCCCCCGACGACCTGTGCGACGAGATCGCCGACGCCTTCACGGCAGCCGGGATCGCGCACGGCCGAGCGGCCAGCACCGGCCTCGACCAGTCGCTCACCGTGGTGCCGATCAGCGTCGTCAAGGGCCTCGAGCTCGACGCCGTGGTGGTCGTCGAGCCGAGCCGCATCGTCAGCGACCACGAGCACGGCATGCGTTCGCTCTACGTCGCGTTGACCCGCAGCACGCAGCGCCTCTCGATCGTGCACCGCGACCCGCTGCCGGCACCGCTGCGGTAGCCGGCCGGGTCGGCGTTCAGCCCGGGGCGACGGTGGCGACCGGAGCCGGGTCGTGGGTGAACCGGGCGAACCACGGCAGCATCACGTGCACCAGGGGGCCGATCCCGAGCGCATAGGCGACGGTGCCGACACCGAACGAGCCGCCCAGCACGATGCCGGCCGTCAGCACCGTCACCTCCAACGAGGTGCGCACGACCCGGATCGGGTGGCCGCGCCGGGCGATGCCGGTCATCAGGCCGTCGCGCGGGCCCGACCCGAGCCCGGCGCCGATGTACAGGCTGGTGGCGACGCCGTTGAGCGCCACGCCGGCCACCAGCAGCGCCCAGCGGGTGGCGAGCTGGTCGACGTCGGGCAGGATCGCCGAGAACACGTCGACGCCGACACCGACGAGCACGGCGTTGGCGATCGTGCCGATGCCGGGCAGTTCGCGCAGCGGGATCCACAACAGCAACACGACGAAGCTGGTGGCGACGATCACCGTGCCCAGCGACCGCCCGGTGACCTTCGAGACACCTTGGTGGAACACGTCCCACGGGGCGAGCCCGAGGCCGGCGCGCACCAGCAGCGTCAGGCTGAGGCCGTACAGCGCCAGCCCGGTCAGCAACATGACGGTGCGGCGGGTCGACATCGCCGGGGACGGTACCCGCTGGCGGTGCCCACCGCCACACCGCGGCTCAGGTGCCGGCGAGATAGGCGGCGGCGACCTGCAGCAGGATCTTGTAGCCCTTGCTGGCATCGGCGGGCCGGCTGCGGCGCACCCCCGAGTCGGCGAGATCGATCGCCTGCTGGAAGTTGTAGACGTCGTCGGGGTCGACGGCCCGGATCCGGCGTTCGGCGACCCACCACAGCTCGTCGATACGTGCCAACGCGGCGTCGTCGCCGCGCCGCTCGATGATCTTCTGGTCGAGATCGAACATCAACGTCTCGATCTCGGCGAGCAGGTCGGCGAGCGGGGCGTCGGGGTCGACCGGCGCCAGCGTCGTCGTGGTGGCACCCGGCGCCGTGTCGGGCACGGTGACCCGGGTGTCGATGTAGGTGGTGCCGCACGCCCCCAGCGCGACCATCAGGATCATCGCGACCGTCGGCGCGGCCCCCGCACCCGGGCGGGTCACGAGGTGACCATGATGCGGTCGCTCGCGAACGAGCCGACCCCCACGTGGCGCCCCTCGATCTCGACCGTCAGCGTGCCGTCGGGCGAACTGGCGGTGACGACGCCGCGGCAGCCGGGCCGCAGCGACGACTCCTCGAGGAATTCGAGCAACCCCGGGGTGAACTCGAGCTCCTCGGGGATCCGGCGCACCGTGAACGACCCGCCGATCGGCAGCTGCGACAACGGCGACGAGTCGGGCTCGACGTAGTCGGAGCCGGGGATCGGGTTGCCGTGCGGGCAGGTGGTGGGCTCGCCGAGCAGCCGGTTCATCGCGATCTCGACGCTGTCGCTGATCACGTGCTCCCACTTGCCGGCCTCGTGGTGGGCCTCGGCCCACGACAGCTTGAGGACGTCGGTCAGGAACCGTTCGGCGAGCCGGTGCCGGCGCACCACCTGCTGGGCGAGTGCGAGGCCGTCGTCGGTGAGCGCGATCGCGCCGTCGTTGGTGATCAGGCCCTCGGCCTCGAGCTTGCGGATCATCTCGCTCACCGCCGGCCGGCTGACCTGGAGCCGCTCGGCCATGCGCGCCTGGATGATGTCGAGGTCGTCCTCGGCGAGCTCGAAGATGCACTCGCAGTACTCCTCGAACGCGGGATGGTGCTCTCCGGCGGCGGGCATGTCTCCACTCTACGGAACGCCGCCCCGCGCTGCACGAGCGAGGGTTGGCCGTCAGGAACCGGTGAACTCGGCGAGCCGCGTCGCCAGCTCGGCCCGGTAGGCGGTCGCCCGGGTGAGCTTGAGGTGCTCGTACCCGCGCACCTGGTCGGGGAGCTCGGCGATCGCGACCGCCGCGTCGAGGTTGCCGGCGTCGAGCCGCGCCAGGATCGTCGCGACCGCCGCCTCGTACTCGGGGATCATCGCCCGCTCGAGCTTGCGCACCGCGGCCCGGCCGAACGGGTCGAGCGGGGTGCCGCGCAGCCGCTTCATCGCCCGCAGGGCGGCGAACGACGGCGTGCCGGTGCGGGTGAACCGCATCTTGCGGCCGATGCCGAGCGCCCGCAGCATCGGCGGGTGCAGGTGGTAGGTGACGGTGGTACCGGGCCCGCCGACCTGCCGGTAGCGCAGCTGCGACTCGTCGAGCAGGGCGAGCCGGGCCACCTCGTACTCGTCCTTGTAGGCCATCAGCTTGTGCAGGTGGCGGGCGACCGCGGCGGTCAGCGCGGTCGACCCGGGCACCACCCGTTGCTCGCCGGCCCGCACCGCCGCGACCTGCTCGCGGAACCGGGTCGCGTAGGCCTCGTGCTGGTAGTCGGCGAGGTCGGCCGCCAGGCGGGCGACCATCTGGTCGAGCGACTCGAGGCGCGGCGCCTCGATGCCGGCCGCGGCCTCGACCGCGTCGGGATCGACCGCCCACTGCCGGCCGAACCGGAACGCCGCGATGTTCTGGGCGACGGCGACGCCGTTGAGCTCGATCGCCCGTTCGAGGCTGGCGGGTTGCAGCGGGAGCGCCCCCGACTGCACGGCGACCCCGAGGGTGAGCACGTTGGCGCTGGCGCTGCTGCCGAACAGCCCGAGCGTGATCGCCCCGGCGTCGAGGTACCGGTTGTGCTCGGGCCGTGACACCGCGTCGAGCCGGGCACGCAGCGTCGTCTGCTGCGGGTACCGGAGGCTGTCGGGGTGGATCACCATGTCGCCGGTGGGCACCACGTCGACCGAGCCGACGACCACGGTGCGGCCGGGCACCGCACCGGCGCGGTGCGAGTCGCCCACCGCCGCCAGCAGGTCGAACGCCAAGAAGCAGTCGACCCCGGCGGCGGTCGAGTGGTTCGAGGCGGCGGGCGCGAACCGCGAGATCCGCACGTCGCTGGTGACCGGGCCGGCCTTCTGGGACAGGCCGGTCTGGTCGAGACCGCGGACGTGGAAGCCGTCGAACAGGGCCGCCGTGCCGATCAGCTGGCTGACCGTGATGACGCCGGTGCCGCCGATGCCCGACAGCCGCACCGTGAACCGGTCGGGGTCGACGAGCGGGGTCGGCGCCTCGAACCGGTCGGGCGCAGCCGGTTCGTCGCGGCGGCCGACGTGGGGGTCGACGGTGACCGTGGCGAACGCCGGGCAGTCGCCCTTCATGCACGACAGGTCGAAGTTGCAGCTCGTCTGGTGGATCGTGGTCTTGCGGCCGTAGGGCGTGTCGATCGGCTGCACCGACAGGCAGTTCGACTGGTCGCCGCAGTCGCCGCACCCCTCGCAGATGCGCTGGTTGATCACCACCCGGAACCCCGGCTTGGCGATCGTGCCGCGGCTGCGCCCCCGGCGCTTCTCGGCGGCGCACGCCTGGTCGTGGATCAGGATCGTCGTGCCCGCGATCGCGGCCAGCTCGCGCTGGGCCTCGCCGAGCCGGTCGCGGTGCCACACCTCGACCCCGTCGGGCAGTCGGGCGCCGGCGAGACGCTCGGTGTCGTCGGTGGTGATGATGATGCGCCGGGCGCCCTCGGCGATCAGCATCGCCGCGATCTCGGGCACGTCGACGGCGCCCTGGGCGGGCTGCCCGCCGGTCATCGCGACGGTGCCGTTGTGCAGCAGCTTGTAGGTGATGTCGATGCCGGCCGCGATCGACGCCCGGATCGCCAGCGACCCGGAGTGGAAGAACGTGCCGTCGCCGAGGTTCTGCACCAGGTGCTTGCGCTGCACGAACGGCGCCATGCCGATCCACTGGGCGCCTTCGGAACCCATGCAGGTCAGCCCCACCAGGTCGCCGGTGCGCTCGGCCTCCATGAACGCCACCATCGCGTGGCAGCCGATACCGCCGCCGACCAGCGTGCCCGGCTCGACCCGGGTGCTGGTGTTGTGCGGGCAGCCCGAACAGAAGTAGGGCGCCCGGTTGACCGACAGCGGGATCAGCGCTCGGTCGGGTCGCGGGCGGGGCGGCGCGAGACGGTCGCCGAGGCGTTTGCCGAGATGGTGCCGCAGCGCCGGCAGCAGGCGCTCGGCGTCGAGCATCGAGTCGTAGGGCACCAGCACCTCGCCGTGCTCGTCGCGCTTGCCCCACACGCGGGGGTGGTCGGCGACGTCGTAGAGCGCGTCGCGGGTCAGCAACTCGAGGGTCGGGTTCTTCTCTTCGATCACCAGCACGTCGGTCAGACCCCTGGCGAACTCGCGCATGTCGGAGCGTTCGAGCGGGATCGGCATCAGCAGCTGGAACAACCGGATCCCGGCGTCGCGCAACGCCTGGTCGTCGGCGAACCCCAGCACGTGCAGCGCCTCACGGACCTCGTGGTAGGTGTGGCCGCAGGCGGCGATGCCGATCCAGTCGTGGTCGGTGCGCACCGTCACCCGGTTGAGCTGGTTGATCGAGCCGTAACGGCGGGCGAGCTCGGTGCGCACCTCGAAGAACTCGCGCTCCATCTCGAGCGTGTGCGGCGTGATCAGGCGGCCGTTCGGCTGCGGCCGGAACACCCGGCCGTCGAACTCGACCGTGGGGACGATCGGCACCACCCGGTCGGGGTGCACGTCGACGGTGCCGGTGCCGTCGGCGACCGGGGTCACCAGCTTGACGCCGGCCCAGATGCCGCACGCCCGCGACAGCGCCACGGCGTGCCGGGCCAGCTCGAGCGCCTCCTGCGGATCGCCGGGGAACAGCAGCGGCATGTGCAGGTCGACCATCGTGGCGTCGCTCGACGACGGCACCGTCGACGACTTGGCGCTCGGGTCGTCGCCGACGACGGCGACGACACCGCCGAGCGGGGCGGTGCCGGCGAACACCGCGTGGCGGATCGCGTCGCCGGCGCGGTCGATGCCGGGGCCCTTGCCGTACCAGATGCCGACGATGCCGTCGTACAGGCAGTCGTCGAGGGTGACGGCGAGCTGGCTGCCCATCACCGACGTGGCGGCCAGCTCCTCGTTGACGCCGGGCCGGTTGACGATCGGCAGGTCGGGCACGGTGCGCAACGCCCGCTCGACCTCCTCGCCGAAGGTGCCCACCGGCGAGCCCTGGTAGCCGCTGACGAACGCCGCGGTGTGGAGGCCGTTGCGGCGGTCGAGCCGGAGCTGGTCGCCGGGCAGCCGGGCGATCGCCTGCAGGCCCGACAGGAACACGCGGCCGTCCTCGCTCCGGTAGCGGTCGGCGAGCTGGTAGGTGTCGGCGTCCACCGAGGGTCGCGCAGTGTCGGTCACCGGCCCAGTCTGCCCCATCCGCAGCCGCCCGTCACGGGGCGGGCAGCGCCAGGTCGACGGCGGTGTTCGCGCCGCACAGCACGATGCCGATCCGGTCGCCCGCCGCACGCGGCCGCCACGCCCCGCTCATCAAGGCGGCGACCGGTGCCGCGGCCGCCGGCTCGACCACGATCCGCAACCACTCCCACAGCCGCCGGCGGGCGGCGACGACGGCGTCGTCGGACACGACCACGCTGGTCGCCGACACCGCCTGCAGGGCGGCCCACGGGTGGTCGCCGAGACGGGTCGCGCCGAGCGCGTCGGCGGCGACGCCCGACACCGCGACGTCGGTCGGGGCCCCGTGGGCGACCGCCGCGGCGTAGGTCGCGGTGCCCTCGGTCTCGACGACGACGATCTCGGCCCGGTCGCCGAACCAGGCCGCCGTGCTGCCCGACAGACCCCCGCCCCCACAGGCCACCATCACCGCCGCCAGACCGGGGGCGTCGCGGTCGAGTTCGCGGGCACACGTGCCGGCACCCGCCATCACGACCGGGTCGTCGTAGGCGTGGATCGAGGTGGCGCGGCGGGTGGTGAGGTACTCGTGGGCGGCGGCCAGCGCCTCGCCGTACACCCGTCCGACCTGGCGGACATCGGCGCCGTAGCTGCGCAGGCGCTCGACCTTGGCCGGTGTCGCGGTGGTCGGGACGAAGATGTGCGCCGGGTGGCCGAACCGGTGGGCGGCCCACGCCACGGCCACCCCGTGGTTGCCGCCCGACGCGGCGACGATGCCGTCGCGCTCGACCGCCCGGGTGGCCACGAAGTGGGCCGCGCCGCGGGCCTTGAACGACCCGCTGTGCTGCAGGTACTCGAGCTTGACGACCAGGCCGGCGTCGACCCCGAGCTCGTCGCCGGGCACCTCGAGCACCGGGGTGCGCCGCACGAACGGCGCGATCACGGCGGCGGCGGCATCGATCTGGCCGGGCGTGACGGACGGCGGGCTCATCGCCACGAGTCTGCTGGATCGGGCACGGTTTCGCTCGGAGTTTGCGATGATGGCACGGTGATCTCCGTCGTCGGTGAAGCCCTGATCGACCTCGCCATCGAGCCGGACGGCTCGATCACCGCCGTCGCGGGCGGCGCCCCGTTCAACGCGGCGCGGGCGTGCGGGCGCCTCGGCGTCGAGGTCGAGTTCGTCGGCGCCGTGTCGGTCGACCGGTTCGGCACGATGCTCGCCGAACGGCTGGCCGCCGACGGCGTGTCGACGGCCCGGATGCCGAGGGTCGACCTGCCGACCACGCTGGCGGCCGCCGAGCTCGACACCGGTGGCGCTGCGACGTACCGCTTCTACAGCGCCGGCACCTCGGCCCCGGCCTACGTCGGCCCGGCCGCCGACCTCGGTGGCGACGTGCTGCTGGTCGGCGGGCTCGGCCTGGTGCTCGAACCGCTGGCGACCACCGTCGAGCGGTTGGTCGCCGCCCAGGGCCCCGGGTGCCTGGTGATGCTCGACGTCAACTGCCGGCCCCACGCGGTGGCCGACGCCGACGCGTACGCGGCGCGGGTCGACCGGGTGGTCGCGAGGTCGCACGTCGTGAAGGCCAGCGTCGAGGACCTCGCCTACCTGTTGCCCGATCACGACCCGCTGTCCGCCGCTGCGGTGCTGGTGCGGCGCGGCGCCCGGGCGGTGCTGGTGACCGCCGGCGGCGACGGCGTCCGGGTCGTCACCGCAGCGGGTGAGCAGATCGTTCCCGTCGCACCGGTCGCCGTGGTCGACACGATCGGGGCCGGCGACGCGTTCGTCGGCGGCTTCCTGGCGTGGTGGGTGGCGTCGGGCCTCGGTGTCGCCGAGACCGACGACGTCGAGCGGTTGGCGGCGGCGGTCGCCGCCGGCGCGACGGTGGCCGCGATGGCGTGCACCCGGCGCGGTGCCGACCCGCCGTGGCGCCGCGAACTGCCCGCCGACTGGTCGACCTGAGCGGCACCGCCGCCACGGCTCGTCAGCCCGGGCGACCCGGCGGGGTCACTTGGGGCGCAGGTAGCCGGTGATGCCGGTGCGGTAGAGCTCGTCGAAGTGGATCCACAGCGGTTCGCCGTCGACGAGTTCGCGCAGCTTCGCCGCCCACTGCCGGGTTCGTTCGCGTTGGTTGTTCAGTTCGGCCTCGTCGGCCGCCGTGAGGTCGCCGTCGACCTCGGCGAACTCGGCGAGGATGACGAAGCACCCCGGGTCGTCACGGTCGGCGAGCAGCCGGGTGCCGATGTACCCCATCACATCGGTCGTCGCCTGGCCCCGGTCCCATTCGGCGAGCAGCTCGACCAGCGCAGCGGGGTCGTTGCAGCGGACCCGGATCTCCTGTGCGAACCTCATGGCGGTGTTCCTCCTCGGGACGGACCGGTGGGTGTGCGGACATGATCGCCGAACCGGTGGCACCCCCGCCAATCGTCAGGCATCGAGTCGTCAGGCGTCGAGCGAGGTGGCGTAGGCCTGTTGGATGCGCGACATCCCGGCGAGGTCGAACGCTCCCGGCGATCCGGCGGCGACGGCGGATGCCGACTTCGGTTCGAGGCCCAGCTCGGCGCAGACCTCGCCGACCGGACGGTCCGCGAACCGGTGATAGTCGACTTCGAGCAGATCGACACCGAGCCGGTCGCGCACCACCCGGCCGCGCCACATCGCGTCGCCGACCCGGGTGTGCATGTCGGGGTTGTCGAGGCGCCGCTCCTTGAGGTCACCCGTGAAGAACCCGGCGTCGGCGACGTAGCCGGTCTCGAACAGCCCGACCAGCGTGGCGATCCAGGCGAACCCCTTCGGGTCGGGGTCGGCCCGGCCGATCAGCGAGAACACCTCGAGCTCGCCGTGCAGATTGGTGCCGTAATCGGCGAGCACGTGCACGAAGTCGTGCTGGGCGAGATAGGCCGACGCCCCGCCCACGGTGCCCGGCAGACCGAAGCCCCGGGTGCGGTACATGTCCCACACGCCACGCCCGAGCGTGCCCGGGGCGAGGTGGGCGAAGCCGGCCCAGGCATCGGCGAGCTCCTGGTCCTCGATGCCCGCGGCGAGCTGGTGCTCGAGTTTGACGGTCGTCTTCAGCTGGTCGGTCCTGGCGTGTTCCCAGTGGTCGGCGAACCCGCTCTGGTGGAGGTCGAGCCACGCCAGGCCGAACCCGCCCTGTGCGTACCGTCGGGCGACCCTGACGAACTGGTCGTTGGCGTCGAGGGCGTCGGCGTAGGCGGCGACCCGGCGCGCCACCGCCGGTGGGATCGGCTGCAGCACGAGCGCGCCGAGCACCATCTGGTGCACGACGCGGCGGCGGAACTCGAGCGGGTGGGCGGCGATCACCTGCGCCAGTTCGTCGGGCGAGACCGGGTCGAACCCGCCGAGGTCGACCCGGACGTCGAGCTGCGCCTCGATCACGGCCCGCATCAGGCCGGCCTGCACCGGCTCGAACCCGCCCTCGGGTTCGATCGCCGTCGCGATCGCCCCGGCGATCAGCAATGCCTCGTCGGGTGCGACGGCGGTCGGTCCGCCGACGTCGTGGTGCACGTGGTCGCTCCTTCGGGTGGCCCTTCGTCCGGGTCCCGATCGTAGCCGACACGCCGGCGCGGCGCCGCTGGTGCCCCGGCCTCCGGTGACGACGCCGGGGTCGGCGATGGCAAGATGAGGCGATGAACCCTGATCTACGACGACTCGACGACGACGAGATCACGGCTGCGATCGGCGGCCTCGCCGGATGGCACCTGGCCGGCGGGAAGCTGCGCCGCGAGTTCGTGTTCGCCGACTTCGTCGAGGCGATCGGCTTCATGATGCGCGCCGCCGTCTGGGCGGAACGGCTGAACCACCACCCCGAGTGGTCCAACACGTATCGCACCGTGTGGGTCGACCTGCAGACCCACGACGTCGGCGGGATCAGCCGGCTCGACGTCGAACTGGCGGCCCGGTTGAACGACCTCGCCGACCGCCCGACCACCGCCCGCCCGCCGACCGCGTAGCCGACCCCGTCGCCGAATCCGGCGGGATCAGCGGGCCGGACGCGCGGCCGACGTGGCCGCGATGCTCTCACCCAGAACCCGGCGGAGGTCGTCGAACAGCTCCTCGTCGTCGATCCAGGCGGGTGCGAGATCGTACGGCATCGTCCCGCGTCCGATCGCCTCGAGGTCGAGGATCGCCCGCTCTTGCCGACACAGGTTCCGGGCCTCGTCGCGCGCTTCTCGCCAGCCGCTGCGCCGCGTCACGACCCAGGTCGCCGCCCACCATCGGTACGCCCAGGGCAGCCGGCCCTTCAGGAGCCGCCCGATGCGGGCCTTGGGCTTGCGCATCAGACTCCGAGACGTCCAGGTGCCGACATGGACGAGCGACGGGATCTGGCGATACGACGGGTTCGGGCCGCCCTCGAACAGCAGCCCGATCAGCTGGCCGGTGTCGTAGAACCGGCGGTCGAGGCCGCGCCGGGCGAGCACCGCTCGAACGTCCGGTGGCAGGCGATCCCACCGGACGAACGAGAAGCCGACGCCGTGCCGGGCGATCACGTCGCGGACCGCCGCCGTGCGGTAGCAGGCCACATAGGTGCCGGTGAGCGGCGTGCCGTCGGCCAGGCGGACGAACCCGTGCACGACCCGCCGGTGGTAGGCGGGCCTCACCGGTGTCTCGCCGCCGTGGAAGACCGGGAGCCCCGACCAGCGCATCAACTCGCCGCCGGCCGGGACGAGTTCGGCCAGGTCGACCGGCCCGCGAGCGAACACGTCGGAGTCGACGAAGCAGAACAGTTGCCCGGTCTCGAGTTCGAGCAGGCGGTCGAGCACCTCGCCGTGTTGCACGACCCGCCCGGTGGACACGACGTGCACGTCGATCCGGTCGGCATGCTCGCCGGCCACCCGTTCGAGTGCGGCGAGGCCGATCTCGTCGCAACCGTTGGCGACCAGGCGGAAGCGCCACGCGGTGTGCCTGATCAGGGTGTCGAGGAACGGCAGCAAGCCGGGCACGGTGTCGCCGACGTAGACGATGTTGACCCGGTCGGGGGCGGTCACCGTGGCAGTCTGGTGTGCAGCGCCTCGGCCGGCAAATCGTCACGCGCCAAGCGGCTCACCGCAACAGGCGCCCGAGCGTGCAACCCCACCGTGGGGTCGTGATGGCCGCCGGGCTTGCGGTCAGGTGGGCTTGTGGGCCAGGAAGGCGTAGCCGAACACGGCGAACCGGCGGGCGTTGGTCTCGCCACCGGCACCACCGAACACGTCGACCGCCGGACCCACGGCGACCTCGACGAACCCCGTCCGGCGCATCATCTCCATCCAGCCTGCACACGGCAGGCCACCGGCGATTCAAGCGGTCCAGAGGTCGACGTCGCGCACCGCCTCCTCGGGCACCTCGTTGCCGTTGGCGATGTCGGCGAGCTGCAGCCGGCCGCCGGGCCGCAGCACCCGGAACGCCTCGCGGAAGGCGGCCTGCTTGTCGGGGCACAGGTTGAAGACCCCGTTCGAGATCGCCACATCGGCCCAGCCGTCGGGCACCGGCAGCTCCTCGGCGAGACCCCGTCTGAACTCGACGTGCGACATGCCGAGCGCGCCGAGCGTCGAGCGCGACTTGTCGAGCATCTCGTCGGTCATGTCGACACCGACCACCCGGCCGGTCTCTCCCACGAGTCGGGCGGCGACGAAACTGTCGAAGCCCGCCCCGGACCCGATGTCGACGACGCGCTCGCCGGGGGAGATGTCGAAGATCGAAAACGGATTGGCGACACCGGCGAACGACTCGACCGCGACGTCGGGCAGCGCGTTCACGATCTCGGGGTGGTAGCCGAGCCGGGCCGCGAGCGGCCGGCCGGTGTGGAAGTGGAACGTCCCGTGCGGGTCGACGGCGACCTCTTTGTACTTCTGGCGCACCTCGGCCCGCAGCAGCTCGACATCGACCATCGGTTCGTCACCCACCTTGCCCTCCATGCCGTCATCGTTACCACCGTGCGGACTCGGTGTCGACCCTCTCCTCGCCCCCGGCGGTCACCCGTGCGGTCGGCGACCCGGAGGGGTGCTCAGCGGACGCCGGGTGGGGCGTACACGTGGGCGAGGCCGTCGCGCGAGAACACGGCTTGCCACAGCTGCAGGTAGCGGGCTCGAAAGCCGCCGGCCGACACCAGCAGGTAGAAGTCCCACATCCGCCGGAACCGCTCGTCGTAGACCGCCGGCAGGTCGTCCCAGGCGGCGGTCGCGTTGCGGTGCCAGGCCATCAACGTGCGGTCGTAGTCGGGGCCGAAGTTGTGCCAGTCCTCGAGCGTGAGCACGCCCTCCGCGGCGGCGGTGATCTGGCTCGCCGACGGCAGCATCGAGTTGGGGAAGATGTAGCGGTCCATCCACGGGTCGGTGCGGGCGCTCGACCGGTTGCCGCCGATCGTGTGCAGCACGGTGAGGCCGTCGGGGCTGCGCAGGCAGCGCCGGACGGTCTCCATGTAGGTCCGGTAGTTCTTGACCCCGACGTGTTCGAACATCCCGATCGAGAACACGCGGTCGAACGGCTCATCGATCTCGCGGTAGTCCTGGACCCGGATCTCGACGGGCAGTCCGTCGCACAACTGGCGGGCGTGGTGCGCCTGTTCGTTCGAGACGGTGAGCCCGACCACCTCGCACCCGGCCCGCTCGGCGAAGTACCGGGCGGCGGCACCCCAGCCACACCCGATGTCGAGCACCCGCATCCCCGGTTCGACCGCCAGCTTGTTGCGGATCAGTTCGAGCTTGGCGGTCTGCGCCGCCGACAGGTCGTCGGCGTCGCGCCAATAGGCGCAGCTGTACACCATCGGCGTGCCGAGCATCCGCGCGTACAGGTCGTTGCCGATGTCGTAGTGCCGTTCACCCACCTCGAACGCCCGGCGGCCGGCCTGCAGGTTGCGGATCCGGGCCTCGGCCACCCGCACCAGCGTCGCCGGTGACACGAGCCGCCGTGCGATCTCGGAGCGGTGCGCCCGGTCGATCATCTGGTCGATCGCGTCGCAGTCCCACCAGCCGTCCATGTAGGCCTCGCCGAGGCCGAGCGTTCCGGCCGTCAGCACCCGCTGGAACAGACGGTCGTCGTGCACCCGCACGTCCCACGGCCGGTCGCCGCCGAGGCGGATGTCGGCCGGCTCGATCAGGCGCTCGAAATGGGCGCGAAGTCGTGACATCGCCCCGAACGTAGCCGAGCGGTCGTGCCGGCCCGACGACGACCCGTTGGGCCGCTCAGCCGGGCGCGCGGTAGGTGCGGCACGGCTGGCCGCGCAACGCCCCGCACTCGGGGTGGCGATCGGGCGCGTCGACGCCCGGCACGACCGCCAGCACCAGGCGCGACGGGTACATCGCGTCGTGGGCGATCGTCACCTGCTCGCCGCCCGAGATCGTGTCGAACTCCCACACCGCGCGGTTGCCGCCCGGCGCGTCGACCGACAGCCGGATGCGCGACCCGGCGCGGAACACGTGGGCGAACGGGAACACCTCGACCCGGACGAGTTCGAACTCGCCGTCGGGGAGCGGGGCGGCGTCGTCGGCCCGGTGGGTCTGCACCGGCCGCAGGTCGGTCGAGGCGGCGGCGTCGAGCGTCCGGTGCGAGGCCCGCAACCAGCCGCTCTGCACGTACATCTCCTGCCCGTCGGGCCGCACCTCGCTGATCGTCACCTCGAGATCGGTGTCGCCGAGGTTCGACTGGACGTACAGGTCGACCGAGCCGGACCCGACGACGACGGTCTCGGCGGCGAGCGGCTCGGTGACCCAGGCGGCGAACGATCCGGGGCCGCCCTCGACCCAGTCGTACTCGACGTCGACCGACCAGATCCCCGACGACGAGCCGTCGTAGAACGTGGCCGGGACGGCGTCGGGCAGGGCGAGGTAGCGGCTGCTCGACGGGCCGGCAGGCGGTGCCTCGCCCATCGTCGCCCCGTCACCCAGGTACCACGCGGTGACGATGCCTTCGGGCACCGGCCACCGCTCGAACCCGGCCTCGAACCGCGCCATCGGCGCCCGGGCCGGGAACCCGTCGGCGGCGCCCTCCTCGAACAGCACCCGGATCGGCGGCTCGCTCTCGAACGCCGCCAGCGCCTCGTCGAAGCTCATCCCGGCGAAGCGGTCGTCGGCGGGCAACGCGACGCCCGTCGTCCCGAACAGCCCACCGGCGAGGACCGGCGCGACGAACCGGGCGACGGCGAGCGACGGCGTGCGGCGGGCCACGTAGAGGTCGAGGAACTCGACCAGCCGCGGGAACACCGCCGGGCCGATCGACTCGGTGTGCAGCCCGTTGAGCAACGTCGCGTACAGGTGCGGGGTGCCGGTGAACCGGTCGAGCATCGTCGCGAAGTGGCCGCCGGTCTGCTCGTCCTGCCAGGCGCCGGCGACGAACGTCGGCACCGCGATGCGGTCGACGAACAGTCGCGGCGCGAGCTCGCCGGCGACGGCGTCGGTCCAGAACGGGTTGGCGACGATCTCGGCGAGCAGGTCGGGGTTCTGCAAGCGCAGGCCCTGGTTGGCGGCGCACTGCTCGTCGCCGGCCGCGATCCGCTCGGCCGCCCAGGCCTGGCCCCCGGGGCGGGCATCGGACATGCGGTCGGCCACCCACGGCACCGCGAACCCGGTGTTGAGGATCCCGCCCGGGTAGAGCGTGGCGATCGCGCTGTCGTCGAGCACGCTGAACGGGGTGATCGCCGCCAGGCTGGGCGGCTGGGTCTGGGCGACGAACAGCTGGCTGATGCCCGGGTACGAGACGCCGACCATGCCGACCCGGTGGTCGAGCACCCACGGCTGGGCGGCGACGGCCTCGATCGCGTCGTAGCCGTCGAGGCTCTGGGTGTACTCGAAGTACCGGAACGAACCGCCGCTGCACCCGGTGCCGCGGATGTTGACCCCGACGTAGGCGTAGCCGAGGGCGACGAACAGGTCGGCGAACCCCTGCGAGTCGGGATCGCTGGGGGTGTAGCCCGAGTACTCGACGACGGTGGGGTAGGGGCCGCCGTCGGCCGGGCCTGGCAACCACACGCTCGCCGACAGCGTCGTGCCGTCACGGGTGGTGATGTAGCCGAGGCCGTCGGCCGGCAGGCGCTGTTCGGCGTAGAACGCCGGGTCGGGGTGGGCGTCGCGGGCGAGCGTCGTCACCTCGGCGCTGCGCTCGACGTCGTCGCCGACCGTGAAGCCGGCACCCCCGGCCAGCCGGCGCGCGATCCAGGCGCCGGACTCGTCGACGGTGCCGGTCGCGACCTCGCTGCCGTCGGCGTCGTAGACGGCGAGCTGCCGGCCCGGCTCGGCACCGGTGACCGTGAGCTGTTCGGTGCCGGGCACGACGTCGAACCCGGCCATCGCGTACTGCACCACGGTCGTCGCGGGTTGCGCGGTCGGAGCGGCCTCGGCGGTGGTCGACGGTGCGGGCTCGTCGGTCGCCGGCGCGACCGTGCCGGCCGGCGCCGGGTCGCCCCCCGAACAAGCGGCGAGCACCAGGCCGACTGCGACGACGACGGGGACGAGCGGGGAGCGGTGGCGGGGCAGCATCGCCGCCATCGTGGCAGGCGGCACGGCGGCGGCACCAGCCGACGCCTCGGCGGGCTGGTCGCCCACCGGTCGCCCGAGCCTCCGGCCCGGGCGCACCCCGGCACCCTCGAGCGGCACCATGACCGGTGTCGTGGCGCGGCATCGTGGCGCGGCATCGGCGGGCGGTACCGTTGCGACATGGCCGAGATCGACCACCTGCTCACCGACCTCAAGCGGCTGGTCGAGGTCGAGTCGCCGTCGCTCGACACCGCGGCCCTGGCGGCGTCGGCCGCCAACCTGGCGCGCCTGATCGAGGAGCGCACCGGCCGGCCGGCGGCGCTCGTCGACGGGTCAGCCGGCCCGCACGTGCACTGGTCGGGCGGCGGCGAGCCGCGGGTGCTGATCCTCGGGCACCACGACACCGTGTTCCCGCTGGGGGCGCTGGCCGAACGGCCCTTCGCCGTCGCCGACGGCCGGGCCACCGGCCCGGGCGTGTTCGACATGAAGGCCGGCATCGTGCAGGCGATCCACGCCGTCGCGGCGCTCGCCGACGCTTCCGGCGTCGAGATGCTGTTCACCGCCGACGAGGAGGTCGGCTCGGCCACGTCGCGGGCCCTGCTCGAGGCGCGCGCCGCGGCGTGCGGCAACGTGCTGGTGCTCGAACCGAGTGCCGACGGTGGGGCCGTCAAGACCGGCCGCAAGGGCACCGGCACGTTCGAGGTGGTCGTGCGGGGCCGGGCGTCGCATGCCGGCCTCGAGCCCGACAAGGGCGTCAACTCGCTGATCGAGGCCGCTCATCAGGTGCTGCGGATCGCGGCGTTCGCCGACCCGGCGGCCGGCACCACCGTCACCCCGACGGTCGCCAGGGCCGGCACCGCCGACAACGTCGTGCCGGCCGAGGCCCGCATCAAGGTCGACGTGCGGGTCACCGGCCCCGACGAAAAGCACCGCGTCGAGGCGCTGATGGCCGCGCTCGCCCCGGTCGACCCGGCCGCCACCCTCGAGGTCAGCGGTTCGATCGGCCGCCCGCCGATGCCCGAGTCGGCCTCGGCCCGGTTGTTCCCGCTCGCCGAGGCGGCGCTGCCGGGCATCCGCGGTGTCGCGGTGGGCGGTGGCAGCGACGGCAACTTCACCGCCGCGATCGGGGTGCCCACGCTCGACGGGCTCGGTGCCGTCGGCGGCGGGGCGCACGCCGACCACGAGTACGTCGAGATCGACACGATGCCGGCGCGCGTCGAGCTGCTGGCCGGCATCATGAGGAGGCTGCTGTGATCGTGCGCGACGACCTCGCCGACGCCCACCGCGAAGCGTGGGCCCATCTCGCCCGGCCGGGCAGTTGGTGGACGGCGGCACAGCGGATCGAACTGGCCAACACCGCCCTCGGCGCGATCCGCGACGTCGAGCCGCTGCCGCCGTGGGCGTCGGTGTCGGCGGTCGAGGGTCGGCTGCCCGGCGACCACGTCGCCCCCGCCGCCGCCCACGACGTCGTCTACCGCATCGCCCGCCACGCCGCCACGATGACCGAGGACGTCTATCGCCGGGTCAGCGAACAGCTCGGCGCGCTGCCGTACGTCGAGCTGGTCTCGGTCGTCACCACCGTCGCCGCGGTCGCCCACTTCTGCCGCAACGTCGGTGTCGACGTGCCGCCGTTCCCCGAACCCGAGGCCGGTGAGCCGAGCGGCGACGTGCCCGACGAGGTCGTGCAACCCGGGTACAACTGGGTGCCGGTGCGGGCCCCGGCCGACCAGCTCGCCGCCGTGGTGCAGGCCTACACGGCGGTGCCCGGCGAGTTCCTCAACCTGTGGCGGATGTCCGACGCCCAGTACATGCCCTCCCACGAGATGATCGACCCCGGCTGGACCCGCCGCGACGGCGGCCTGTCGCGGCCGCAGACCGAGCTGGTGGCGGCGCGCGTCGCCCAGCTGCGCGACTGCTTCTATTGAACGACCGCCCACGGCAGCATGCTCAGTTGGAGCAGCACGGAACAGGGAGCACCCGCCGATCTGGCGGTGGTGGCCGGCGGCGCGACCGGCAGCGGCGTCGAACTCGGTGACGAACTGGTGCGGTTCGCATCGGCGTGTGCGGGCAGCGACGACGCCGAGCTCGGCGAGGCCCGCCGGGCACTGGTCGCCGCCGCCGACGAGGAGTTCATGGTCGACGCCGCGGCGGTCGCCGCCAACTTCGAGATGATGACCAGGCTCGCCGACGGCACCGGGGCGGCGATGCCGCCCGAGCGCATCGGCTCGTCGGCCGCCACGGTCGAAGCGTTCGGCATCGCCGGGCTGACCAGTCGTCGCTGACCGGCCGTCGCTGACCGGTCGTCGCTGACCGGGTGCCCGGTCAGTCCGTGTCGTCGGGCGCGGCGCCGTGCATCGGGTCGAGCTCGAGCATGCCGCCACCGCCGAGCGTGCCGACCTGGCGGTAGACGCCGAGCTTGGTACGGCTGTCGGCGATGTCGAGGTTGCGCATCGTGAGCTGACCGATGCGGTCGAGCGGGCCGAACGCCTGGTCCTCGACCCGCTCCATCGACAGCCGCTCGGGGTGGTACGAGAAGTTCTCGCCGACGGTGTCGACGATCGAGTAGTCGTCGCCCCGCCGCAGCCGCACGGTGACCTCGCCGGTGATCGCCGACCCGACCCACCGCAACAACGGCTCGCGCAGCATCAGGCTCTGGGGGTCGAACCAGCGGCCCTCGTAGAGCAGCCGCCCGAGGCGGCGACCCATCGTCGTGTAGTTCTCGATCGTGTTCTCGTTGTGGATCGCGGTCAGCAGACGCTCGTAGGCGATGTGCAGCAACGCGATGCCCGGCCCCTCGTAGATGCCGCGCGACTTGGCCTCGATGATGCGGTTCTCGATCTGGTCGCTCATCCCCAACCCGTGGCGCCCGCCGATCGTGTTGGCGGCGACGACCAGGTCGACCTGCGAGTCGAACCGGTGCCCGTCGATCGCCACGGGCCAGCCCTCTTCGAAACGGATCGACACGTCCTCGGCGGCGATCTCGACGCCCGGGTCCCAGTGCGGCACCCCCATGATCGGCCGCACGATCTCGATGCCGGTCGACAGCTCCTCGAGCGCCTTGGCCTCGTGGGTGGCACCCCAGATGTTGGCGTCGGTCGAGTAGGCCTTTTCGACCGGGTCGCGGTAGGGCAGACCGCGGGCCTGCAGGAACTCGCTCATCCCCGTGCGCCCGCCGAGCTCGTCGACGAACGCCGGGTCGAGCCACGGCTTGTAGACCCGCAGCGCCGGGTTGACCATCAAGCCGTAGCGGTAGAACCGCTCGATGTCGTTGCCCTTGTAGGTGCTGCCGTCACCCCACACGTCGACGCCGTCGTCTTTCATCGCCCGCACCAGCAAGGTGCCGGTGACGGCGCGCCCCAGCGGTGTGGTGTTGAAATAGGTGCGGCCCGCGGTGCGGATGTGGAAGGCGCCGCACTGCAGCGCCATCAAACCCTCGCGCACCAGCTCCTCGCGGCAGTCGACCAGGCGGGCCTGCTCGGCGCCGTACACCTTGGCACGACCGGGAACCCCGGCGAGATCGGGCTCGTCGGGCTGGCCGAGATCGGCGGTGTAGGTGTAGGGGATCGCACCGCGCTCACGCATCCAGGCGACCGCGGCGGAGGTGTCGAGGCCTCCCGAGAACGCGATTCCGACCCGTTCGCCGACGGGCAACGACATGAGGACGTTCGACATAGCAGCCGAACCTATCGGGAGCGTCGCTGCGGCCGTCGATCGGTTCGTCCGGCGCGCGGTCAGCGCGGCGGCGGCCGGTGGGCGCCGGGGTCGGGCCGGTAGGTGTGGGCCAGGGAGGCGATCGAGACCGCGCCGGCGAGCACGCCGATCAGCAGCTGCACCCACGCCAGCGAGTCGACCCGGCCGAACTCGACGACGCCGAAGGCGACGACCACCGCCGAGGCGGCCAGCCCGAGCCACGCCAGCCGGCGGATGCGGTTGACCGCCGCCACCACCATCAGCGCCGGAGCGATGAACGGGCTGACCTGGACGATGCGCGGCTGCGGCGACGAACGCGGGCCGAGCCACCAGGTCGGCAGGCCGAGCTGGGTACTGGCGTTCCAGACCGCGATCAGCGCCGCGCAGACGCCGATCCACGTCGCCGCCGTGATGATCAGCCACCCGGTGGTCAGCTCACCGGCCCGCGGCGGCATCGTGACCGGGATCACCGCGTCGGTCGGGCCGCCGACGGGCCGGGTGCCCTCGGGCGGCGGGGGCAGGCCGGCGACACTCCGGGGCGGGGGCGACAGGGGCTCCGGCGTGCTGGGCGGCGTCGGCTCCGTCACCCCCGCGACTCTAGGCCGGTATCGGTTCGCCCACCGGTGCAGCTACCCTCGCCGTCGATGGTGGAGCATCTGGCCCCGGTCGAGCCGTTCGAGAAGCTGTCGGTCTTCTACCCGATGTGGAACGAGCAGGAATACATCGAACGCGCCATCGGGTTCGGCAAGCGGGCCTGCGAGCGGCTGGTCGCCAGCGGCGACATCCGCGACTACGAGTTGATCGTGGTCGACGACAAGTCGACCGACCGCACCGGCGCGATCGCCGACCGGCTGGCGGCCGAGGATCCGCACGTCCGCGTCATCCACCACGACCGCAACCGCAAGCTCGGCGGTGCGATGAAGACCGGGTTCCAGGCCGCCACCGGCGACCTGGTGCTGTACACCGACGCCGACTTGCCCTTCGACATGGGTGAGCTTCCGCGGGCGGTACGGCTGCTGCGCGACTACGACGTCGACATCATCAGCGCCTATCGCTTCGACCGCACCGGCGAGGGCCTGCTGCGCGGCGTCTACACCTGGGTCTACAACGGGTTGATCAAGGCGTTGTTCGGGGTGAAGGTGCGCGACATCAACTTCGCGTTCAAGCTCTGCCGCCGCCGGGTCTTCGACCACGTCGAGTTGAAGAGCGAGGGCTCGTTCATCGACGCCGAGCTGGTCATCCGGGCGACGCGGTTGGGCTACGAGATCATGCAGATGGGGGTCGACTACTTCCCGCGCACCCGGGGCGAGTCGACGCTCAGCTCACCCACCGTGATCCTCACGATCCTCAAGGAGATGTGGTCGTTGCGCGCCGACCTGGACGCGATCGAGAAGGTTCGCTGACCCCGTTCGGTTGCGGTGAAAAGGTGTTGGGTCGCGGATCCCGGCGAGCCGGTGCTTGGTAACCTTGGGTCGTCTGCGCACCGAGCGCCGCCCCAGCCACGCCGTGAACGCCCGCTCCCGCCCCCAGCACCACACCGCCCGTTGGCTGCCCATTGGCGCCGCCGGCGGGCTGCTCGTGGCGGTCGTCGTGGCGGGTGTCATCAGCGGTGGCGGTGGCACGGCCGAGCTGCCGACCAGCACGGCCTCGACGTCGGTGCTCGCCCAGCCGGTCACGACCGACCCGTTCGCCACCGTCCACCCCGACGACCAGATCGAGACGTCGCCGGCTGCCTCCAAGGTGCCGCTCGAGCGCGTCCTGGTCGACGGGATGACCGGCGACGACGTCTCGCGGGTGCAGCAGCGGCTGCACGAGTTGGCGTTCGACCCGGGCCCGGTCGACGGCGTCTACGGCTTGATGACCCGGCAGGCCGTGTGGGCGTTCGAGAAGCTGGTGATGGGCGTCGCGCGCCAGGAGGCGATGGGGCTGGTCACCCCCGAGCTGTGGGATCGCATGCAGGACTCGATCACGATCAAGCCCCGCCGCCCCACCGCCGGGCTCGCCAACCACACCGAGGTCTACCTGCCCGAACAGGTGCTGATCGTGTTCCAGGCCGATCGGCCGGTGATCGTCACGCACATCAGCACCGGCGAACTCGACGAGTTCGGCCAGCCGAAGGAGTACTGCGAGGAGGCGACGTACGACACCGACGAGTACGGCGAGCCGCTCGACCCGCCGGTCACCAAGGCGGTGTGCGCCGAGGCCAAGACGCCGGGCGGGGTGTTCACCTACAACCGCATGGTGGTCGGCAAGCGGGTCAGCCCGCTCGGCGGCATGTACGACCCGGTTTACTTCAACTACGGAATTGCCGTGCACGGCGCGCTCGAGGTGCCGAACTTCCCGGCGTCGCACGGTTGCGTGCGGATCCCGATGCACATCTCGGTGTACTACCAGTCGATGGTGAAGGTCGGTGACCGGATCCTGGTGTGGAACGGCGACAAGGAGCCCGAGGACGTCACCGAGCGCGAATCGCTGCCGTCGTTCGACCGCCCCGACCCGAACGCCACCACCACCACCACCACGACCACCACGACCACGACGGTGCCCGCCCGCACCACGGTGCCGACGACGACCGCGCCGCCCACCACGACCACCAGCACCACGACGACCGTCGCCACCACCGTCGCCCCGCCGGCCACCGATCCGCCGAACGGATAGCGGCACCGGGGCTCGAGGGCGTGGCCCGTCCGGGCAGTTCGGCCTCGTCAGGGCAGTTCGGCCAGGCAGGCGTCGAGGCCGCCGAGCACGCCGGTGCGAAAGCTGCCGATCTTCTCGAACGGGCTGCCGACGACGTCGAGCGATGCCCCCGGGTCGCCGATCAGGATCGCGATCCGGATCGCCTCGTCGAGGTCACCGGGCGACGCCGACACGCTGGTGGTGGTGCGACCGGTGCGCCCGAGCCGATCGGGCGTGATGTCGCGCACCCACACCCCGGTGAGGCAGTCGCCGAGCAGGGCCCGTGGTTCGCCCGCCAGCGGGCTACCCAGGTGCTGCTGCACCAGTTCCGCCCAGGCGACGCCGTAGAAGTAGCCGAGGCTGAAGTCGCCGAACTCGTCGTAGAGGTCGCGGATCGCCGGTTCGTCGAAGACGACCGTGCGCTCGCCGGTGCACACCGCCAACTCGGCGCCGATGTCGACGCGGCCGTCGCACGGCGCGTCGTCGAAGCCGGCCGTCACCGGGCGCACCGCGACCGGGGCGAAGCCCGCCCCCAACTCGGTCGCCCAGAAGTCGTTGAGGTCCTCGGCGAGGAACTCGGGCGCCGGCCGGCAGTCGGGCCGGGGGTCGTCGCGGCAGTCGTACGACGCGTTGCCGCCGCGCTGGAAGTCGACCACGCCCTGGAACTGGTTGGGCATCAGCGGCAACGGCTCGTCGAGCAGCTCGGCACAGCGGGCCGGCCCCCGGATGAACCCTTCCTGGAAGGCGCCGACCCGATCGAACGCCGACCCGTGGCCGCCCGGCTGGAACTGGTCGGTGCCGACCGGGTCGCGCACCTCGAGCATCGCCAGCAGCCCGGCGCGCACGTCGGTGTCGCCCAGGCGCACCAGCGGTGACTCGCCGCGGTAGGCCTGGCCGGTCCAGGCGCCCGCGAAGCAGTCGGCCTGCTGCTCGGTGACGATGGTGGCCAGCTGCTGCTCGAGCGCGCCGACGCGCGACTGGATGGCGTGGCCGAACTCGTGGGCGAGGACGACGCCGAGCACGGCGGGCCCGTAGGCCTCGGCCAGCGGGGCGAGCAGGCTGTCGTCGCCGATGCCGTCGTCGTAGGCCATGAAATCGCCGAACGGGCAGTAGAACGCCACGTACAGCTGCAGGTCGAGGTAGTCGGTCGTCGCCGCGCCGCAACCGGGGATGGTGGTGCGCCGCTCGGGGTACCCGGCGTACAGGCCCCCTTCGAGCGGGTTCCACTGCGACTCGTAGACGACCGGGAACACCTCGTGCCACCAGCGCTGGATGTCGGTGAACGCCGCTGCCACGAAGTCGTCGTAGGGTCGCGGCGGCTTGTCGGCGTCGGCGTTCACGACGTCGGCGAACGGGACCGTCACGTCGATCCGGGGCCCGTCGCCACCCGGGGGCCCGGTGGCCGGCCCGGTGGCCGGCCCGGTGGCCGGCCCGGTGGCCGGCCCGGTGGTCGGCCCGGTGGTCGGCCCGGTGGCCGGCGCGGTGGTGCCGGGTTCCTGCCCGTCACCGGGCGCGGTCGGTGTCGGATCGGCCGGGACGCCCGCCGGCGTCTGGCGCGACGCCGACACCGAGGTGACCCCGGAGTCGAACCCGCAGGCCCCCAGCAGGCAGGCGACCGCCATCAGCGCAGCGGGCGCCCGGCGGGAGGGACGGCCGACGGGGGGATCCGGCCAGATCGACATCACGGCGCAGTGTACGCGGGGGTGTCGAGGCTGGTTCGACGCCCGCCGCTCAGTCGAGCTCGCCCTCCATCTCGGCGATCTCGCCGCGTTGGGCGCCCGCCATCGAGGCCGCCATGGCGCGGACCTCGGCCGAGTCGGCGTACTGCGCGGCGTAGTCGGCCATGTGGATGCCGCCCAGGTGGTGGGCGGTCATCAACTCGACGAAGAACCGGTCGGCGGCGGCGCCCGACAGCCGGCCGAGCCGGTCGATCTGTTCGTCGCTCGCCATGCCGGGCATCTGGCCGATGCCGGTCGGCATGCCCATCCAGGCCATCGCGGTGTCGGTCTCGTTCACTTCGGTCTCGCCGAAGTCGCGCAGCATCTGGATCATGCGGCCGACCTCGACGCTCTGGCCGCGCACGATGCCGGTGGCGATGATCCGCAGCCCGGGCTCGGTGTCGGGCAGCACCGAGTAGATCAGACCCATCACCACCGCCTGCTCGTGGTGTTCGCGCATGTCCTGCAGGAAGCCGGTGTCGACGGCGTTGTGCCGGACGCGCGAGTCGGTGTCGGCGACCATCCAGCCGACCATCGCCGCCAGGATCGCCGCGGTGACCAGCATGGTCACGATGTTGACCGGGTGCTGCCACCACGGCAGCACGATCGGGTCGGCGGTGTCGGCCACGGTGCCGGGACCGGTCTCGGCCTCCACCGCACGCTGGTCGGCCCGTCGGTCGAGCTCGATCAACTGATCGAACGACAAGTCGGCCGGGTCGGGGGAGTCCACCCGACCAGTCTGCCACCGTCAGCCGAGCGTGCCTCGTGGCGGCCCGGTACGAGCCCGGGCGGGGTCGACCGGTACGGTCGCCGCATGGACTCGAACGGGCGTGTCGGGCGGCCTCCGGCGGGCGACTCGGCCGAGACGCGGCGCCGCATCCTGCACGCCGCCCGGATCCGGTTCGCCCGCGACGGTTATCGGGCGACGACCAACCGCCTGATCGCCGACGACGTCGGGATCACGCCCGGCGCGATCTACCACTACGTCGATTCGAAGGCCGAGCTGTACGCCGCGGTGTACTGCGACACGGTCGACACCGTCTACACCGACCTCGAACGGGCGGCGGCCGGGGCGTGCGACCTGCTCGGCCAGTTCGCGGCCGTGTTGCGCCGGGCGGGCGAGCTGCAGGTCGCCGACCCGTCGAGCACCGGTTTCATCGTGGCGGTGGCGCAGGAGACGCAACGGCACCCCGATCTGCTCGCGCTGCTGGCGCCCCAACGTGGCCGGCACGGGCGTTTGTTCGTCGGCCTGGTCGAGGCCGCGGCGGCGCGGGGCGAGCTCGGCGACGACGTCGACCGACGGGCACTCGCCGATCTGCTCGCCGCCGTGCTGAGCGGGCTGGCCCGGATGGCGATCGCCGCCGAGGCCCCCGACCGCTACGACGGGGCGGTGGCGGTGCTCGAGCGGCTGTTCGACGGCTCGCTGGTGGCGGTGCGGACCTGACCGTCGGCGCGGCGCGGCATCAGTCGCCGGTGCGGAAGCACTCGAACACCGTGTCGGGCAGGTCGCCCGACACCAGCGCCTCCGGGTCGAGCGCCTTCAGCTCGTTGCGCAGGCAGTCGACGTCGATGTTCTCGTCGCCGAGGTCGGCGACGATCGAGTCGACGAGCGAGTCGGTGTCGATGCACGAGATGATCTCGTCGCCGAGGGCCTCGCCCTCGGGGCTGATCGCCGGGTCGCCGTCGGGGCCGGCGTCGAGGATCAGCCGGGCGTCGGCGTCGCTCATCTCGGCCATGATCTCGTCGACGCAGCGGCGGTCGAGTTCGATGCCCGAGGCGGTGGCCTCGTCCTGCAACAAGTCGGCGACCTCGGCCTGGTCGCCGTCGAGCCCGCCACCGTCATCGCCGCCGCAGCCCGCCGTCACGATCACGGCGACGGCGATCGAGCAGATCATCCGGGTTCGCATGGGTGTTCCCTCCAGGGGTGGTCGGCGGGGATCGCGCGACCACCGTCGTCGCAACCCTCCCAGATCGTCGCCGCCGGCCGCAACCGTCAGCGCACCGGTACCGTCGCCGCCGCGGAGACGGCCCGCTCTCTGGTCATGTCGACCGTGACCAGCACCAGCGCCACCCACACGAGGGCGAAGCCGACGACTCGACTGGCGGGGAGCGCCTCGCCGAACGCCAACCAGCCGAGCAGGAAGTTGATGATCGGCACGAGGTAGTTCGCCGGGCCGAGGACGGTGAAGGGCAGGCGCTGGGCGGCGAACGCGAACAACAGCAGGGGGATCGCGGTGATCGCGCCGGTGCCGACCAGGAGCGGCCAGTCGACGGTGCTGGCCTGGTCGGGGATCCCGCCGGAGCGCAGAAAGCCGCTCACCACCAGCACGAACGCCGGGACGACGAGCACGAACAGTTCGCTGGTGAGGCTGGCGATCGGATCGAGCGGCACGCGTCGTTTGGTGAGCCCGTACCAGGCCCAGCTGCCCGCCAGCACCAGCGCCACCCACGGCATGCGCCCGTACGAGCCGGTGAGCACGACCACGGCGACCAGGGCGAAGCCGATCGACGCCCGCTTCAGCGTGGTCAGGCGCTCGTGGAGGACGAACACCCCGAGCGCCATCGTGCCGAGCGGTGCCAGGAAGTAGCCCAACGCGGTCTCGATCACCCGATCGTTGACGACCGCCCAGACGTAGGTGGTCCAGTTGACGGCGAGCAGCAGCGAGGCGAGGGCGATCCGCGAGACGACCGCCGGCGACCGCATCGCCCGCGTCACCGCCGGCCACGACCCGGTCGCCGACACGACGATCGCCATGAACACGCTCGCCGACGAGATGCGCCAGCCGATCAACTCGATCGCGTCGAGGCCGCGGAGCTGACGCCAGTAGATCGTGAGGAGGCCCCACAACACGTAGGCGAAGATCGCCGCCTGGAGGCCCCGCACCTGATCGCGATCCATCGGCCCTGACGCTACGGCGCGCTCCACGATTCCGTGTCGCACCGCCGCGGTCGGCCGGGGCGCGGCTCCACTAGCGTCGGAGGCGTGCCTGCCGCCACCGACCGAACGCTCGCCCAGCTCTTCGCCGCCGACCCCGGGCGCGCCGAGCGGTACGTCGTGACGGCCGGCGACCTGCGGATCGACTACTCGAAGCAACCCGTCGACGACGTCCTGCTCGGCGAGCTCGTGGCGCGCGCAGCCGCTGCCGGCGTGTTCGAGCGCCGCGACGCGATGATGCGCGGTGAACGCATCAACGTCACCGAGGGCCGGGCGGTGCTGCACACCGCGCTGCGTGCACCGCGCGGCACGGTGATCGAGGTCGACGGGGTCGACGTGGTGCCCCAGGTCCACGCGGTGCTCGACGCGATGGCTGCCTTCGCCCATCGTGTCAGGGCCGACGACCGCATCACCGACATCGTCAACATCGGGATCGGCGGCAGCGACCTCGGCCCGGCGATGGCCGCCCGGGCGCTGGCCGCCTTCGGCCACGACCGCCTGCGGGGGCACTTCGTGTCGAACGTCGACGGCGCCGACATCCACGCCACGCTGCGCGGCCTCGACCCGGCGTCCACGCTGTTCGTCGTGGCGTCCAAGACGTTCGGCACGATCGAGACGCTCACGAACGCCCTCACCGCCCGCGACTGGCTGGTGGCGGCGCTCGGCGAGGCCGCGGTCGCCGATCATTTCGTGGCGGTGTCGACCGCCGCCGAACGGGTCGCCGCGTTCGGCATCGACCCGGCCAACGTGTTCGGCTTCTGGGACTGGGTCGGCGGCCGCTACTCGGTCGGTTCGGCGATCGGGCTGTCGCTGATGATCCTGATCGGCCCCGACGCGTTCGGCGAGTTCCTGGCGGGGTTCCGGCTGGTCGACGAACACTTCCGCACGGCGCCGGCCGACCGCAACGCCCCGGTGCTGATGGGCATGATCGGTGTGCACCACGGCGAGACGCTCGGCCGGTCGAGCAAGGCGGTGCTGCCGTACGCCCACGAACTGGCCCGCTTCGCCGCCTACCTCCAGCAACTCGACATGGAGTCGAACGGCAAGCAGGTGCAGGCCGACGGACGTCCGGTCGTCGGCGACACCGGCCCGGTCGTGTGGGGGGAGCCGGGCACCAACGGTCAGCACGCCTTCTACCAACTGCTGCACCAGGGAACCCGCGTCGTGCCCGTCGACTTCATCGGGTTCGCCCACCCGAACCATCCGTACCGCCACCATCACGACCTGTTGATGGCGAACCTGTTCGCCCAGGCCGAAGCGCTGGCGTTCGGACGCCCGAACGCGGCCGAACCGCATCGCCACTTCCCCGGCGACCGGCCGAGCACGATGATCCTCGCCGACCGGCTGACCCCGTCGGTGCTCGGCCAGTTGATCGCCCTCTACGAACACGTCGTGTTCGTGCAGGGCGTCGTGTGGGGCATCAACAGCTTCGACCAGTGGGGTGTCGAGCTGGGCAAGGAACTCGCCGACCGGATCACGCCCGAGCTGACCGGTCGGCCCGACCCCGCGCAGCACGACGGGTCGACGAACGCCGCGATCGCCTGGTACCGCGAACGCCGGCCGGGTTGAACCCGGGCGTCAGCGCCGGGCCGGGTGGCTGACCGGCCGCCCCGAGGGGCTCTGGCGCAGCACCACCAGCGAGCGCTGTGCGACGTCGAGGCAGGTGTCGGCGGCGTACGACACCGAGGGGCGCTCGGGCGTGCCGGCGTCGGGGTCGGCGGTGGAGAGATCGACCACCCAGCGGCGCCCCCAGCGTTCGGGGGGCAGCCGCCAGTCGAGGTCGAACTCGCAGGCGTTGAACAACACCAGGAACGTGTCGTCGATCACGCGGTCGCCGAAGCGGTCGGTGGCCTGGATCGACTCGCCGTGGATGAACACGCCGACCGCCTTGGCGTGGCCGGTCATCCAGTCGTCGTCGCTCATCTCCTGGCCGTCGGGCCGGAACCAGGCCATGTCGTCGATGCCGCGGATGTGCTGGCCGCGGAACCAGCGGCGCCGACGGAACACCGGGTGGAGGTGGCGGAACGCGGTGACCCGCTGGGTCCATTCGAGGAAGTCCTCGTCGGCATCCGCCCAGTCCCACCACGACAGTTCGCCGTCTTGGCAGTAGGCGTTGTTGTTGCCGTGCTGGGTGCGCCCGATCTCGTCGCCGCCCGACACCATCGGCACCCCTTGCGACAGCATCAAGGTGGTGATCAGGTTGCGCCGCTGCCGGGCGCGCAGCTCGAGGATCGCCGGGTCGTCGGTGGGCCCCTCGACGCCGTGGTTCCACGAACGATTGTGCCCCTCGCCGTCGTTGTTGTCCTCGCCGTTGGCGTGGTTGTGCTTGTGGTCGTACGCCACGAGGTCGGCGAGCGTGAACCCGTCGTGGCAGGTGACGAAGTTGACCGACGCCGTCGGCTTGCGGGTCGCGTCCTCGTACAGGTCGGAACTGCCGGTGAAGCGGTAGCCGAACTCGGACAACGTCGAGGGTTGGCCGCGCCAGAAGTCGCGGATCACGTCGCGGTACTGCCCGTTCCATTCCGACCAGTGCGGCGGGAAGTTGCCGACCTGGTAGCCGCCCTCGCCGACGTCCCACGGTTCGGCGATCAGCTTGACCTGCGAGATCACCGGATCCTGCTGCACGATGTCGAAGAACGCCGACAGCC
Organism: Ilumatobacter sp.; assembly: GCA_036526035.1. Lineage (GTDB taxonomy): Bacteria > Actinomycetota > Acidimicrobiia > Acidimicrobiales > Ilumatobacteraceae > Ilumatobacter. The sequence goes on along the minus strand of DATCZG010000082.1, from coordinate 40,897 downwards.
GGTCGACCTCGTACAGCTCGCGGGCCAGGGTGGACGCGAGGTCGAAACGGAACCCGTCGACGTGCATCTCGTTGCGCCAGTACCGCAGGCTGTCCATGATGAGCTGCAGCACGTGCGGGTGCCGCATGTTCATGCTGTTGCCGGTGCCGGTGAAGTCGAGGTAGCGGCTCGGGTCGTGGTCGGTCAACCGGTAGTAGGCCGGGTTGTCGATCCCGCGCATCGACAGCACCGGCCCGAGGTGGTTGCCCTCGGCGGTGTGGTTGTAGACGACGTCGAGGATCACCTCGATGTCGGCCTCGTGCAGCGCCTTGACCATCCCCTTGAACTCCTGGGCGGCGGCGAGCGGCCCGCGCGAGCTGTAGCCGTTGTGCGGCGACAGGAACGCGATCGAGTTGTACCCCCAGTAGTTGCGCAGACCGAGCTGGCGCAGACGGTGGTCGTGGATGAACTGGTGCACCGGCATCAGCTCGATCGCCGTGACGCCGAGCCTGGTGAGGTGCTCGATCACGGCGGGGTGGGCGATGCCGGCGTAGGTGCCGCGCAGGTGCTCGGGCACCTGCGGGTGCCGCATCGTGAGGCCGCGCACGTGGGCCTCGTAGATGACGGTGCGGTCGATCGGCGTGTCGGGGGGCCGGTCGTGACCCCAGTCGAAGAACGGATCGCTGACGACGGTCAAGGGCACGTGGGCCGCGTTGTCGTCGAGGTTGGGGCGCGTGTGGTCGTCCTGGTCGTAGGCGAAGCAGGCCGGCGACCAGTCGACGACGCCGTCGATCGCCCTGGCGTACGGGTCGATCAGCAGCTTCGTCGAGTTGCACCACAACCCGCGCGCCGGGTTCCACGGGCCGTGCACCCGCCAGCCGTAGTGCTGTCCGGGCCGCACCTCGGGCAGGTAGACGTGCCAGATGTGCCCGTCGACCTCGGTCAGGTCGACCCGGGTCTCGTCGCGCCGCCCGGCGGCGTCGGCAGGCCCCAACAGGCACAGCTCGACGCCCTCGGCGACGCTCGAGAACAACGAGAAGTTCGTGCCCGACCCGTCGTAGTTGGCGCCGAGCGGGTACGGCGTACCCACCCAGGGGCGGAGAGGGTGCGGCTCGGCCGGCGGCGGCATCGTGACAGTCTGCCCGAATCGGCGTGATCTCCGTCGGTGCCCCGGGCCGGCCGGCGGCGGTGGATCGGCGGGGGCCGCGGTGCGGCCCGACCGCGGCGGCCCGACCGCCGCGGACCGACCGCGGCTCGGGTCGGCCCCCGCAGGGCGTGGCCCGATCGCGGCGGTGACGTCACTCGGCTCCCCGATCGGGCAGAATCAGGGTCCATGAGTGACACCGCACCATCTCTCGAACGCGTCGGCGTGGTCGGCTGTGGCCTGATGGGGTCCGGCATCGCCGAGGTGTGCGCCAGGGCCGGCCTCGACGTGATGGTCCGTGAGATCTCCGAGGCCGCCGCCGAGGCCGGGCGGGCCCGGCTCGTGAAGTCGCTCGACCGCGGCGCCACCGCCGGCAAGATCACCGAGGCCGAACGGGACGCGGCGCTGGCCCGCCTGCACTTCACCACCGACCTGTCCGACCTGTCCGACCGCCAGCTGGTGGTCGAGGCGGTGGTCGAGGACGCCCCGATGAAGGTCGACATCTTCAAACAGCTCGACGCCGTGGTGGTCGCCGACGATGCGATCCTCGCCAGCAACACCAGCTCGATCCCGATCATGAAGCTCGGCACCGCGACCCGGCGCCCCGAGCAGGTGATCGGCATCCACTTCTTCAACCCGGTGCCGGTGCTGCGGCTGGTCGAACTGGTGACCAGCCTGATGACCGGGGCCGACACCGCGGCCCGCTCCGAGGCGTTCGCCACCGAGACGCTCAACAAGCGCGTGATCCGCAGCCAAGACCGCGCCGGGTTCGTGGTGAACGCCCTGTTGATCCCGTACCTGCTCTCGGCGATCCGGATGATGGAGTCGGGGTTCGCCTCGGCCGACGACATCGACACCGGCATGGTCGAGGGGTGCAGCCACCCGATGGGCCCGCTGCGGCTGACCGACCTGATCGGGCTCGACACGACGCTGGCGGTGGCCGAGAGCCTCTACGAGGAGTTCAAGGAACCGCTCTACGCCCCACCCCCGCTGCTGTCGCGGATGGTCGACGCCGGTCTGCTCGGCCGCAAGACCGGCCGTGGCTTCTACACCTACCAACGCTGATCGGCTGACCCATGTCCGACCGCGTCGAACGCCTCACCAACCTGCTGGCGCTGCTGCTCGAAACACCCGAGCCGCTCAGCCTGGTGCAGATCGCCGGCGAGCTCGCCGGCCAGTACCCCGATTCACAGACGGCGCGCCGGGCGGCGTTCGAGCGCGACAAGGCGGCCCTGAGGGACATGGGGGTGCCGATCGACCAGGAGATCGTGGCGGGCGGTGCCTACGCCGGCCAGACCCGGTACTGGATCGATCGCAGCCGGTACGAACTCGACGATCTGCGCCTCGAACCCGACGAGACCCGCGCCCTCCAGGTGGCGATGGCGGCCACCCGGCCCGGCTCGGCGTCGGGCCAGGAGGCGCTGTGGAAGCTCGGGGCCGGGGTGTTGCGCGGCAGCACCCCGGTCGCCGTGATCATGCCCGACCTGGAGTGGCTGCCCCTGCTGCGTGAGGCGGTCGCCACCCGCACGAGGGTCGCGTTCGTCTACGGCGGGCTCGAACGCACCGTCGACCCGTGGGGCCTGCTGTTGCGCGACGGCTATTGGTACCTGGTCGGCCACGACCACGCCCGCGACGGCCGCCGCACCTACCGCATCGACCGGATCGAGGGCGCCGTCGAGGCGCTCGCCGGTCGGACCTTCGAACGCCCCGCCGGGTTCGACCCGCGCGATGCGTTCCCCGACGACCCCAAGTTGATCGGCGCCGACGCAGCGGTGCCCGACGCCCGCGTGCTGGTCGACCCGCCGCGGGCCGCGATGGTCGTGCGCGAGGTGGGTGCCGACCGGCTGCGGGCCCGCCACGCCGACGGCTCGATCGAGGTCGACGTGCCGTGCGCCAACGTGGCGGCGTTCCGGTCGTGGGTGCTCGGCTACGGCGAGCACGCCGAGGTGCTGTCGCCACCCGAGGTTCGTGCCGACGTGATCGCGTGGCTCGAGGGGATCGGGGCGTGAGCGCGGCGCGGCGCGGCCAGCGCCCGGCCGAGGATCGGCTGCGACGGCTGCTGGTGATGTTGCCGTGGCTGATGGAGCGCGGTGAGGTGCCCGTCGCCGAGGCCGCCGAGCGGTTCGATCTCACCGAGGCCGAGCTGGTCCGCGACCTCGAGCTGGCCTCGATGTGCGGGCTGCCGCCCTTCGTCGACGAACTGATCGACGTGTTCGTCGACGAGGGGGTGATCTTCGTCGGGGTGCCACGGCTGTTCACCCGGCCGCTGCGCCTCAACACCCTCGAGGCGTGGGAGTTGCTGGCGGCCGGGCGGGCGGCGATGGAACTACCGGGCGCCGAGCCCGACGGCCCGCTGGGTCGCGGCCTCGCCAAGCTCGCCTCGGCGCTCGGCGACGACGACACCGGGGGCGTGCGCATCGACCTCGACCGCCCGTCGCTGACCGATCAGATCGCAGCCGCCGTCCCCGCCGGCGATCAGCTGCGGATCCGCTACCGCAGCCCGGCACGCGACGAGAGCACCGAACGTCTCGTCGTGCCGCGCCAGGTGTTCACCGACCGCGGCGAGTGGTACGTCAACGCCGCCGACGAACGCAGCGGCGAGGTGCGCACGTTCCGCATCGACCGCATCGAGGAGGCCGAGCCGACCGGCGTCCGGGCGCCCGCCGGCGACGAGCAGCTGCCGACGCCGGGTTCGTGGTTCGCCGACGGCACGGTGCCGCGAGCCACCCTGCGGCTGGCCCCTTCGGCGCGCTGGGTGATCGAGCGGTACCCGGTCGACCATGTCTCGTCGCCCGACGCCGACGGCTGGGTCAGCGTGCAGGTGCCGGTCGCCAGCGAGCATTGGCTGGCGATCACCCTGCTACGGCTGGGTGCCGGCGCCGAGGTGGTCGCGCCCGCCGACCTCGCCGACCTCGGGCGGGGCGCAGCCGCCCGGATCCTCGCCCGTTATCGGCGCTCGTAGAACTCGGCGAGGCGGTCGGGGTCGCAGACCTGGTGGGCCCGCAACAGGTGGGGCAGCACCTCGGCGGTGGCCATCGCGTCACTGAGGGCGTCGTGCGGGCGGGCGTTGGTGACGCCGTAGCGATCGCACACGTCGGCGAGGCGATGCGACAGCACCCGTTCGGGATCGAGGCGCCGCGAGAGCCGCAGCGTGCACAGCAGCGCGGTGGCCGGCATCGTCACCCCGCTGCGGGCGGCGGCCCGCTCGATGAACGGCCAGTCGAACGACACGTTGTGGGCGGTGAACACGCAACCCTCGAGACGCCGGGCGAACTCGGTCAGCACGGCGCGCCGCCCCGGTGCCCGGCGCAGCGCGCGCCGGGTGATGCCGTGGACCCGCCGCGGGCCGACGCGCTGGAACGGCCAGTCGAGTGCGACCAACGACGACCACGCGTCGACGACCCGTTCGTGCTCGACGGTGACCACCGCGACCTGCAGGATGCGGTGCCGCCGCAACGACAGGCCCGACGTCTCGATGTCGACGACCGCGAACCGTGGCAGGTCGCAGCCGGGGCCTCCGGGTGTGGCGCGGTCGGCGGCGTCATCGGGCTGCATGGACGACAACCTAGATCGCCGGTGTCACGGGCCCCCAGGGCCGCGGTGCGTCGAGCGGTCAGAGCAGCTCGGCGGCCAGGCTGGCGACGTCGCTGCGCTCACACGCCGTGAGCGTGATGTGCCCGAAGCACTGCTGCCCGCTGAACGCGTTGGTCAGCACCGCCAACGCGTTGTTCGACTCGCCGAGATACGGCGCGTCGATCTGGCTGGTGTCGCCGGTGAAGATCACCTTGGTGGCATCGCCGATGCGGGTCAAGATGGTGCGCAGCGTGGTCGGCTCGAGGTTCTGGGCCTCGTCGATCACCACGATCTGACGGTGCAGCGACCGCCCCCTCAGGAACGTGACCGATTCGAGCGAGAGCTGCCCGCGGTCGGTGAGCTCGTCGATCAGCCGCCGGGCGTCGTGGCTGCTGTTGCGGTCGGTGAGTGCCACGATCGCGTCGTGGATCGCCGACATCCAGGGATCGAGCTTCTCCTCGAGCCCGCCCGGCAGGAAGCCGACGTCGGCGCGGCCGACGGGCACGAGCGGGCGGTACACCGCGACGCGCTCGTAGCCCGAGTGCTCGACGACCTGCTCGAGCGCGGCGGCGATGGCCAGGATCGTCTTGCCGGTTCCGGCGCGCCCGTCGAGCGCCACCACCGTGATCGAGGGGTCGAGCAGCAGCTCGAGTGCGAACCGTTGTTCCTTGTTGCGGGGTCGCAGGCCCCAGGCCTCGGGAACCGCCTGGGGGAGCAGTACCAGGTCGCCGGCGACCATGCGGGTCAACGCCGACTGGGACCCGCAGCGCAGCACGGCGAACTCGTTCTCGTGCAGATCGCCGGTCTGCGCCACGGTGTCGGCGTCGATCGCACCGGTGGCGTAGAGGCGGTCGATGATTTCGTGCTGGGTGTCGATCATCGACCATCCCACCGGGTGATCGGACCGGGCGCCCCTCGTGAGTCGGTGCTCGGCGGCGTCGAGGCCGAGGTGGGCGGCCTTGATCCGCAGCGCGGCATCGTTCGACAGCATCAGGGTGCGCCCCTTGTCGACCTGGCCGAGCGCGGCGCCGATGATGCGGTTGTCGGGCACGTCGACGTCGAGGCCGTGCTCGATCAACAGGTGCCGCTGGATGCCGTTGATCTCGATCTGCACCGTGCCGTTGCCGACCGGAACCGGCGCGGCCAGCGACCCGCCGTGCTCGACGCGCAGCTCCTCGATCGACCGCAGCGCGCTGCGCGCCGCGCGCCCGACGTCGTCGGGGCGGGTCTTGAGGCTGTCGAGTTCCTCGATCACCGTGAGCGGGATGATCAGGGCGACGCCGTCCATCGCACGCACGCAGTGCGGGTCGGCGATCAGCACCGACGTGTCGACGACCACCCTGGTCGCGGTCGCCGCGTCGTCGCCTCCTTCCACGTCTGCGCCCTGCGCGGGCCGCGTTCGGTCTGAGAGGTCGGTCACGTTCACCTCGGGTGACAGCTCGAGCGCCGGAGATCCGGGCGGGCGGCGAAACGTCGGTACAGCAACGTTGCAGTTGTACCCGAACTCGATCGATGCGTGGTGGATGGTGGGCCGCCGACGCGGCCGCCGTCGGGCCCTATCGTCGGGCCATGCACGACCACCGCTCCGGCGCCGCCGCCGATCCACCGGGCGTGCCCGGGTGCCCGTTCTGTGAGATCGTCGCCGAGCTGCGGCCGGCCCACGTCGTGCTGGACGACGACGTCGCGGTCGCCTTTCTCGACCGATCGCCGTTGTTCCACGGGCACACGCTCGTGGTGCCGAGGCGGCACGTGGGCACCCTCGCCGACCTGCCCCCCGAAGAGGTCGGGCCGTTCTTCGAACGGGTCCGGGCCGTCGTCCGCGCGATCCCCGGGGCGTTCGGGGCCGAGGGCACCTTCGTGGCCAACAACAACGTGGTGAGCCAGAGCGTCGCCCATCTCCACGTGCACGTCGTACCCCGATGCCGGGGCGACGGGTTGCGGGGATTCTTCTGGCCGCGTCGGCGCTATGGCGACGGTGAGGCGGCGGCATGCGCCGCCCGACTGGCCGCCGCCCTCGCATCGGATCGGGCCGACTGAGCGGTGTCAGACCGTTGCAGATCAACGCTTCCAGAAGATCACGATTGCAAATGCAACGAGGTCGATAGTTGCATCGGTGTAGTTTGCCGCGTTTGATGGCAGGCAGCCCGCTGGGCAACGAGGCGTTCGACAGCTGCCTCGCACATCCGTGATGCAAAGGAATATTCATGACCAAAGCAGAACTGATCGACCACGTCGCCGCCGCCGCAGGTGTGTCCAAGGCAGACGCCGAACGCACCATCGGCGCGTTCTTCGACACCGTGGTCGCCAACACCGAGGGTGGCGGCAAGGTCGCGTGGCCGGGCTTCGGCTCGTTCAGCACCACGAAGCGCCCCGCCCGCACCGGCCGCAACCCGCAGACCGGAGCCCCCGTGCAGATCGCCGCCTCGACGGCGATGAAGTTCACGGCCAGCTCGACCCTCAAGTCCGCGCTCAACCCGAACCGGAAGTGACCCCCTGATGGCTGCAAAGAAGGCTCCCGCGAAGAAGGCTCCGGCCAAGAAGGCTCCGGCCAAGAAGGCTCCGGCCAAGAAGGCTCCGGCCAAGAAGGCTCCGGCCAAGAAGGCTGCCGCCAAGAAGTAGGCGGACCACCTTCGGGAACCCTGACCGATGGGGCGAGGCGCAGGCCTCGCCCCATCGTCGCGTCTACAGGTCGCTGATCAGCTTGAAGACCTCGGCGGCACCGGCGCCGTGGTGGCTGCCGAGCTCGCCGAGGCGGGTGCGGATCCGGCTGCGGAAGGCCTCGAGCTCGGCCGGGTCGGCCGCCCTCATCGTCGACTCGAACTGGCTCTCGTGCGCTTCGAGCGCGGCGAGCTTCACCTCGACCCACTCGGTGACGTCCTCGAGATGATCGGGAGCGTCGGCCTCCCAGAGCAACAGGTGCCGGGGACGGTGATGGGCGATGCCGTGCTCGGGGAAGAAATGCGGATCGCGGGCGGCCACGACGCCGTCGCAGGTGAGCAGGCCGGCGTGGCGGTGGTCGGGATGCAGGCGATAGCGCTTCCACGGATCGTGGCCGAGCACCACGTCGGGCTGCAGGCGGCGGATCGCCAGCGCGACGCGGCTGCGGGCCGCGAGGTGGCTGTCGAGTTCGCCGTCGACGTACTCGAGGAACTCCACCTCGCCGGCATGCGGGCCGGCGAGCCGCTGCGCGGCGCGGCGTTGCTCGGCCTGGCGGCGGGTGGCGAGCGCCGCGGGGTCGGCGTGCGGGTCCCAGGTGCCCTTGGAACCGTCGGTGCACACGAGGTGATGCACCACGCAACCGGCGGCCGCCCACTTCGCGAGCGTGGCCCCACAGCCGAACTCGACGTCGTCGGGATGGGCGCCGATCGCCAGCGCGACCCGGGGGGTCGACAGGTTGCGGCTGTGGATCGGTGACGGCACCGGGGGCGGTTGGCCGGGGTCGTTGGTGCTCATCACGGCACCGCCGGGCCCAGCACCTCGGCCAGCACCGGCGCGACGAGCGGGTGCCGGCAGTCGTCGACGGTGTCGATGTCGATCGACAGGCGGGCGTCGATCCGCACGGTGACCGGCACGCCGGTCGCCAGTGCCCCGAGCAGGTGGCTGCGGAAGCTGCCGCCGCCGTAGGCCGCCGCCAGATCGACCGCACAGGGGCGCCCGAGCACGTTGGTGCCGTCGCGCCGTCGGTCGGGCACGATGACGATGTGGCCGGGTTCGGCGACCGACCCCAGGTGGCGGGCGAGCGGCAGGTCGCCGTGGGAGATCACCACGTGCTCGACGCCCTTGCCCGCCATCGTGGCGACGCCCTGATCGATGGCGCCGTTGAGGCCGAGCCCCGGCCCCCACAGCACATGGGCGCCGAGCTGCTCGGCCCACGCCGCGACCTCGTCGTCGTCGCACGCCACGAACGTCGCCAACGGCGCGGCCGCGGCGATCACCCGCTCGGCCATCCAGCGCGCCAACCGCGCCCGGTCGTGGTCGGGCAGCCAACCGCTCAGCCGGCCCTTCGCGGCGCCGAACGCCTTGATCGGGATGAGGACGGCCGTCTCCACGACGTGCAGGCTACGGCGCCGACCCGGCCTCGGGTGATGCGGGCGGGCGCCCCCGATGGAGCTCGGCCCGCGGCTGGTGGCAGCGGTGGGGATCGGCGTACGCTCTGGGAGCATGTCCCGCTCGTCCGAGATCCGGGTCGCGGTCATCGGTGCCGGATCGTGGGGCACCACGGTCGCCGCCCTCGCCAGCGTCAACACGCCGACCGTGCTGTGGGCGCGTCGGGCCGAACTCGTCGAGCAGATCAACTCGGACCGGGTCAACCCCGACTACCTGCCGGCGTTCATCTTGCCCGAGCAGCTGCTGGCGACCGTCGAGATGGCCGAGGCGGTCTCGGACGCCGATGTCGTCGTGATGGCGGTGCCGTCGCACGGCTTCCGCGACATCGCCCGTCAGGTCGCCGAGCACCTGCGGCCCTGGGTGCCGATCGTCAGCCTCACCAAGGGCATCGAACGCGGCACCCTGATGCGGATGACCGAGGTCGCCGCCGAGGAGATGCCGGGGCGTCCGGTCGGGGTGATGACCGGCCCCAACCTCGCCAAGGAGATCCTCGCCGGGCAACCCGCCGCCAGCGTCGTGGCGATCCCCGACGCGACGATCGCCCTCGAACTGCAGCGGATCCTCACGCGCCCGAGCCTGCGGGTGTACACCAACCCCGACGTCGTGGGGTGCGAGGTGGCCGGCGTCGTCAAGAACGTGATCGCGATCGCGGCCGGCATGGCCGAGGGGATGGAGTTCGGTGACAACACGCGGGCCACGCTGATCACGAGGGGCCTCGCCGAGATGTCGCGCCTCGGCGTCGCGATGGGCGGCGACCCGCTCACCTTCGCCGGCCTGGCCGGCATGGGCGACCTGATCGCGACGTGCTCGTCCAAGCAGAGCCGCAACAACTCGGTCGGGTTGGCGCTGGGTCGGGGGGCGTCGATCGAGGAGATCCTGGCGTCGATGAACATGGTCGCCGAGGGCGTCAAGAGCTCGCCGAGCGTGCTCGAGCTGGCCGCTCGGTACGGTGTCGAGATGCCGATCACCGAACAGGTCGTGGCGGTGTGCCACCACGGCCACAGCGCCCGCGAGGCGTTGGCGGCGTTGATGGCCCGCTCGAACAAGAGCGAACTGGGCTGACCGGCGATGATCACGACCGGAGTGACCGGCCGCCCCTGGCGCGCCTCGATCAGCCCGTGGGGTTCGATCGAGCCGTGGGGCGGCGACACCGCGTTGAACTGGTTCGTCGCCGCCGAGGACCGCTGGCACGTGCCCGCCGACGAACCGGCGGTGCGTCAGCACCGCGTCGAGGGCACTGCCGTCGTCGAGACCCGGTTGCGGGTGCCCCACGGCGACGTCGTGCAGCGCATCTACAGCGTCGCCGACGGCGGCGGGCTGACGGTCGTCGAGATCGAGAACGAATCGACGATGCCGGTCGCCGTCGCCTTCGACCGCCGCGACGTGCTGACCGAGCGGCAGATCGCCGACGTGCCGATCGAGGGGATCGCGCTCCCGGCGGGCTCGTTCGTGCTGCCGCTCGGGCACCGCGCGTCGCTGCGGGTCGCGGTCGCACACGGTGCCGGGCGGCAGGGCCCCCTGCCCGGACGGCTACCCACCGCGACCCAGGTGGTGCGCGGGTGGCTGGCGCTCACCGAGCGGGCCAGCCGTTTCGTGCTCCCCGACGGCGACGTCGGCGCCGGCCTCGCCGCCGCGGTCACCGCCGAGCGCTGTGAGCTGGCGTTGGGCACGATCCCGCGGGCGGCCGACGACCCGGTGGATGGCGCGCTGGCGGTGGGCGAGCTGGTGCGCATGGGCGAGGCGCCGGGCGACTGGATCCCCGAGCTGGCCGACGCCGTCGAACATCTCGGGCCGCTCGCCGGGTGGGAGGCCGACATGGCGTTGGTGGCCGCCGGACGCGTGCTCACCGCCGCCGGGGAGCGCCGGGCCCGTAGCGACCTGGCGGCGATCGCCGCCCGGCGTACGCCGGGGCCGCGCCCCGGGCGCCCGCCGAGCGGGGTGCGCGCCGTGCCCTGGCTCGAGACGCAGTTCGCGCTCGCCGGCGCCCTCGTGCCGAGCGGTATCCCGCGGTCGTGGTGGGGGCAGTCCTTCGACGTGTACGGCGTGCCGACCGGCGACGCGTCGTCGGTGTCGTACGCGGTGCGCTGGCACGGCGAGCGCCCGGCCGTGCTGTGGGAGCAGTCGGGGCCGCCGGTACAGCTGACCGCCCCCCTGGTGGCGCCGGGCTGGAGCACCGGCGAGCCGGCCGGCGAGGCGCTCTGGGCGCCCGTTCAGCCTGCGTCGTTCGACTGACCGGTCCGGTTCCCGCGTCGGCGTGCGAGCGCCGACGCGAACCGGCCGCCGGGCGAGCCGACGGCCGGTGCGGGACGGTGGGGTCACACGTCGAAGATGGAGGGCGTCACGGCTGCCCGTCGCCGGCCTGCAGCAGCCCGAGGGCGCCGCGGCCCGGGAAGTTGAAGGCGTGGGTCACGATCGGGTAGAGGCCGTCCTCGGCGGTGGTGAGCTCGACGACCGCACCTTGGGACGGCGCCAGATCGACCGCCTGGGAACCCCAGTTGCCGTCGTTGCCCTTGGCGAGATGAACCCCTTCCCGCCAGACGTCGTGGAAGATCGTGCCGACGATGTGGAACGACGAGTCGATCGACGGGCCGACGTCGAGCACGTAGAACCGCACCATCGACCCGGTGTCGACCTCGATCGGGTTGTCGAGGTACTGGAACGCGATCCCGTTGAACATCACGAAGTCGGGTGACGGTGCGCCCTGGTTGGCGCGTTCGAGCGAGGACACCTCGCCCTGCGGGCCGAGATACCACTCGTTCTGGACGAGGAAGAACTCGTCGTCGACCGGTGGCAGGCCGCCTGCCGGGTCGACGATCACCATGCCGAACATGCCGTTGGCGATGTGGTGCAGCACCGGGCTGGTGCCGCAGTGGTACATCCACACGCCGGCGTAGTCGGTGGTGAACTCGTAGATCAGCTCCTCGCCGGGCTCGATCGAGCGCATCTCGTCGTTCCACGCCACCTGTGAGGCGTGGAAGTCGACCGAGTGCGCCACCTGGGACTCGGGCGGGTTGACGAGGTGGACGCGCACCGTGTCGCCGACCTCGGTGCGGATCACCGGACCGGGCACGGTGCCGTTGAACGTCCACACCAACTGTTCGAAGCCCTCGGCGATCGTCATCAGCTTCTCTTCGATGACCATCTCGACCTCGATCAGGTCACCCCCACCGGGTGCCCCGCCGGGCACCAGCGTGAAGCCCTCGCCCTCGCCCCGGGCGGGAGCGCGGGGATCGCGCAGGGTGTACGGGGTGGCGTCGGGGTTGGCCTCGACCGGGGTGGCGGCGGGGGGACCGCCGTGTCCGCCGGCGTCGTCACCGGAGGACATCGCCGCCGACGCCGGCGTGTTGACCATGCCGTGCATCCCCGCCTCTTCGTGCCCGGGGATGCTGCAGATGAACGCGACCCCTTCCTCGGGCACCACGAACTCGAACTCGACGCGTTCGCCGACTGCGGCGAGGATCGACTCACCGTTGGCGAACTTGATGTCGTGGGCGAGCGAACCCTCGTTGACCAGCACGCCGGTGTAGGTGCCCGGCTCGGCGACGAAGTTCATCGGGGCGAACGCGAAGTCGGTGGCGAGGAACTCGACGGTGTCGCCGGGCCGATACGTCGCCTCGACGATCGCGCCACCGCCGGTGGCGCCACCGCCGGTGGCGCCACCCGTGTCGCCGCGCGGCGGGCCGGTCGCACCGTCGTCCGCGCAACTCGCGCCTGCCAGCGACAGAGCCGCGACCGCCACCACTTGAAACACCGTCCTCATCCGCACGTTGGTTGCCCCTTGTCGTTGTGTGTGTGGTGACCTGATCACCGAAATCTTGTCCGCATCTTGTCGGCGTCGCGGCCTCGCCGCTAGGGACCAAGGTCACCGACTCGTCCTCGCGACGGACCCGGGTCGGTCGGCAGGTCGGGCTCGGCGCCGGGGCTGCACGGCCGGCGATGGGTCGGGGCCGATCGCTCCGCCTAGGCTCGGCGCATGGCCCTCGCCGATCCGCCTGCCCTCGACGGACTCAAGCTGACCGAATGGACCTCGTGTGGTGGTTGTGCCGCCAAGTGGGGCGCAGCGCTGCTCAAGGACCTCGTCGCCGATTTCCCGGTGTCGACCGACCCCTCGCTGCTGGTCGGCCTCGCCCCCTTCGACGACGCCGCGATCTACCAGGTCAGCCCGGACGTCGCGATCGTGTCGACGACCGACTTCTTCCCGCCGCTGGTCGACGACCCGGCCGATTTCGGGGCGATCGCCGCCGCCAACGCCTGCAGCGACGTGTTCGCGATGGGTGGCCAGGTCGTGATGGCGGTCAACATCGCCGCGTTCCCCGAGCACTTCCCCCGCGAGGCGATCGTCGCGATCTTCGCCGCCGGGGCCCGCGCGGTGGCCGAATCCGGTGGTGCCGTCGCCGGCGGGCACACGATCCGCAACCCCGAGCCGATCTACGGCCTCGCCGTGCAAGGGGTCGTCCACCCCGACCGGATCTTCCGCAAGTCGGGGGCGATCGCCGGCGACGTGCTGGTGCTGTCGAAGCCGATCGGCACCGGGCTGACCCTGGCCGCCGGCTCAGCCGCCGACAAGGCGGCGGCGATCGCCGGCATGAAGACCCTCAACCGTCGGGCGGCCGAGACGTTGCGGGCCCACGGGGCGGCGGTGCACGCCGTCACCGACGTCACCGGCTACGGCCTCGCCGGGCACACCTGGGAGATGGCCGAGCGCAGCGGTGTCCGGGCGGTGGTCGACACCCAAGGGATCGTCGCCTACCCGGGTGCCCTCGGCGCCGCGGAGGCCGGCACGCGCACCGGCGGCGACCCGCGCAACCGCGAGTACCTCGCCGGCCATCTCGAGTCGTCGGCCGCCCCCGGGCCCGAAGCGTTGTGCTTCGACCCGCAGACCTCCGGTGGCCTGCTGGCCGCCGTCGCCCCGGCGGTCGCCGACGCGCTGCTCGCCGACGGGTTCTGGCGGGTCGGCGTGATCGAGGCCGGATCACCGGGCGTCACGTTGCGCTGATCGGGACGCCCGGGGGGTGCCGGCCCGGCTCACCGCGGCGCCGGCCGCCGCCGGGTAACGTCGTCGGCGATGGCACCACGCGGCCGGGCGCCGACCCGCAAGATCGAACAGGAACTGTGGGCCCAGGGACACGACACGATCGTCGGCATCGACGAGGTGGGGCGCGGTGCGTGGGCCGGGCCGCTGATGGTCGGCGCCGCGATCGTGCCGCGCGACAGCCGGGTGCTCGGGGTGCGCGACTCGAAGATGCTCACCGAACGCGACCGCGAGCAGCTGTTCGACCGCGTCGCGTCGTGGTGTGTCGCCTGGTCGGTCGGTGCCGCCGGCCAGGACGAGTGCGACGAGTTGGGGATGGCCGAGGCGCAGCGGCTGGCCTGCCGGCGCGCCATCGACGGCCTGGGGGTGGTACCCGATGTGGCGGTGAGCGACGGCACGTGGGATTTCGTCACCCCCACCGTCGACCGGGTCGAGATGCGGGTCAAGGCCGACCGCGACTGCCTCAGCGTCGCGACGGCGAGCATCCTCGCCAAGGTCGTGCGCGACCGCCAGATGCGGGCGCTCGCCGACAGCTACCCGAACTGGTCGTTCGACACCAACAAGGGCTACCCCTGCCCGGTGCACAAGGCCGCGCTGCAGGGCTACGGACCGTCGGCGATCCACCGTCGGACCTGGGTGTTCATGGACAACTTCGTGCCCTGGAGCGGTTGCCCGCGCACGTTCCGGTCCGATCAGCCGACCCTGTTCTGACCCGGTTCGGGTCGCGGCCCGCCCGGCGCCGGTGGCCCTTCGGCGCATCTCGTAGGACCTCCGGCCCTTCCGTTCGACCCACCGGGGCCGTTCGATGGAGTCGTCCCCGAAGATCTTCCGAAGTGAGGGCACCATGGCCGACCATCCTCCGATCGTTGCCGATGCGCTGCGCGTCCACGGAGCACTCGACGCCGGCGAGATCGACGAGCTCGTCGCCCGTTGGTCGAAGCTCGACCAACGGCTGCAGTCGTTCCGCGACCGGACGATCGGCATCGACCTGCACGTCAACGATCGCGACACCCCGGGCCAGCGGATCACGCTCGAGGTGCAGATCGGTGGGTTCAAGGCGCTGGTCGCGTCGTCGGCCTCGCCGATCCTCGCCGTCGGGTTGAACGAGGTGCGCGACGACATGATCAGGTTGCTCGGCGACGCCAAGAACCGCACCGAGCCGCGCCGCAACCGCAAACTGCGCCAGTCGAGCAGGCACCCGGCCTGATCGAGCACCGTCGGGGGCGGCCGGTCGCGGCGCGGGCGACCGGTCAGCCGCCGGATTCGAGGCGGTCGAGTTCGGCGACGTACTGCGTGAGCTTGGCGAGTGCCCCCTCGGCGTGTTCGAGCGCGCCCAGCATCGTGGCCCGCAGCTCGGCGCTGGGGGGAGCATTCGAGCTGAAGCCGTCGAGCCGGGCCGCCGCCAGCCAGGCCTGCAGGTCGGCGTCGGCGCCCCAGCGCGCCGAGTTCGACGAGTTGCCGAGGGCGGTGCGGATCCAGTCGGTGTCGCGATCGGGGTGGGGGACGACGCCGCACAGGTGGTTCTTCGCCTCGTCCGAGCCGTAGGCCGCCTCGACGTGGGCGATGAAGGCGGCGCTGAACACCTGCTGGCAGTGTCGCACGGTCTGCAGCGTGATGCGGTCGCCGGCGAACACCGGCACCGGCGGTCGGCGTTCGAGGCCGTCGGCGGTGCAGTCGACGTGCACCGCCCCGGCCGACGTGGGGATCGTGCCGTCGGTGAGCACGATCCGGTCGGTGTCGATCCGCTGCACGCGGCCCATCCTGACCACGCCGTCGATCCGGCGCAGCTGCTCGAGTTCGGCCGTGGTGACGGTCGAACAGCGGTACATGGTGGGTCGCACGGCGGGGTCGAGCCGCAGCAGCAACCCGTTGCGCTCGAGCCGGTCGAAGAGGTCGTCGATCGAGGTCGACTCGGCGACGTGCCGGAACTGGTCGATGAAACGGGTGGCGGTCGCCTCGAAGAACTCGCCCGGCTGGATCTGGGCGCGGTCGAGATACCACGAGTCGCGCGGCATGATCCACGTGATCGCGGCCGGCTCGACCCCGTTGCCCAGCAGCCACAGGCAGGCGTCGGCCCCGGTCTTGCCGGCGCCGACGACGACGTAGCCGTCGGCCGGGTGGGAGATCCCGGTCAGGGCGTTGGGGGGGATGCAGTGGACACCGTCGGCGACCTCGTAGGGGGGCGGCCGCATCGACGGCACGGTGACGCGCATGTACGACGCGTCGACGATCTTGCGGCGCACCGCGACCTCGAACCGCTCGCCCGAGAGGTTCGACACGACGCCGCCGAGGAGGCCGGCACCCGTCTCGTCGGACGAGCCACCGGGGCCCGTGTAGGTGCACATCGGGAAGAACCGGACGCGTCCGGACGGCAGGAACCGGCGCTGCATCACGTGGTCGTAGTACGCCAGCACCTCGGCCCCCGACGCCAGTTCGTACAACCCGGCGTTCCAGCCGACGGTGTCCTTGCGGCCGCTGTCGAGCGGCAGCGAGTTGACGCCGTAGAACGCCGACGGCTGGTGCAGACGGACGAACGGGTAGGCGTCGTTCCAGTGCCCGCCGGGCCGGCCGCGACGGTCGACGAGCGTGACGGTCGCATCGGTCTCGGCGAGGATCACGTCCGCGAACGCCATCCCCATCGCCCCCGCCCCGACCACCAGGTAGTCGGTCGCCGGCGTCGAGTGGTCGGTCGGGTCGGTCATCGCACCATCATGCCCGCTCAGCCGCGTTCGAGCGCCTGGCCGAGGTCGGCGACCAGGTCGGCGGCGTGCTCGATGCCGACCGACAGGCGCACCAGGTTGGCGGGCACCTCGAGCGGTGAGCCGGCGGCCGAGGCGTGGGTCATCGCCCCGGGGTGCTCGATCAGGCTCTCGACGGCGCCCAGCGACTCGGCGAGCGTGAACAGCTCGGTGCCCGCCGCGATACGCCGGGCGGCGGCCTCGCCGCCGTGCACCGTGAAGCTGACCATGCCGCCGTAGTCGCGCATCTGCTTGGCGGCGGCGGCATGGCCGGGGTGATCCGGCAGCTGGGGGTACAGCACCCGCTCGACCGCCGGGTGCGACACCAACAGGTCGACGATCGCCCTGGCGTTCTGGCAGTGGCGGTCCATCCGCACCCCGAGGGTCTTGGCGCCGCGCAGCACCAGGTAGCAGTCGAACGGCGACGGCACGGCGCCCGCCGCGTTCTGGGTGAAGCGCAACCGGTCGGCGAGCTCGTCGTCGTCGACCGCCAGGAACCCGCCGACGACGTCGCTGTGGCCGCCGAGGTACTTGGTCGCCGAGTGCAACACGATGTCGGCGCCGAGCAGGATCGGCTGCTGCAGGTAGGGCGTCGCGAACGTGTTGTCGACCACCACGAGGGCGCCGCGGGCGTGGGCGATCTCGGCGATCGCCTCGATGTCGAAGCAGGTCAGCAGGGGATTGGTGGGCGTCTCGAGCCACACCAGGCCGGTGTCGGCCGGCCAGCCGGCGACCACCGCGTCGAGGTCGCCGAGATCGACCGCGGTCCACGGGAACCCGAGCGGCGCCCAGACCTTCGAGATCAACCGGAACGTGCCGCCGTAGGCGTCGTTGCCGAGCAGCACCCGCCGGCCCTGCTCGAGCAGGCGCATCACGTTGTCCTCGGCCGCCAGCCCGCTGGCGAACGCGAGCCCGTGGCGGGCCGCCTCGAGCGACGCGAGCTGGGTCTCGAGCGCGGTGCGGGTCGGGTTGCCCGACCGCGAGTACTCGTACCCGAGGTGCACGCCGACCTCGCTCTGGGCGAACGTCGTCGACAACGAGATCGGCGGCACGACCGCACCGCTGGCGGCGTCGGGCGCCTGGCCGGCGTGGATGGCGCGCGTCTCGAACGCCCACCCCTGTTGTTGTTGCTCGTCGCCCATGGGGGTCCTTCCGGTGGCGCTCAGGGCGAGGCCTGGGCGTCGAAGTAGCTGAGGATGTCGGTGCGGGTGAGCACGCTGAGCGGCCGCCCGCCGCTCAGCACCAGCAGCGCCGGCGCGGTGTGCAACATCTCGATCGCCCGCTCGAGCTTCTGGCCGACGCCGATCGTGGGCAGTCGCTTGCCCATCACGTCCTCGACGACCGCGTCGAGCACGGTGCCGTCGGCGGCGATCGCCTCCATCAGCTCGAGCTCGTCGACCGAACCGCTCACCTCGGCCGCCGCGAACGGCGGTGTGTTCTTGCAGACCGGCAGCTGGCTCACGCCGTGGGCCCGCATCCGCTCGATCGCCACCCGCACCGTCTCGCCGGGGTTGACGTAGAGCAGGCTGTCGAGGGTGGGGCTGCGGGTCTCGAGCACCGAGCCGACGCACTGGTCGCATTCGGTGAGGAACCCGTAGTTCGCCATCCAGTCGTCGTCGAACACCCGCGACAGGTAGCCGCGCCCCGAATCGGGGTTGAACACGACGACGATGTCGTCGGGGCCGGCCCGCTCGGCGACCTGGATCGCGGCGGCGACGGCCATGCCGCCCGACCCGCCGATCAAGATGCCCTCGACCTGGCTGACGTAGCGGGCCATCCGGAAGCTCTCGGCGTCGCTGATCGCGATCGTCTCGTCGTAGAGCTCGGGGCTCCACGCCGCCGGGAAGAAGTCCTCCCCGACCCCCTCGACGAGGTACGGGCGCCCGGAACCGCCGGAGAACACCGACCCCTCCGGGTCGGCGGCGATGATCTTGATGTCGGGATTCTGTTCCTTGAGGTACCGGGCGGTGCCGGTGATCGAGCCGCACGTGCCGGCGCCGGCCACGAAGTGGGTGATCCGCCCCGCGGTCTGCTGCCACAGCTCGGGGCCGGTGGTCTTGTAGTGGGCGAGCGGGTTGTTGGGGTTGGCGTACTGGTTCGGCCGGAACGCACCGCGTTCGACGGTGAGCCGCTCGGCGACCTTGTAGTAGCTGCGCTCGTCGTCGGGCGCCACGGCGACCGGGCACACCACGACCTCGGCGCCGTAGGCCTGGAGCAGCGCGATCTTCTCGGGCGCCACCTTGTCGGTCATCACGAACACGCAGCGGTAGCCGCGCTGGGCCGCCACGATGGCGAGACCGACGCCGGTGTTGCCGCTCGTGGGCTCGACGATGGTGCCGCCGGGCTGCAGCAGGCCGTCGCGCTCGGCGGCGAGGATCATCTCGAGCGCCGGCCGGTCCTTCGAGGATCCGCCGGGGTTCGTGGTCTCCATCTTCATCGCCAACACGGCGGGGAGCCGGCGCTCCTCCATGAGCCGCTTCATCCGAACCAGCGGGGTGCCCCCGAACAGATCGATCACCGAGTCGGCGATCTGGGTTCCGGCGAGGCGCGCGTCTGCCATGTGCCGACAGTAGCCACAACGCCCGCCGAGTCGTGCCGCCGGTGCGCCGGGCCGGCGGGGTGTGCGGCCGCCGTCGGGCAGACTCGGCAGGGGCGGTCGGCGGCGCTCAGCGCCGCACGAGACCGGCCAGATGGCGGCCGAGCAGCGCGACCAGGAACACCGTCACGGTCACCAACGCCATCGTGGCGCCGGTCGCCGTGGCGTGGTGGTAGCTCACGAGCAGCCCGACCACGGCGCAGGCGGCGCCGATCGCGACGGCGGTGACCATCATCAGCGGCACGCGCCGCACGATCAGCGACGCGGTCGCCGGGGGAGCGACGAGGAAGGCGAACACCAGCAGGCTGCCGACCGTCTCGAACGACGCCACGATCGACAGGGCGAGCAGCACCAGCAGCGCGAAGTGCGTGAGTTGGGGGCGGAACCCGATCAGTTTCGCCTGGGTGGGGTCGAACGTGCTGACGACGAGGGCGCGGTGCAGCACGACGACCGCGCCGACGGTGACCACCGCGACTCCGAGCAGCGCCCGCAGGTCGGCGGTGTCGACGGCGTTGATCGAGCCGAACAGGAAGCGGGTCAGGTCGCCGGCACCGCCGCCGCGCTGGGCCGACATCACCACGACGGCCAGCGCCAGGAAGCCGACGAACAGCACCCCGATCGACGCGTCGTCGGGCAGCGGGGAGGCGGTGCGGATCACCTGCACACCACCCACCATCGCCAACGACGCGACGAGCGCGCCGACGGTGGTGTCGCCGCCGATCACGAACGCCACCGCGATGCCGGGCAGCACGCCGTGGGCCAGCGCGTCGCCGAGGAAGCTCAGCCCGCGCAACACCACCCACGTGCCGATCACGCTGGTGCACACCACGCTCAACAGCGCCGCCCAGAGCGCGTCGCGCAGGAACGGGTTGTCGGCGAACGGCGTGATCCACCAGTCGACGGGGCGCACCAGCCAGTTCACGGCGCCAGCGCCCCGGAGATCGCGGCCGCGTTCGATCGCATCATGGCGAGATAGGTCTCGCCGCCCGGCTCGTCGGTGAGGGCATCGGTCACGAGCGGCACGACCCGCACGCCGAGCCGGTTCGCGAGCGCCTCGGCCTCGGTGCTCGACTCGAACCGGTCGGTGAACACCGCCGGCACGCCGCGGTCGGCGATCACGTCGGCCAGCGCGGCGAGCTGGGCGGCGCTCGACTCGGCGAGCGTGTTGGTGGCCGGGATCACGGTGCCGACGATCTCGAGGCCGTAGCGGCGGGCGAAGTAGGCGAGCGAGTCGTGGCTGGTCACCAGGGTGCGCCGTTCGGCGGGGATCGCCGCGATCATCGCCGCGATGTCGGCGTCGAGCGCCACCAACTGCGCCCGGTAGTCGGCGGTGCAGGCGGCGATCGCGGCGGCGTCACCGCCGGCCGCCACGGCGGCGTCGGCGATCGCGTCGAGGGCGGCGGCGACCACGGTGGGGTCCTGCCACACGTGCGGGTCGCCGTCGATCGTGCCGACCACGTCGGCCAGCTCGACCACCCGGGTGCCCGAGCGCCGGGCGGCGCCGAGCAGGTCGGCCGTGGCGCCCTCGAGCCCGGCGCCGTTGGCGATCACGACCATGGCGTGCTCGAGCGTCCGGCGGTCGCGCAGCGACGGCTCGAACGTGTGCGGGTCGGCACCGTCCGGGATCAGGGCCGGCACCACGGCCGGATCGCCGCCGTCCCGACAGGCGACGCGGGAAGCGACGTCGGCCCAGATGCCGGTGGTGGCGACCAGCGCTGCCGACCCCGCGGGGGCCGGCTCGCCGCCGCACGCCACCAGCGCGCTCCCGAGGGCCACGATCGCGGCGAGGGAGCGAGTGTTGAGAACCATTCTCAACAGGCTAGAGTGAGAATCACTCTCATGACAACGGCGCGCCCCACTCCCGGCACCGAGCGCCTCGTCACCGCCGACGAGGTCTGCGTGCACTACGGATCGGTGGTGGCGCTCGCCCCGACGTCGTTCGAGCTCGCCGGTGGGGTGGTCCTCGCCCTCGTCGGTTCGAACGGCAGCGGCAAGACCACGATGCTGTCGCTGATCGCCGGACTGGTCGAGCCCGAGGAGGGCACGTTGGGGGTGAACGCCACGGTGGCGATGGTCACCCAGCACCGGCTCCACCACCGTTGGATGCCGATGTCGGTCGACGAGGTCTTGCGGATGGGCCGCTACCAGCGGCGCGGGCTGCTGGGGTTGATGCGGCGCGACGACCGCGACAGCATCGACTGGGCTGCCGAGCAGCTCGAGGTCGCCGGGTTGCGGCGGCGGTCGTTCGGCGAGCTGTCGGGCGGCCAGCAGCAGCGGGTGCTGGTCGCCCAGGCGCTCGCCGGTCGCCCCGACCTGTTGTTGCTCGACGAGCCGATCACCGGGCTCGACCTGCCCAGCCAGCTGCGGATCCTCGAGGTGATCGCCCACCACGCCGCCGGCGGGGGCAGCGTGGTGTTCTCGACGCACCATCTCGCCGAGGCCCGCCGCGCCGACCGGGTGATGCTGATGGCCGGATGCGTGCTGGCCGACGGCCCGCCCGAGCAGGTGCTGGTGCCCAGCCTGCTCGCCGAGGCGTTCGGCGGCCGGCTGATCCGTGACGACGGCTTGTCGATCGTCGTCGACGACCACGGCCACGATCACCGCGAGCTGCACGCCACCGAGCTGGTGCCCCACCACGACGCCCACCGGCACGAGCACGAACACCCGGCCGACCCGGGCCAACGGCCCGGTGGGCGATGAGCGTCGAATCCCCGGGCGCCGACCTGCACCGCTCGGTCGCCGCTCGGCTCGCCGATCACCAGCAGCAGTACACGGTCAACCGCCGGGCGGTCGTCGACGCCCTGGTGTCGGCCGGGGCACCGATCACGTTGCCCGATCTACTGGCGGCCGACGAGTCGCTCGCCCAGAGCTCGGCCTACCGCAGCCTGTCGGTGCTGGTCGATGCCGGCGTCGTGCGGCGACTGGTGCACGTCGGCGACCACGCGCTGTTCGAGCTCGCCGAACACCTCACCGAGCACCACCATCACCTGATCTGCGAGACCTGCGGCACCGTCGTCGACGTCACGCTGCCCGAGCGGGTCGAGGCGGCGATGGACCGCACCTTCGACACCGTCGCGGCGGCCGCCGGGTTCACGCCCCTGCACCACGCCGTCGACATCTACGGCACCTGCGCGAGGTGTCGCCGCGACGGTCGCTGACCCGGCTTCAGGTGCCGAGCAGGCGGCCCAGCCAACCGGGTTGCGGGGGCTCGAACCCGGCCGGCAGCAGGTGCGGCGCCGACTGCTGCAGCGTGCCGGCGACCGCCGCGAGCGAGGGGTTGACCAGGCCGACGTCACCGATCACGACGGTGGGGACGGTCTCGTTGCCGGCGGCGTGCGAACGCACGACCGCGGCGGCGGCGGGGTTCTCCCAGATGTTGTGGTCGACCGTCGCGATGCCGGCGTCGTCGAGGGCGCGCCGCAGCCGGGAGCAGAATCCGCAGCCCGGGCGCCAGTAGTAGTGGACGGCGTCGGCGGCCATCGCGGCGGGCGGTCAGGACTCGACGGTGGCGGCGAGCCGTTCGAGCGTCGCCTCGATGTTGGCGGGATGCTTGCGGGGGTACCCCATCAACTCGATGAACGTGCGCGCCGGCGCCGGGGCGGTGGACCAGTCGAAGCTCTCGGTCACCTTCGTGGCCGTGCCGTCGTTGATGGGTTCGAGCTGATAGCGCCAGCGGTGGCCGCCGGCGTGCGCCCAGGCGATCAGCCGGTTCTCCTCGAACTCCTTGACCGTGTTGGAGATGCGATAGGGGAGCGGCCCGATCTTCATGTCCATCCCGAACTTGGCGCCGAGCGAGAGACGCCGGGCGGCGCCGCGCGCCCCTTGCACCATGCCCGACCCGTCGATCTCGTGGTGGCGGGCCGGATCGGCCAGCACGTCGAAGATCACCTCCGGCGTGGCATTGACGACCCGGGACACCGACACGATTCGTTCGCTCATGACACCGACGGTATCGGCGCCGAACCGCTGGGACACCCGCTCGCTAACGTCGCACGCGTGGAGGGTCCGGCCGGCGAGCATCACATGTGGACGACCGAACAGGTCGCCGCGGTCGCGCCCACCCCGGCCGCGCTGGCGGCCGCCGAACCGCTCGCCGACCCGCAGCGGTGGTCGGGGCTCGGCGCCGACCACCAGGTGGTGTGGGGCCGGTCGCGGGGTTCGGGTGCCGAGCCGTACGACACCGCCGTCGACCACGTCGAGGCGGTCTGGCGGTGCAGTTGCCCCAGCCGCCGCCGCCCGTGCAAGCACGCCCTCGCGCTGTTGCTGCTGTGGGCGCGCGCCGGGGTGCCCGAGGGGGTCCGGCCCGCGCCCGTCGCGGCGTGGATCGCCGGGCGCGACCGCCGCCCGGTTGCACCCGGCGGCGCCACCGGCGGGTCATCGCAGGCCGGGTCCGACCCGGTGCCCGTCCCGCCCCGCGACCGGGCCGCCGACGACGTCTCGCCGGTCGGGCGCGACCAGCTCGACCATTCGCGCGACGAGCGGGTGGCGCGCATGGTGGCGGCCCTGGCCGAGCTCGACCGCTGGCTCGAAGACCGCCTGCGCACCGGCCTCGCCGACCCGGCGCTGGCCCGCTACGCGACGTGGGATGCCCTGGCGGCGCGGTTGGTCGACGGGCGCGCCGGCGCGCTGGCCAACCGGGTCAGGCGGCTGGCCGGCCTGGTCGGCGCCGGCCCCGACTGGCACGGCGAGGTGCTCGCCGAGCTGGGCCTGCTGCACCTGATCGCCCAGGCCGGCCGCCGGCTACCGGGGCTGCCGGGCCCGCTCGCCGACGCGGCGGCGGTCGCGGCGGGGTGGCAGGTGCGCCACGCCGACGTGCTCGACGGGGCCCCCGACACCGACGAGTGGTTCGTCGCCGGCCGCAGCGACACCCGCGAGGATCGCATCGAGGTGCGCCGTGTGTGGCTGTGGGGCACCCGGTCGGGTCGCTGGGCGCTGCTGCTGTCGTTCGCCGCCTACGGGCAGGGTCTCGACGACTCGTTCACGGTCGGCACGGTGGTGCCCGCCGAGCTGCACCGCTACCCCGGGGGCGCGCTGCGGGCGCTCGCCGGCCGCCGCCTCGCCGACCCGTTGCCGCTCGCCCCGCCGACGGCGCCGCCCGCCGGCACCGTCGTCGAGGCCTGCGACGCGATCGGCGCCGTCGTCGCCGCCGAACCGTGGCTCGAGCGCTACCCGGCCAGGGTGCGCGGCGCGGCGTCGGTGCGCTCGGGCCGCTGGGTGCTGACCGACGCCACCGGGTCGGTGCCGCTGCAGGGCGACGATCGCGCCCTGGGCGCCCTGCTCGGGGCCTGCGCCGGCTCGCCCGACGCGATGGCCGACGTCACCGTCGAGTGGACCCCGTGGGGGGTGCGCCTGCTCACCGTCCATCTCGCCGACCGGGCGCTCGACGTCGGCCCGCTCGCCGACGCCTCGTTCGTCGGAGCGGGGTGAGCGCCGTGGTCGGCCCGCCGACGCTCGACACCTACTGGCGCGAGCTGGTCACCGCGGCGCTGCTGGGCACCGACCGGCGGCCACCGCCGGCCCCGCCACCGGGGCCGGTCGCCGACCTCGTGGCCGACGCCGTGCGGTCCGACGATGCGGCGCGAATGCTCGCCGCGGTGGCTGCGGTCGCCGCGGCGCGCCGGGCGGCCTTCGTCGCCGGCCCTCCCGCCGTCCCCGTGCAGCTGCCCGAGCCCGACGACCGGCCCTGGTGCCCCCCGGCCGCTGTCGCCACCTGGCGCCAGGTGGTCGCGGCGTGGCCGCTGCTCGAGGACGAATGGCTGCTCACCGTCGCCCGGTCGGGCCTGCGGGTGCCGCCCGATCTGCTGGTCGAGCTGCTGCAGCGTCACCGCAATGACGCCGTCCGCCGGGCCCGCGTGGTGCTCGCCGGCGGGGCCACGGCCCACCTGCTGATCGACCACCTCGCCTCGCTCGCCGCGCCGGCGCGCCGCACCACGGCGGCCACGGCGTCCGCCGAGCTGCCCGAGCTGCCCGTGTCGCCCGGGTTGGCGAACCTGCTCACCGCCGACGCCCACACGTTCGTGCGCCGCCTCGCGCAGGGCTTCGACGCCGGCGAGTTCGGTCCGCCGCACCGGGCGGTGCTGGTCAACCTGCTCGCCCGGTGCCGGCCCGAGGTGCTGCCCGACGCGGCGTCGATGCTCGACCGGGTCGCCCGCTCGAGCAGCCCGGAGCACGCGCTGGCGACCGGGCTGGCGGCCGGGCTGGGCGACCTGGCCCGCCTCCGTCACCGGGCGCTCACCGAGCTGCAGCCGCCCGGCGGGGGGCCGCCGGCGGCACCCACCGGCTAGGCTCGCACGGGTGTCCGCCCCCGTTCCTCGCCTGAGCCTCGCCGAGAAGATCGCGTCGTCGCGCCCCGGCGCCTGGTATTTCGTCCACGTCACCTCGAAGATCGACCCGTGGCTGCTCAAGCGCTCCGGTGGCCGGTTCTCGTCGGTCCCCGGCAGCCAGATCCTGCTGGTGCAGCACGTCGGAGCCCGGTCGGGGGCCGCCCGCGAGACGGCGCTCGTGTACGCCACCGACGGCGACGACATCATCTTGGTGGCGTCGGCCGGCGGCTCGACCAAGCACCCGGCGTGGTACCACAACCTGGTCGCCCACCCCGAGTGCCACGTGATCGCCAAGGGCCGCACGGGCGACTACGTGGCGAGAGAGCTCGACGGCGACGAGTACGACCGCATGTGGGAGGCGGCCGTCGCCGTCTACGGCGGGTACGCCGTCTACCAGCAGCGCACCCAGGGCCGCCGCATCCCGCTGCTGCGCCTCACCCCGGCCGCGTAGGCGTCACGGCCGGCGGGCATCGCCAGCGGCCACCGCCACAGCCCCTGGCTAAGTTCTGGGTCGATGGGTTCCACCACCGACATCCTGCGGCCCCACGCCGAGGTGCACTACGCCGCCGAGCTGGCCGCGCTGGCGGCCGCCGACGAGCGCGAACGGCCCCCCAACTGGCGGCTGTCGCCGTGGGCGGTGGTGCACTACCTCCTCGGCGGGCCGTTGCCCGACGGCACGGTGATCGTGCCCAAGTACGTCGGGCGTCGCCGCCTGATGGAGATCGCCGTCGCCACGCTGGCCACCGATCGCGCCCTGCTGCTGCTCGGTGTCCCCGGCACCGCCAAGACGTGGGTCAGCGAACACCTGGCGGCGGCGATCAGCGGCAACTCGACGTTGCTGGTGCAGGGCACGGCCGGCACCACCGAAGAAACCCTGCGCTACGGCTGGAACTACGCCCGGCTGCTCGCCGAGGGGCCCAGCGAGGCCGCCCTGGTGCCCAGCCCGATCTACCGGGCGATGCAGCTCGGGTCGATCGCCCGCGTCGAAGAGCTCACCCGCATGCCGTCCGACGTTCAAGACGCGCTGGTCACCGCCCTGTCCGAGAAGTCGATGCCGGTACCCGAGCTCGACTCCGAGGTGGCCGCCACCCGGGGGTTCAACGTCATCGCCACCGCCAACGACCGCGACCGCGGCGTCAACGACCTGTCGTCGGCGCTGCGCCGGCGTTTCAACACGGTCGTGCTGCCGCTGCCCGAGACCGCCGACGAAGAGATCGCGATCGTCGCCCAACGGGTCAACGAGCTCGGGGCGGCGCTGCAGCTGCCCCCGATCGCCCCCGCCGCCGACGAGATCCGACGGGTCGTCACCGTGTTCCGCGAACTGCGCGACGGGGTCACCGGCGACGGGCGCACCAGCCTCAAGGTGCCCAGCGGCACCCTGTCCACCGCCGAGGCGATCTCGGTGATCACCAACGGCCTGTCGCTGGCCACCCACTTCGGCGGGGGCCGCATCTCGGCCGACGACATCGCAGCGGGCATCGTCGGTGCCGTCGTGCGCGACCCGGTCCACGACGGCGTCGTCTGGCGCGAATACCTCGAGGCGGTCGTCGCCGACCGCGCCGGGTGGGACGACCTCTACGAGGCCTGCCGCGCCCTCGACTGAGCCGACACCGATGGCACTGCACCTCCTGGGCATCCGGCACCACGGGCCCGGTTCGGCGCGATCGGTGCTCCGTGCGCTCGACGAGCTGCAGCCGACCGTCGTGCTGGTCGAGTCACCGGCCGAGACCACCGCCGCGTTCGGATGGGTCGGCGACGCCGCGGCCGCCGGTGCGCCGTCCGGGCGGCTCGAGCCGCCCGTCGCCCTGCTCGGCCACGTCGTCGACCAGCCGCACCGGGCGTTGTTCGCCCCGCTCGCGTCGTTCAGCCCCGAATGGCAGGCGATCGCCTGGGCGAACCGCCACGGGGTGCCCGTCGAGGCGATCGACCTGCCGATCGCCAACACGCTGGCGGCCACCGTCGACGACCGCTCGCTGCTCGACGGCGACGCCCCGTTCGATCCGCTCGCCGGGCTCGCCGCGGCGGCCGGCGAACCCGACCCCGAACGCTGGTGGGACGACGTGATCGAGCATCGTGGCGAGGGGTTGGCGGCGTTCGGGGCGGTCGCCGAGGCGATGGCGGCGGTCCGCTCGGGCACGGTGCCCTCGGCCGCCGAGGAGCGCCGCGAGGCCCACATGCGCAAGCGCATCCGGGCCGCGCTGCAACCCGACGGGGCGGTCGTGGCGGTGGTCTGCGGTGCCTGGCACGTCCCGGCGCTCGACGTCACCGCCGCCGGCGCCCCCACGGCCACCGCCGACCGGGCCACGCTGCGCGGCCTGCCCAAGGTGAAGGTGGCGGTCAGCTGGGTGCCGTGGACCCACGCCCGGCTGGCCTCGGCCAGCGGGTACGGCGCGGGGGTGTCGAGTCCGGGCTGGTACGACCACGTGTTCCGGCACCCCGGCGCCGACGGCGTCGCCCGGTTCTTCGTCGGTGCCGCCCGAGTGCTGCGCGCCGCCGACCTGCCGGCCTCGCCCGACCACCTGATCGCCGCCACCCGCATGGCCGACGCGCTCGCCACGATGCGGGGCCGGCCGCGCCCCGGCCTCGCCGAGGTGCTCGACGCCGCCGACACGGTGATGGGTGGCCTGCCGCTGGTGCGTCACCGGCTCGTGGTGGGCAGCGCGATCGGTTCGGTCCCCGACGACGCACCCCAGGTGCCCTTGGCGCGCGATCTCGCCCGCCGCCAACGCTCCGCCCGGCTGCGCCCCGACGCCGCCGACGAGCAGGTCGAGCTCGACCTGCGCACCCCGAACGGGTTGCGGCGGTCGCACCTGCTGCACCAGCTCGCGGCGATCGGGGTGCCGTGGGGTGTGCTCGAGGCGGGCCGCGGCAGCAGCGGCACGTTTCGCGAGACGTGGCGCCTGGCGTGGCGGCCCGAGTGGTCGATCCGCATCATCGAGCACGCCGGGTACGGCACCACGGTCGAGCAGGCCGCCACCAACCGGCTCGTCGAGCGGGCGCGCACCGCCGGTGGCCTGGCCGAGATCGCCGGCGCGCTCGACCTGGCGCTGCTGGCGGCGCTGGTCGAGGCGGTCGACCCGATCGTGCACGAGCTCGCCACCCGGGCCGCCAACGATCCCGACATCGGCCAGCTGATGGCGGCGCTCGGCCCGCTCGCCCACGCCCAGCGCTACGGCGACGTGCGGGCGACCGACGTCGCCGCCGTGGCCGCGGTGTTCGACGGTCTGGTGGTGCGGCTGCTCGCCGGCGTGGTGCCGGCGTGCGCCTCGCTCGACGACGCCGCAGCGGCGCTGATGGTCGAACGCCTCGGCGCGGTGCACCAGGCGCTCGCGCTGGTCGACCACCGGGCCCGCCGCCGGGGGTTTCCCGAGGTGCTCGAGCGGCTCAGCGAGGGCCCCGGTCACGGTCGGGTGCACGGCCGGGCGACCCGCCTCCTGCACGACGCCGGCCGGTGGACCGGCCGGCAGGTCGAGCTGCGGCTGTCGCGAGCCCTGTCGGCGGGTACCCCGCCCGCCGCCGGGGCGGCCTTCGTCGAGGGGTTCCTCGCCGGCAGCGGAACGGTGCTGGTGCACGACGCCGAGCTGCGAGCAGTGGTCGACCGCTGGCTGTCGTCGCTCACCCCGCAGGCGTTCGACGAGACGGTGCCGTTGCTGCGCCGCACGTTCGGTTCGTTCGAGGCGGCCGAGCGCCGCCAGCTGGGCCGCCTCGTGGCGGGCGGCGAACGCGAGGTGCTGACCGGGTTCGCACCGGGCGCCGACGACGCCCGGGTGGCCGCCGCGCTGCGCACGGTGCGCCACCTGCTCGGCCTGCCCCAGCATCACGGGGGCGCACCGTGAACGGGCCCGGCGCCCCGGTCGCGCCCCGGGTGTCCGAGGCCGAACGGCTGCGGCGCTGGCGGCTGGTGCTCGGCGGCGGCGATGCCGACGGCACGACGATCGACCTCGCCGGCGACGACCTGCGGATCGACGCCGCGATGGCCGCGATCTACGACGTCGACGGTGGCCGGGCGGGCGGCGGTGCCGGCGGCGGCCAGTCGGGCGGCCTCGGCCGCTCGGCGCCCCGGGTGGCGCGCTGGTTGGGCGACATCCGCACCTACTTCCCGACGCCGGTGGTGCAGGTGATGCAGCGCGACGCGATCGAACGGCTCGACCTGCACCAGCTGTTGCTCGAGCCCGAACTGCTGGGGTCGATCGAGCCCGACATCCACCTCGTCACCTTGTTGGTCGAACTCAACCACCTGCTGCCCGACGAGACCCGCGCCACGGCCCGCCTCGTGATCGCCCGGGTACTCGCCGACCTCGAGCGACGGCTCACCGATCGCACCACCGCCGCGGTGCGCGGCGCGCTGGCGCGCGCCAGCCGGTCGCGGCGGCCGCGCCCGGGCGACATCGACTGGCTGCGCACGGTGCACGCCAACCTGCGCCACTACCAGCCGCGCTACGGCACCGTCATCCCCGAGCGCCTGGTGGGTTTCGGCCGGCGCCAACGCAGCCTCGCCAAAGAGGTCGTGATCGCCGTCGACCAGTCGGGGTCGATGGCCGACAGCGTCGTCTACGCCTCGCTGTTCGGTGCGGTGCTGGCCCGGCTCCCGGCGCTGCAGACCCGGCTGGTCGCGTTCGACACCGCGGTCACCGACCTCACCGCGGTGCTGCACGACCCGGTCGACGTGCTGTTCGGGGTGCAGCTCGGGGGCGGCACCGACATCGCCGAGGCGCTCGGCTACTGCGGCCGGCTGATCACCCGCCCGGCCGACACGGTGCTGGTGCTGATCAGCGACCTGTTCGAGGGCGGCAACGCCGAGTCGATGCGGTCGCGGGTCGCCCATCTGGTGCGGGCGGGGGTGACGGTGGTGTGCCTCCTGGCGCTCAGCGACGAGGGCGCCCCGGTGCACGACCGGGCGGCCGCCGGCGACCTGGTGGCGTTGGGCGCGGCCGTGATGGCCTGCACCCCCGACCGGTTCCCCGAGGTGCTGGCGGCGGCACTCGAAGGGCGCGACCTGCCCGCGGGCCGGTGACCGGTCAGCGGTCGGTCTCGGTGAACCGCTCGACATCGGCGCGGTGGCCGGCGATCACGATCAGATCGCTCTTGCGCAGCACCGTCTCGCGGTCGGCATAGGTGAACTGGCCGTCCGACGGCTTCACGCACACCACCGTCACCTTGTAGGTCGCCCGCAGGTTCGACTCGCCCAGCGGCACCCCGACGAGCTCGTCGGGGGCGATCAGTTCGGCGATCACGAAGTTGTCGTCGAGCGCCAGGAACTCGAGCATCTGTCCGGTCACGAGGTGGGCGACCCGGGTGCCCATCTCGGCTTCGGGGAACACGACGTGGTGGGCGCCGACCCGCTGCAGGATGCGCCCGTGCGAGTCGGTGATCGCCTTCGCCCAGATGTTCTTCACGCCGAGGTCGACGAGGGCGGTCGTGGTGAGCACGCTGGCCTCGACGCCGGTGCCGATGCACACGACGGCGGTGACCGCGTCGGCGGCACCGATCTGGCGCAACGCCCGCTCGCTGGTGCTGTCGGCCTGCACCACGTGGGTGAGCATGCCGGCGTGCTCTTGCACCTTGTCCTCGCTCGAGTCGACCCCGAGCACCTCGTAGCCCAGCTCGGTCAGGGTACGCGCCAGCGACGACCCGAACCGGCCGAGACCGATCACGATGATCTCGCCGCGATGTTCGATCCGATCGGACGTGAGCCCGGTCAGCATGCTGTGGATGATCTTGTCGGACATCTGTGCTCCTTCGATCCGATCAGCCGATGATCGGTCGTTCCTCGGGGAAACGGTAGGCGCGTCGGCGCTGGCGTAGCGCAAGCGCGGTCACGAACGTGACGGGGCCGATACGGCCGGTGAGCATGATCAGCACCAGCAGCACCTGGCCGAACACCGGCAGGGCGTTGGTGATGCCGGTCGACAGCCCGACCGTGCCGAACGCCGACGTCGTCTCGAACAGCGTCTGGGTGAAGCTGAACGGTGAGACCGCGGTGAGGGCGATCGCCCCGGCGAACACGGTGCCGACCGACAGCAGCGCGACGGTCATCGCCTGGCGCACCACCTGCACCGGCAGCCGCCGGTTGAAGACGTTGATGTCGGTGTCGCCGCGGACCTCCGACCACATCGCGAACCCGAGCACGGCGAACGTGGTGACCTTGATGCCGCCGCTGGTCGATGCGGGGCCGGCCCCGATGAACATCAGCCCGGTCATGATGTTCAGGGTCGGTTCGCGCTGGGCGCCGATGTCGATCGTGTTGAAGCCGGCGGTGCGCGGGGTGACGCCCTGGAACCAGGCGGCCTGCACCTTGTCCCATACGCCCATCGGTCCCAGCGTGCGCGAGTTGGTCCACTCGAACACGAGCACCAGCACCGGTGCGGCGACGAGCAGGAACGCGGTGGCGCTGAGGGTGATGCGGGTGTGCAGGCTCCACTTGCGGGGCGGTACCCGCTTGCGGAACTCGACCAGGATCGGGAACCCGAGCCCGCCGATCACGAACGCGGCCGAGATCGGGAACACCACGAGCGGGTCGCCGGCGAAGCGCATCAGGCTGTCGGAGTACAGCGAGATGCCGGCGTTGTTGAAGCCCGAGACGGCGTGGAAGACGGCGCTGTACGCGGCCCGCCCGGTCGAACCCTCCCCGTCGATCGCGAGGTGGACGAACAAGATGACCGCGATCGA
Source organism: Ilumatobacter sp. (assembly GCA_036526035.1). Taxonomy (GTDB): domain Bacteria; phylum Actinomycetota; class Acidimicrobiia; order Acidimicrobiales; family Ilumatobacteraceae; genus Ilumatobacter. The sequence continues at coordinate 8,736 of DATCZG010000082.1, read as the reverse complement.
CGCCTCGACCAGGATCGTGATCTTGGCGATCGCGGCGATCAGGTAGCGCAGCTCCCCGATGTCGACGGCGCCGATCTCGGCCTGGGCCAGCATGCGCTGGCGCAGACCGAGGCGCCGCGACGCCACGAGCGCGAGCACCGAGCCGATCGTCATGATGCCGAACCCGCCGAGCTGGATCAGCGCCAGCAGCACCAACTCGCCGAACAGCGAGAACGTCGAGACGTCGACCGTGCCGAGCCCGGTGACGGTGGTGGCGGAGGTGGCCCAGAACAGCGAGTCGATGAAGTCCTGGCGGGGCAGGCCCGAGTCGACGGCGAAGGGCAGGCTGAGCAGCAACGTGCCCACGAGGATCAACAGGACGAATGCGCCGAGCACGAGTTGCGCCGGGTTGTGCACGGCCCCGATGACCCGCCTGAGAACCACACCGGCACACTAACGGAGCATCCCGGTCCGCGAGACGTGCCGGCCGGTGCGACGTGCCGGCCGGTGCGACGTGCCGGCCGCTGGGAGCCGGTGGCGACGGGGCGCTAGCGTGGCGTCACTATGGGTCAGCTGGTCGGAGTCGTCGAGAAGCCGAGTACCACCCCCGGTGTGGTGCGCTTCGAGCTCAATCGCTCGCTGTCGGGTATGGGACACGAGCGGTTCGCGTCGCCGGTCGACGCGGTCGGGCCGAAGCCGGCTTCGGTGCTGGCCCGCCTGCTGTTCGCCACCGGCAGGGTCACGTCGGTGCACGTGTACTCCAACATGGTCACCGTCGACGTCGCCAAGGGCTTCGACGCCAGCGGGCTCGCCGACGTGGTCCGCGACATGTACCAGTACTGGAAGCCGGGGGTCGAGCCGCCGGCGTTCGAAGACCTCCAGCCCGAGGAGCCCGCTGCGGTGCCCGCCGCCGGTGGCAGCGGCGAGGCCGAGCTGTCGGAGGCGGCCAAGCGGGTTCCGGCCCATCTGCTCGAGCGCAGCCGGGCGGCGCGCGAGAATTGGAAGGCCACCCACGGCGGCTGAGACGCCGGTGCCGGGGGTGCGTCCACCTCTGGCCAATCGAACACCTGTTCGATAACCTGGACGGGTGACCTCCTCGCTCGCCGCCCTCACGCCGGCTCGCGACCGCTGCCTCCCGGTCGACGAGACGTTCGCCCACCTGTTGCCCGACGGCGGTTTGCGGCGCGGGTGGGTGGTCGGGTGCACCGGCCCGGCGGCGCTGTCGGTGGCGCTGGCACTGGTGGCCCGCCCGGCCACGGTCGGCTCGTGGATGGCCGCGGTCGGTGTGCCGATGCTGGGGGTCGAAGCCGCCGGCGAGTTCGGCGTCCCGCTCGCCCGCCTGGTCAGGGTCGACACCACCGGCCGGGCCGACGAGTGGGCCGAACGGGTCGCCGCTGCCGCCGACGGGTTCGACATCGTGATCACCCACCCGCCGGCCGACGCCGAGCGGGCGGCGCGCCGGGTGCGCACCCGGCTCCAGGCGCGCGGTGCGGTGCTGATCGCGATCGGCCCGACATCGACCGGGCTGTCGTGCGACGTCGCGTTCGGCACCTCCGCCCCGGTGTGGCACGGGTTGGGGCAGGGCAGCGGGCACCTGATCGCCCGGCGGGTCACGGTCACCGCAGGGGGCCGGCGCCTGCCGCGCCCCGCCGAGCGCGAACTCTGGCTGCCGGGTCCCGACGGCCGCGTCTCGTTCGCCGACCGCGGTCCGGTCGGCGCGGCGCGGTCCGACGACCACGGTGGCACCGTGGCGACCCGGGTCGGTTGAGATGTGGACGCCGCCAAGACTGATCACCGTGTGGTGCCCCGAGTGGCCGGTGGTCGCGGCCCGGGTTCCGGCCCACCTGCCGGCGGCGGTCGTCCGCGCCAACCGGGTCACGGCCCGTACCGCGGCCGCCGCGGCCGCCGGGGTACGGGTGGGGGCCCGCCGGCGCGCGGCCCAGGGGGCGTGCCCCGAGTTGACGATCGTCGACCACGACCCCGACCGCGACGCCCGCCGTTTCGAGGCGGTCGTCCGGGCGGTCGCCGACGTCGCGCCCAAGCTCGAGGTGGTCGAGCCCGGGTGGCTGTGTCTGGCGGCTCGCGGCCCGGCGCGGTACTTCGGGGGTGAGCAGGCGGTCGCCGAACGGCTGGTGGGCGCGGTGCACGACGCGATCGCCTCCGAGGTGCCGGGCCCGACGGTCGCCGTGACGATCGGCGTCGCCGACGGTCGCACCGCTTCGGCGATCGCCGCCCGCCGCGCCGCCCGGTTCCCCGCCGGGGTGCTGGTGGTGCCGCCGGGTGGCTCACCGGGCTTCCTCGCCGGCTTGCCGGTGGCGTGGCTGCGCGAGCTCGACGAGGCCTCCGCCGAACTGGTCGACCTGTTCGTCCGGCTGGGCCTCGACACGCTGGGCGGCCTGGCGGCGCTCGGCCCCGGTGACGTGTCGGCGCGGTTCGGCGCCGAGGGGTTGCACGCCCACCGGCTGGCCGGTGGCCATGACGTCCGCCCGTCCACGGCGGTCGACCCGCCACCGGAGTGGTGGGTCGAGCACCCGTTCCTCGAGCCCGTCGAGCAGCTCGACACGGTGGTGTTCGTGGCCAAGCGGCTGGCCGATCAGCTGGCGGCCGAGTTGGCGGCCGACGGCCGGGTCTGCGTGCGGCTGGTGGTGATCGTCGAGACCGAGCACGGTGAGCGCAGCGAGCGGGCCTGGTATCGCGACCAGGGCCTGTCAGCGCCCGCGATGGTCGAGCGGGTGCGGTGGCAGCTCGAGGGCTGGGCGTCACGCCCCGGCGGGTTGAGCGGCGGCGTCGCCCTCCTGCGCCTGGTGCCCGACGAGCTGCGCGGCGACGACGGCGTGCAGGCCGGGTTGTGGGGCGGGCGTTCGCAGGCCGATCACGACGCGGCACGGGCGATCGTGCGGCTCAGCGGGCTGGCCGGCGACCGGGCGGTCGCGGTGCCCACCTGGGCGGGTGGGCGCCTGCCGGCCGAGCGCTACCGATGGGTGCCGGCCACCTCGGTCGATCTCGACCAGGCCGCCGACCGGCTCGACCGCGGCGACGGGCCGTGGCCGGGCGCCCTGCCGGCACCGGCGCCGGCGGTGGTGCCCGAGCACTCGGTCGCCGTCGAACTGCTCGACGGCGCCGGCCGCCCGGTCGAGGTCAGCGGGCGGGGCGAGATCAGCGCGCCGCCGGGCGTGCTCGTCGTCGGGTCGCAGCGTCAGCGGGTGATCGCCTGGGCGGGTCCGTGGCCGATCGAGCAGCGTTGGTGGTCGTCGGGCCGGTCGCGCCGGGTGGCGCGGTTCCAGGTGGTCACCGAGCACGGGGTCGCACACCTGGTGGGCGTCGAGCAACGCACCTGGTCGATCCTCGCCACCTATTCGTAGCGGGCTCGGCCGGTCGGCCCGGTCAGGCGCCGACGTCGAGCTGTTCGAGGGGCGCCCGGTCGGCCGGCGTCCGAAGGTGCCATGCGGCGGCCTCGGCGGCGTCGAGCACCTCGTTGCTGATCCGGAACCCGACCCCCCGCACCGTGTGGATCACGCGCAGGTCGGACGACACCTGGTCGAGCTTGCGACGCAGGTTCGACAGGTGCACGTCGACGACATGGGTGTCACCCACCCAGTTGGGCCCCCACACCGACTCGAGCAGATCCGAGCGCGACGCGACCTCGGTCGGCCGGCGGCACAGGTGCTCGAGCAGCGAGAACTCGATCCGGGTCGCCGCCACCTCGGTGTCGTGGAGACGGATCTCGTGGCGGCCGCTGTCGACCGTGAGCGGCCCCAGCGTCACCACGGCCGACTGGACGCTCTCCCAGTCGTTGCGGACCTGCCGGGGCCGCCGCAACAGGGCGTGGCACCGGGCGACGATCTCGTCGGGTGTCACGGGCAGCGACACGGCGTCGTCGGCGCCGGATCGCAGCAGTTCGACCCTGGCCCGATCGCGCCCCGCCGACTCGATGCACAGCACGTAGCTGTCGATGTCGTTGCGGAGCCGGTGGTAGAGCGGGCGGGCGTTGGCGTCCTGCATCAGGGTGTCGATCACCAAGATGTCGGGTGAGAACGACTCGGCGAGGATGCTGGCCGCAAGGGCGTCGCCGGGGGCGCTCACCGAGAAACCCGCGGCGCGCAGGCCGGCCTCGTTGGTGCGTCGCAGGCCGAGATCGTCGATGGCGAGCAGCACTCGGGGAGAGAATTGGGTGGTCATTGCCATGGGTGTCTGTCCAGCTGTGGAGCCGTGATCTCGTATCGGCCGTTCGCAGCCGCAACTCAAGTGCGATGTCGGAATTTCCTGACGCCGGGTGTGGGTACGGGTGTGGGTACGGTGTCGCGATGCCGATCGATCACCACCGGGTCGTGCGGCGTTCGGTCGTCGAACGCGAGCCGATCGACACCGCCGAGCGGGTCGGGATCGCCACCTTCCTGGCCGAGTTCGACCGGCTCGCCGACCCGTTCGATCAGCGGCTCGACCCGGTGCACGTCACCGGCTCGGCGATCGTGGTGGGCCCCCGTGGGGTGGTGTTGCTGCGCCACAAGCGGCTGGGGTTCTGGTTGCAGCCCGGCGGTCATGTCGACCCGGGCGAGACGCCGTGGGACGCAGCCCGGCGCGAGGCGCGCGAGGAGACCGGTCTCGAGGTGGCGTTCGCCGACCTCGACGGCGGCGGTGTGCCGCAGTTGGCGCACGTCGACGTCCACCCCGGCGGGCGCGGCCACACCCACCTCGACCTGCGCTACGTGCTGCACGGCGGGGACGCCGACCCCGACCCGCCCGAGGGCGAGAGCCAGGAGATCGCCTGGTTCGAATGGCCGGCGGCGGTCGAACGTGCCGGCGACGACCGGCTGAAGGCGCTGCTGCGCAGCCTGTCGGGCCGATTCTGAGTACTAGGTTGCGGTGATGGGACGACTCGACGGCAAGGTCGCGCTGATCACCGGGGGAGCGCGTGGGCAGGGCGCCGCCGAGGCGGCGCTGTTCGCGCGAGAGGGGGCGACGGTCTACATCACCGACGTGCTCGACGACGTCGGTGCGGCCACCGCGGCCCGCCTCGGTGACGCCGTGACGTTCCTGCACCACGACGTGACACGCGACGCCGATTGGGCGGCCGTCGTGGCCGCCGTCGTGGCGGCGCAGGGCCGCATCGACGTGCTGGTCAACAACGCCGGCATCTTCCAGGTCGCCTCGTTGACCGAGACGTCGACCGAGGCGTGGGAGCGCATGATCGCCGTCAACCAGACCGGTGTGTTCCTCGGCCTGCGCGAGGTGGGTGGCCTGATGAAAGCGGCCGGATCCGGCAGCATCGTCAACATCTCCTCGGTCGCCGGGATGGCGAGCGCGGCGATCGCCTTCGCCTACTCGGCGTCGAAATGGGCGGTGCGGGGGATGACGAAGTCGGCGGCGGTCGAGCTCGCCCCGCACGGCGTGCGGGTCAACTCGGTGCATCCCGGCATCATCGAGACCGCGATGCTCGACGAGTTCGGCGACCGGGTGCCGCTGATCACGCAACGGATCCCGATGGGCCGCACCGCATCCGCCGACGAGGTCGCCGCGGTGGTGCTGTTCCTGGCGTCCGACGAGTCGTCGTACTGCAGCGGCCACGAACTCGTGGTCGACGGTGCCATGACGGCCTGAACGCCCGGCCCGGCACCGACCCGACGGCGACTTGCGCGCGACCGAACACCTGTTCGATACTGGCGTGGATGGGGTTCAACAATCCGGCGTGGACCTGGAGCGAGCTGGAGGCCACCCTCTCGGGGCGGCGCGGGCGTGACGGGCGCGCACCGGCCAGCCCGTCGTGGAATGCCGGTGGCGACAGCCCGGCGTGGGGGCGCAAGCGGCAACCGTTCCAGCCCGGCGTCACCCGGGTGTCGGGCGCCGTGCCGTACGCCGAGTTGCACTGCCACTCGAACTATTCGTTCCTCGACGGTGCGGCCCACCCGGAGGAACTGGCCACCGAGGCCGCCCGGTTGGGGCTCGAGGCGTTGGCGCTCACCGACCACGACGGTTTCTACGGCGTGGTCCGGTTCGCCGAGGCGGCCCGGGCGGTCGGGCTGCCCACCGTGTTCGGGGCCGAGATCACCCTCACCGCCGGTCTGGCCGACGATCACCGCGCCGCCCGCGCCGAGGACGACACGCGGTTCCAGGTCGACACCGGGCGGCTGCCCGACGCGCACGCCCCCGACCCGGCGGGCCGTCATCTGCTGGTGTTGGCCGACGGGCCCACCGGGTACGCCCGCCTGGCGAGGGCGCTGAGCCTCGGGCACCTCGCCGGCGAGAAGGGGGCGCCGCAGTTCACGTTCGCCGACGTCGCCGACGCGGTCGTCGGTGTCAGCTGGGTGCTCACCGGGTGCCGCAAGGCGGCGGTGAACCGGGCGCTGTTCGACGAGGGCCCGGCCGCCGCCCGCCGCGAGGTCGAACGGCTGGTGAGTGCGTTCGGGCGCGACCGGGTGCTCGTCGAACTGTGGGACCACGGCGACCCGCTCGACTCGGCCCGCAACGACGCCCTCGTCGAGATCGCCCATCGGGTCGGTGTCGAGTGCGTCGCCACCAACAACGTGCACTACGCCACCCCGGCTCAGCGCAAGCTCGCCATGGCGATCGCCGCGGTGCGGGCCCGGCGCAGCCTCGACGAACTCGACCCGTGGCTGCCGGCGGCGTCGGGCGCCCACCTGCGCTCGGGTGCCGAACAGGCGCGCCGGTTCGCCCGCTACCCGGGGGTGGTCGAGCTCGCCGGCGAGATCGGCCGCGCCGCGGCGTTCGACCTGTCGTTGGTGGCACCCGACCTGCCCCCGTTCCCGTGCCCCGACGGGCTGAGCGAGATGCAGTTCCTGCGCCGCCTCACCGAGCAGGGTGGCCGGCGCATGTACGGCGACCGTCCGGTGCCAGCCTCGGCCGCCAACGGGATGGTCGGCGACGACCTGTCGCTGCGGGCGCGGGCGTGGCGCACGATCGACCGCGAACTGGCGATCATCGAGCAGCTCGGTTTCCCCGGCTACTTCCTGGTGGTCTGGGACCTCGTCGAGTTCTGCCGTCGCTCCGACATCTTCTGCCAGGGCCGCGGCAGCGCCGCCAACTCGGCGGTCTGTTACGCGCTCGGCATCACCAAGGCCGACGCCGTGTCGCTCGGGCTGTTGTTCGAGCGGTTCTTGTCGACCGAACGTGACGGCCCGCCCGACATCGACATCGACATCGAGAGCGACCGGCGCGAGGAGGTGATCCAGTACGTGTACCAGCGCTACGGACGCCACCACACCGCCCAGGTCGCCAACGTGATCACGTACCGCGCCCGCTCGTCGATCCGCGACATGGCCAAGGCGCTCGGTCACTCCACCGGCCAGCAGGACGCCTACGCCAAGCAGGTCGACGGATGGGGTGGCATCGCCGCCACCGCTGCCCAGCCCGAGTGCACGATTCCGACCGACGTGCTCGAGCTGGCCGCCCAGATCGAGGACGCTCCCCGGCACCTCGGCATCCATTCCGGTGGGATGGTGATCTGTGACCGTCCCGTGATCGAGGTGTGCCCGGTCGAGTGGGGCCGGATGAACCAGCGTTCGGTGCTGCAATGGGACAAGGACGACTGCGCCAACGCCGGGTTGGTGAAGTTCGACCTGCTCGGGCTCGGCATGTTGAGCGCCCTGCACTACGCCGTCGACCTGATCCGTGAGCACCGCGGCTACGAGGTCGACCTGGCCACGATCCCGCAGGAGGACGACGTCTACGCGATGTTGTGCCGGGCCGACACGATCGGCGTGTTCCAGATCGAGTCGCGGGCCCAGATGGCCACGTTGCCGCGGCTCAAACCGCGGCGCTTCTACGACCTGGTGGTCGAGGTGGCACTGATCCGCCCCGGCCCGATCCAGGGCGGGTCGGTGCATCCGTACATCCGGCGCCGCAATGGGCAAGAACCGGTCACCTATCTGCACCCGCTGCTCGAGAACTCGCTCGGCAAGACGCTCGGGGTTCCGCTGTTCCAGGAGCAGCTGATGCAGATGGCGATCGACGTCGCCGGCTTCACCCCGTCCGAGTCCGACGAGCTGCGCCAGGCGATGGGGTCGAAGCGATCGGCGGCGCGGATGGAGAACCTCAAGCAGCGTCTGTTCGCAGGTATGGCCGAGCGCGGCATCACCGGCGACGTGGCCGAGGAGATCTTCATGAAGATGAGCGCCTTCGCCAACTACGGCTTCCCCGAGTCGCACTCGGTCAGCTTCGCCTATCTGGTGTACGCCTCGTCGTGGATCAAGTTCCACGAGCCGGCGGCGTTCTGCGCCGCCCTGATCAATGCCCAGCCGATGGGGTTCTGGTCGCCGCACACCCTGGTGCAGGATGCTCGCCGGCACGGCGTGTCGGTGCGCACCCCCGATCTCAACGCCTCGCTGGCAGGCGCCACGCTGGAAGACGAGGGCGAGTCGGTGCGGCTCGGCATCGGCTCGGTGCGCGGGATCGGCTCCGAGCTGGCCGAACACGTTGAGCGGGAGCGCCTCGAACACGGTCCGTACGGCTCGCCGGAGGATCTCGTGCGCAGGGTTCCGGCGCTCACGCTGGCCCATCTCGAGGCGATGGCGACCGCCGATGTGTTCGGCGAGTGCTTCGGGCTGGAGCGCCGCCAAGCGCTGTGGGCGGTCGGGGCGGTGTCACAATCCCGCCCCGGTCGACTGCCCGGGATCGTCACCGGTGAGCGCCCGCCGGCCTTGCCGGGGATGACACCGCTGGAGGAGTCGGTGGCCGACCTGTGGGCGACCGGGGTGTCGCCGCAGGGCCACCCGACCCGGTTCGTGCGCGACGAGTTGGACA
>DATCZG010000081.1:0-5987 GCA_036526035.1 Ilumatobacter sp. | reverse complement strand
TGGTCGTGGTGGTGTGCCGTCGAATGCGGCGGCTGCGGTGGTGAATGTGGCGGTGGTGGGCCCTGATGGTGGTGGGTATGTGACGTTGTATCCGTGTGGGTCGCCGCGGCCGTTGGCGTCGAGTGTGAATTTCGCGGCGGGTGAGGTGATCGCGAACGGGGCGATCATCCCGTTGGGGTCGGGGGGTCGGATCTGTGTGTTCTCGTCGCAGTCGACCCATCTGATCGTGGATGTGACGGGGTTCATGCCCGCCGAGTCGATCTGATCCCGAGGCTCGCTCCGGACCCGACTCGGTCGGGTCACCCGGTCACGTCGTGTAGTCGGCGTTGATGCGCACGTAGCCGTCGGTCAGGTCGCAGCCCCACACGGTGGCCGTCGCCTCGCCGGTTTCGAGGCTGACGTGGATCACCACGTGGTCGCCGCTCATGTACCGCGCCAGCGCCGCCAGGCCGGTCTCGTCGACCGCCACCGGGTACACCTCGGTCGGCCCGAAGCGGATCACGACCCGATCGGCGTCGATGTCGACGTCGTCGCTGCACTTGCCGACCGCCATCGCCACCCGCCCCCAGTTCGGGTCGGCGCCGTGCACGGCGGTCTTGACGAGCGGCGAGTTGACGATCGACTTGGCGACCCGCTTGGCCTGGGCCGTGTCGCGGGCCCGGTCGACGGTGACCTCGATCAGCGTCTCGGCACCCTCGCCGTCGCGGGCGATCATCTTGGTCAACGCCAGGCACACCTCGCCGATCGCCAGCTCGAGCGCCACCGGCTCGACCGGCCCGGCCGCCCCGCTGGCCATGATCACCGCGGTGTCGCTGGTGGAGGTGTCGGTGTCGATGCTGACGCAGTTGAAGGTGCGGTCGACGACCCGCCGGAAGATCCGGTCGAGGTCGCCCGGCGCGACCTCGGCGTCGGTGAGCACGACGGCGATCATGGTGGCCATGTCGGGCTCGATCATGCCGACCCCCTTGGCGATGCCGACCACCCGGGCCGGGCTGCCGGCGATCGGGGAGTCGGCGACCTTGGGCACGGTGTCGGTGGTCATGATGCCGCGCGCCGCGTCGTCGGCCGACGTTCCCGAGGGGCGCTCGGGCAGGGCGGCGACCCCGGCGTGCACCCGCGACATCGGGTAGCGGCGGCCGATCACCCCGGTCGAGGCGACGACCACGTCGCCCGGCGAGCACCCCAGCCGGGCGGCGACCCCCTCGATCAGCGCCTCGGCGTCGGCGTGGCCCGCCGGGCCGTTGGCGACGTTGGCGTTCTTGGACACGACCACCATCGCCCGGGCCTGCAGGTCGGCGAGGTTGGCCCGGCTGATCGTGACGCTCGGACCCGCGAACCGGCTGCGCGTGAACACACCGGCGGCCGCCACCGGGTGGTCGGCGGCGATGACGACGAAGTCGTCGGAATCGTTCTTGATGCCGATGTTGGCGACGTGGCATCGGAAGCCGGCGGGCAGTGCGGTCACGTCACCGTTTCTAGCAGCCGGCCGGGTCAGGCCTCGTCGCGGTCGAGGCCCGCTTGGATGGCGCCGAAGATGCGGGCCAGGGCCTCGAGGTCGGACCGGTCGAGCCGGTCGACGAGGTGGCGCCGCACGCTGGCGAGGTGGATCGGCGCCGCTGCCTCGAGGCGCTGCCGCCCGGCGGGGGACAGCACCGCCCACACCACCCGACGGTCGGAGTCGGAGTGCCGGCGCTCGACCAGCCCGTCGCACACCAGCCCGTCGAGGCGCCGCGTGAGGCCGCTGGCCGAGAGGCGCAACGCGTCGGCGAGATCGCTCATCCGCATCGACTGGTCCTCGGCGCCCGACAGGTGGACGAACACCTGATAATCGCCCAACGACAACCCGGCGGGTGCGAGATCGCGGTCGAGCGCCGCGATCAGGTCACCCTGGGTCTCGATGTATGCCAGCCACGCCGCCATCTCGAGGCCGTCGAGCCAGCGGACATCGGTCGACTCCGGCACGCCGTCGGTCGAGGTGCGAGCCATGACGCGATGCTAGTTCGCGCGGGCCGACCCGGGCGGCGCCGGTCAGCGGCCGAGCGCGGCCCGCAGGCCGGTGTCGAGATCGGCGTGGCGGAATGCGAACCCGTCCCCCTCGAGCACCCGTGGCAGCACCCGCTGGCCGTCGAACAGCAGCGCGTCGGCGAGCTGCGAACCGAGCAGCAGCTTGGGCCCGAACGAAGGCACCGGCAGCCACGCCGGCCGCTTGAGCACCTTGGCGAGCGTGGCGGCGAACTCGGCGTTGCGCACCGGTTGCGGAGCGGTCAAGTTGACCGCTCCAGCGGCCTCGCTGGTGAGCAGGTGCTCGATCGCCCGCACCTCGTCGTCGATCGTGATCCAGCTCATCCATTGCGTCCCCTTGCCGAACCGCCCACCGAGTGCCAGCTTGAACAGCGGCAGCATCTTGGCGAGGGCGCCGCCGTCGGCGCTCAGCACGATGCCCGTGCGCAGATGGGCGACCCGGACCCCGGCGGCCTCGGCGGCGGCGGTGCTGTGTTCCCACTGGCGGCAGATCTCGGCCAGGAATCCGTGCCCGCCGGCCGACGTCTCGTCGAGCGGCTCGTCACCGCGCTCGCCGTAGAACCCGATCGCCGAGCCGCTCAACAGCACCTGGGGTCCGTCGGCGCCGAGCTCGGCGAGCGTCGTCGACAACAGCGTGGTCCCCGCGACCCGGCTGTCGAGCAGCACCTGCTTGTAGGCGGCGGTCCAGCGGTGGTCGCCGATCCCGGCGCCGGCGAGGTGCACGATCGCATCGAGTTCGGCGACCGCGGCGCGGTCGATGCTGCCGGCGGCGGGGTCCCACGAGATCTCGGACGTGCCGGGCCGCGCCGCACGGCGAACGATCGGGGCGACGGTGTGGCCGGCCGCCGCGAGATGCTGCGAGAGGGCTGTGCCGATCAGGCCGGATGAGCCGGTGATGCCGATGCGCATGGCCTCGACGATAGGGCGTCGGCGGCGATCGCGCTGTGGCGGCCGCCCGGCGGTGGTAGCGCCGGCCGCGGTCGGTCAGGTCAGCGCGGCGCTGATCAGCGAGTCGAGCAGCGCCGCGTCGGTGGCCCCGTACAGGGTCTGGACCTCGCCGTCGGGCAAGATCACCACGAGCGCCGGCTGGGTGAAGATCCCGAAGCGCGTGAACACCTCGGCGGCGTCGTCGCTGATCTGGGGGAACGACAGCGCGTGCTCGTCGATGAACCCCTGGAACGACGCGTCGGTGCCACTCCAGGCGACGCCGACGAACGCCGCCTGTCCGGCCCACCGTTGCGCTGCCTCCTCGACCGAGGGGGCTTCCCGGTTACAGGTGCTTCACCACGGCGCCCAGAACCACAACAGCACCGGCCGCCCGGCGAGCGTACCGAGCTCGATCTCACCGCCTCCGACGAGGGGCGCTGTCACGTCGAGTGCGGCCGGCACGCTGACGGCACCACCGCCGGGCTGCGTCGCCGGTGTCGTCCCGGCCGCGGTGGCGGGTGCGGCGGTCGGGGCGGGTGCGCCGGTCGGGGCGGGTGCGGCGGTCGGGGCGGGTGCGGCGGTCGGGGCGGGTGCGGCGGTCGCCGCGGGTGCGGTCACCGGGGCGCCGGCGCCGCATGCCGTCAGCGCGCCCACCGCCACCAGCGGGGCGGCGAAACGCGCCAGATGTGGCAGCGTCGACCGATGCATGCCTCGAACCGTAGCGGCCGGCGCCCCCGCCCGCCGGTCACCCGGCGCCGGGTCGTGACCGCGGTGGCCGCGCCGGGTCGCCGGTTAGCCTGGGCGGCCCATGAGGACCCGCACCCTGCTGATGCTGGCGCTCGCCTGCGGCCTCGCGATCATGCTGGCCGGTGCGGTGTTGCTGTTCCAGCTCGCCGGCCGGGGCGACGTCGCGGCGCCGGTCGCGCTCGGCGTGCCGGCCACGGTGGGCGACATGACCGTCGTGGTCGACGCCGCCACCGAGTCGGGCGGCGTGCTCGACGTCACGGTGCGGATCGGCGGCGTCGACGACACCGACGGCGCGGGTGGCTTCCGGCTGATCGCCTCGGGTCGGCCGGTGCTGGCGCTGCCCGGCGACACCGCCGACGCCTGCACCGCGACCTCACTGGCACCGCGCACCTGCCACGTGCGCTTCGACACGTCGACGGCCGACGGCTCGTCGCGGGTGCTGTTCTACGAGCGCGGTGACGCTCAGGCGCGGTGGGTGATCGAGTGATCGCCCGTCGCGGCCCGTGCCAGCGCGGCGTCGGAGCGATACCGTGGATCGGGTGAGCAACTCGTTCGACCTCGTCGTGATCGGCGGCGGCCCCGGCGGCTACGCGGCTGCGCTGTACGCCGCCTCCGCCGGGCTCCAGGTCGCCCTCGTCGAGAAAGACGCACTCGGTGGCACCTGCCTCAACCGTGGCTGCATCCCCGCCAAGGCGTTCCTCGAGACCGCGGCGGTCAAGCGGCACGTCGACCACGGTGCCGAATTCGGCATCGAGTCGGGGGCGGCCAGCGTCGACTTCGCCGTCACCCAGGCCCGCAAGCAGAAGATCGTCAGCGGCCTGGTGGGTGGCATCGCAGCGATGTGCAAGGGCCGCAAGGTCGAGGTGTTCAACGGCGTCGGCTCGCTCGGCGCCGACCGCACCGTGACGATCGCCCTCGCCGACGGCAGCTCGGCCACCGTCACGGGACGTCACGTGATCCTGGCCACCGGCTCGGTGCCGCGGCTCATCCCCAACTTCGAGCGGGGCGGCCCGATCCTCACCAGCGACGAGGTGCTCGATCTCGATCACGTGCCCGGCCGCGTCGCGGTGATCGGCGGCGGCGCGATCGGGTGCGAGTTCGCCTCCACCTTCGCCGACCTCGGCGCCGAGGTCACGATCCTCGAGGGCCTCCCCAAGATCCTCCCGGGCCTCGATGCCGACGTCGCCAACGTGGTCGTGCGCAGCTTCAAGAAGAAGCGCATCACGATCCGCACCGATGTGATGGTCACCGGGCACACCCCCGATGGCTCGGGGGCCACCACCGTGCACTTCGGCGACGGTGAGTCGCTCACGGTCGACGCCTGCATCGTGTCGGTCGGCCGTCGGCCGTACGCCGATCAGCTCGGTCTCGAGGGCACCGGCGTCCGGGTCGAGCGCGGCTTCGTCGCCGTCGACGAGTTCTGCCGCACCGGCGAGCCAGGTGTGTACGCGATCGGCGACCTGATCGACACGCCACAGCTCGCCCACGTCGGATACGCCGAAGCCGTGCTCGTGGTCAAGCACCTGCTCGGCGAGCATCCGATGCCGATCATGTACGACCGGGTCCCGTGGGCGATCTACTGCCACCCCGAGGTGGCCTGGGCCGGCCCCGGCGAAGACGCCTGCCGGGACGCCGGCATCGACGTGGTGGTCGGCAAACACCCCTTCAAGTTCAACAGCCGGGCCCAGATCCTCGGCGAGACCGACGGCATGGTCAAGGTCATCGCCAAGAAGAACTCCGACGGCACTGCCGGCCAGGTGCTCGGCGTGCACATGGTGGGCCCCTGGGTCACCGAGCAGCTCGCGGGTGGCTATCTGGCCGTCAACTGGGAGGCCACCGTCGCCGAGGTCGCCGAGTTCATCCAACCGCACCCCAGCATGTCGGAACTGTTCGGTGAGACGATGATGTCGCTCACCGGTCGCAGTTTCAACGGCTGACACCGGTCGCCCGTCGCGACCGCATCATCGACGCACAGAGGAGCACAGCACACCACCATGGCCGACGTCATCCTTCCCCAGCTCGGCGAGACCGTCACCGAGGGCACGATCACACAATGGTTCAAGCGCGTCGGCGACGCGGTCGCCGCCGACGAGCCGTTGTTCGAGGTGTCCACCGACAAGGTCGACACCGAGGTGCCCTCGCCCGTCGCCGGCGTGCTCAGCGAGATCCGCGTCGCCGAGGGTGACACGGTGGAAGTCGGCGTGGTCGTGGCCGTCGTCGCCGATGGCGCCCCGGCCCCGGTGCCCGCCCCGGCCCCCGAGCCCGCCCCGGCCCCCGAGCCCGCCCCCGAG
>DATCZG010000080.1:0-2924 GCA_036526035.1 Ilumatobacter sp. | reverse complement strand
GCACCGCCTCGCACAGCATCACGAGCTCCTCGTGATCGAGCCGGTCACCGTCGGACTCGGCGGCGATCAACGACGAGATCAGATCGTCGGTCGGGGTCGCCCGGCGGCGCTCGATGATCTCGCTGACATACGCGTCGAGCTCGTCCTGAGCCCGCAGGATGGCCGGCATGTCCTCGTTGAGGTTGCCGTTGAAGATCCGGAAGATGTCGGTCGCCCAGCTCGAGAACAGTTGCCAGTCGTCCTTGGGCGCACCGAACAGCTCGCAGATGATCGGGATCGGGTAGTGCTCGCAGAAGTCGACCGCCAGATCGGCTTCGCCCTTGGCGGTGAACCCGTCGAGCAGGTCGTTGACGACCGAACGCATGTAGGGGCGCAGCGAGTCGGCGTGACGGGGCGAGAAGGCGGGTCCGACGAGGCGTCGAAGGCGAGTGTGCTCATCGCCCTCGGCGGCCAGGATCGACGGACGCCGGCGACGCTCGAGCCATTCCGGATTGTCGATGCCCGACATCTCGAGGATCTTGCCGGAGGCGCTGTGCCAGCGCTTGTCGCGCAGCATGGCGACGACGTCGTCGTAGTGCAGGATCGAGTAGCCGAACATGTTGCGAGCGATCCACGACTGCTCGGCGGCGGCCGCCGATTGGGTGCGCTGCTCGTCGACCGACATCGTGAGCCGGTCGAGCGAGCTGAGATCGGGCATGTCGACGTCGGATGCGAGCGCAGGCATGCCACAACCCTACGAGAGGTCGGCGCTGGGGGATCAGTCGGCGCGTCGGCGTCGACGCGCGGCAGGTGCGGCGTCCGGGTCGGCGTCGACGCTGATCGCGTTGGTGAGCGGTCCGGTCGCGGCGACGATCTGGTCGAGGCTCGGCAGCTCGCCGGGTCGGTACTGGTCGAGCTGGTGTCGCATCTCGGCGAGATGGGCCGGTGAGGTGCCGCAGCACCCGCCCACGATCGTCGCCCCGGAATCGACGGCGAGTGTGGCGTAATGGCCCATCAAGATGGGATTGCCGGAGTATTCGATCTCGGTTCCGCGGAACTGCGGTACGCCGCAGTTGCTCTTGGCGATGATCACCGCACCCTGGCCACGCATCTGCTGGATCGCCAACAGCAGATCGGAGGCGCCGACGCCACAGTTGGCGCCGATCGCCAACGGCGCCACCGGCAGGTCCGCGAACACCTCGATCAGCTCCGTCGGGCGAAGCCCCATCATCGTGCGCCCGGCCGTGTCGAACGAGGCCGTGACGGTGTACGGCATCCCGACCTCGATCGCTGCCAGGGCGGCAGCCCGCATTTCTTGGGCGGCCGATTTGGTCTCGATCCACGCCACGTCGGCGCCACCGGCGCGGAGTCCCTCGATCTCTTCACGGAAGGCGGCGACCGCTCCGTCGATGGTCATGGTGCCGAGTGGTTCGAGCAGCTCACCGGTGGGACCCACCGAGCCGGCGACCACGACGGGTCGATCGGCGGCAGCCGCCACCTCGCCGGCGATCCGGGCCGCCCGCTCGGCGATCTCGGCGGCACGATCCTCGGCCTGGTGCAACTTGAGGCGATACCGATTGCAGCCGAACGTGTTGGTCAGGATGATGTCGGCACCGGCATCGACGAAGTCCTGGTGGAGCTGGCGCACCTTGTGCGGCTGCTCGACGTTCCACAGCTCAGGGGGCTCGCCGGGGCCGAGGCCCATGCCGAAGTAGTTGGTACCGGTGGCGCCGTCGGCCAGCAGCGGCCGACCGAGTGCGAGGAGAGCTTCGAGCGTGGTCCTCATGTGGTGACCAGGATACTGGGCGAGGGTCAGCCGAATGCACTCACCGGATCGACGGCGTCGACGCCGAGGAACTCGGCGACGGGGCCGTTCGTGACCTGACCGGCGTGGGTGTTGACGCCCAGCGCCAGTGCCGGGTCTCGGCGCGCAGCGCCGGCCGCGCCGTGCAGGGCGACGTCGAGGATGTACGTCAGTGTGGCGTTGGTGAGGGCGTAGGTGGAGGTGTGCGGAACGGCGCCCGGCATGTTGCCGACCGCGTAGTGCAGCACGCCGTGGATCTCGTAGGTCGGGTCGTCATGGGTGGTCTCGCGGGTCGTCTCGATGCAGCCGCCCTGGTCGACGGCGACGTCGACGATCACGGCTCGCGGCTTCATCGAGCGGACCATGTCGTCGCTGACCACGACCGGCGCCCGTCCACCGGCGACCAGTACGGCGCCGATCACGAGGTCGGCCTCGAGCACCGATCGCTCGATCGCGCCCCGGTTGGAGGCGAGCGTCACGATCCGGCCGCGGTGGATCTGGTCGACGTAGCGAAGGCGATCGAGGTTCTTGTCGATCAACACCACCTCGGCCTCCATGCCGGCCGCGATCCACGCTGCGTTCCACCCGACGTTGCCGGCCCCCAGCACGACCACTTTGGCGGGGCGCACGCCGGGCGCGCCGCCCATCAGTACGCCACGGCCACCGTTGTGGCGCTCGAGGCAGTGGGCCCCCATCTGGGGCGCCAACCGGCCGGCGACCTCGCTCATCGGTGCCAGCAGCGGGAGCCCCCCGTCGGCGGTCTGCACGGTCTCGTAGGCGATCCCGGTGGCGCCGCTGTCGATCAGCGCCTGGGCGACGGCCGGGTAGGCGGCGAGGTGGAGGTACGTGAACAGGGTCAGATCGGGCCGCAGGAAACCGAACTCCTCCTGCTTGGGCTCTTTGACCTTGACCACCATCTGTTGTGACCAGGCGTCAGCGGCGGTCGGCACGATGTCGGCGCCGACGGCGCGGTAGTCGTCGTCGCTGATCGAGGCTCCCTCGCCGGCACCCGTCTCGATGTACACGTTGATCCCGTGCCGTTCGAGTTCGCGAACTCCGTCGGGAGTCATCGCCACCCGGTGTTCGGCGGTCTTGACCTCCTTGGGAACTCCGACGGTGCTGATGACAGGTGTTGACATGA
>DATCZG010000079.1:0-8422 GCA_036526035.1 Ilumatobacter sp. | reverse complement strand
CGATGAACGCCTGCTCCTCGGGGCCGATCAACGGTGGGAAGCCCACCGAGGCCGGGCTCGGGGCGAGGGCGAACGGTGTCTTGGCCTGGATGTATTCGAGCTCGTAGAACTCGATCATCCCGGCGATGCCCTGCGGCCGTTCATGGACCACGACGGCCGGTGCCGCTGTTGCCGGGGTGGCGGTTGCCGTGCCGCGGCCGAGCGGGCCGACGCGGGAATCGATGAACGCTTGCTCCTCGGGGCCGATCCACGGCTCGGACGCCGTGTTCGTCGTGGTCGTCGGTTCGTCGTCAGAACGCAGCACGTAGACGCCGATGATCGCGGCGACGACCACCATCAGCACGATCGAGACGGGTGCCAGCCATCGCGGGGGGTGGATCGGTCGTGGAGTCCGACCGATCCCCTCGACCGTCGTCGGTGCGGCGGATGTCTCGCGCACCTCGGGGTCGCGCAGATCGGAATCGATACTCATGTCGTCTCTCCTTTCCCAGTCGGTCGCTCGGCGACCGGCTCCCTACCGCAAGTGTCGCGATCACCGATGGGCGCCCGCTGTGCGCCCGCTGTGCTCCGACCGAGCGCCGGCTCGCCGGGACATGGCGGAAAACGGACGACCACCGCGTTGTCCGATTCCCGCTCGTGATCACGCTCGGAGCCGGCCATGATGGTGCCCGTGCCCGACCAAGCGACGCTCGCGCTCGACCCCGACCGGTGCTACCGCGCCGCCCGCAGTCGCGACGCCCGGTTCGACGGGTGGTTCTACGTCGCCGTCCGGACGACCGGGATCTACTGCCGCCCGAGTTGTCCGGCGATCACCCCCAAGCGTCACAACGTCGAGTTCCACCCGTCCGCCGCCGCCGCCCAACAGCGCGGATTCCGGGCCTGCAAGCGGTGCCGCCCCGACGCGGCGCCCGGCTCGCCCGAATGGGACCGGCGCGGCGACCTCGTCGCCCGGGCGATGCGGCTGATCGCCGACGGCGTCGTCGATCGCGAGGGGGTCGCCGGGCTGGCGGCGCGGCTCGGCTACAGCAGCCGCCACCTCAACCGGCTGCTCACCGACGAGGTCGGCGCCGGCCCGCTCGCGCTCGCCAGGGCCCAGCGGGCACAGACCGCCCGGATCCTGATCGAGACGAGCGCCCTGACGATGACCGACGTCGCGTTCGCCGCCGGGTTCGGCAGCGTCCGCCAGTTCAACGACACCGTGCGCGAGGTGTATGCCGCGTCACCGTCGGCGCTGCGCGGCCGCCGCGGCCCGGCCGGCGGCGCCGGCACCGTGTCGGTGCGCCTGCCGGTGCGCACCCCGTTCGCCGGCCGTGAGCTGTTCGGGTTCCTCGGCGCTCGGGCGATCCCCGGTGTCGAGACGTGGGACGGCGACACGTACGCGCGGTCGCTGGCGCTGCCGAACGGCCACGGCACCGTGACGGCCCGGCCGGCCGCCGACCACGTGCTCGCCGCGTTCTGCCTGACCGACTGGCGCGACCTCGCCCCGGCCGTCGGGCGCATGCGCCGGCTGCTCGACCTCGACGCCGACCCCGTGGCGATCGACGAGCAGCTCGGCGCCGACGCGCACCTCGGCCCGCTCGTGGCGGCTACGCCGGGGCTTCGGGCTGCCGGTTCGGTCGACCCCTACGAGACACTGGTGCGGGCGATCGTCGGCCAACAGGTGTCGGTCGCCGGGGCGCGCACCGTCGCCGGCCGGATCGCCGCCGCGATCGCCGACCCGCTCACGATCGACCACCCCGTCCTGACCCACGTGTTCCCCTCGATGGCGCGTGTCGCGGCCGCCGACCCGGCCCTGTTCGCGATGCCGGCCACCCGGGCCGCCACGCTGTGCCGTGTCGCCCGGGCGGTCGTCGACGACGAACTCGTGCTCGATCCCGGTGCCGACCGGGCCGATGCGATGCGCCGGCTCGTGGCGCTGCGGGGGATCGGGCCGTGGACCGCCGGGTACGTCGTGATGCGCGGGCTCGGCGACCCCGACGTGATGCTCGACACCGACCTCGGCGTGCGCCACGCGTTCGCCGCGTTCGGCCTGGAACCCGCCGCCGCCGACCGGTGGCGGCCCTGGCGCACCTACGCCATGCACCACCTGTGGGCCACACTGTGAGGACACCGATGAACACGAACCAACTGTTCCGTATCACGATGCCGACCCCGATCGGACGGCTGACGCTCGTCGCCGCCGACCGCGCTCTCGTCGCGATCTGCTGGGACGACACGGCACCCGACGCCCGGGTCGGGCGCGCGCTCGGCGACGACTGCGTCGACGTGTCGGCCGGCGAACATGCCGTGCTCGACCGCGCCGTCGAACAGCTCGGCGAATACTTCACAGGCACCCGTCGCCACTTCGACCTGCCGCTCGACCCCCACGGCACCGAGTTCCAGCGGCGGGCGTGGGACGCCCTCGTGCGCATCCCGTTCGGTGAGACGATCAGCTACGGCGAGCAGGCGGCGATGCTCGGCGACAAGAACAAGTCGCGTGCCGTCGGTGCCGCGAACGGCCGCAACCCGCTGCCGATCGTGGTGCCGTGCCACCGGGTCGTCGGCAGCGACGGACGCCTCACCGGGTTCGCCGGCGGGCTCGACGTCAAGGCCTGGCTGCTCGACCACGAGTTCGCGGTCCGCGCCGCCCGGTGACGCGGGCGGTCAGCGCCAGGCGCGCAACGCGTCGTTGAGGAACACACCGCCCGGATCGGCGACGTCGCGGCGCTCCCACCAGTCGGCCCAGCGCGGGTGGGCGGCAGCGAGATCGGCACCGGTGGAGAAGTGCACCTTGCCCCAGTGCGCTCGGGCGTCGTAGCGGCGGAACACGGCCTCGCACGCCGTGAACAGCGCCACGTCGGACACGTCGACGCCCTGGTGCACCGAGATCGTGGCGACGTCGCGCTCGTAGGCCTGCGACAGCCACACGTCGTCGGCGGCGAGGGTGCGGTACTCGATCGGCCAGCGCAGGTCGGCGAACCGCGAGCGGATCAGGTGGCGCAGCTCGTCGAGGCAGTCGAGCGAGCGTTCGAGCGGCACCGCCACCTCGATCTCGGTGTGCAGGTGGGGCCGATGGTTCGGCAGCACCTCGTAGTTCCATCCGATCCGGCCGCCTTCGTCGGCGAGCGGGTACTCGGGGGCGGCGTCGGTCTCGTCGATCGCCTTGGCGACCGCCACGTCGCGGCCCGGGTACCAGAAGAACTCGAAGTGCCGGTGCCGCCGGACGTGCTCGTCGACCTCGCCGCGCAGCTCGTCGTACGGCGCCCGCCAGCTGCGTTCGGCGAGCCGGTAGGCGGGGCGCACCGCCAGGTCGATCTGGGTCACGACGCCGAACGCGCCGAGGCCGAGCCGGGCGGCCTCGAACAGGTGCGGGTCGTGCGCCGCGTCGTACGTCACGGTGTCACCGGTGGCGGTGACGAGCGTCAGCCCGAGCACCGACGCCGACAGGTTGCGCAGCGTCCGGCCGGTGCCGTGGGTGCCCGTCGCGACCGCGCCGGCGATCGTCTGGCGGTCGATGTCGCCCTGGTTGGCGAGCGCGACGCCGGCGTCGTGGAGCGGGCGGCCGAGTGCGCTGATCGTGGTGCCGGCCCACACCCGCGCCGTGCCGGCCGCGGCGTCGACGGCGACGACCCCGCTCAACCCCGACACGTCGACGATCACGTCGCTCGTCGGCACGAGGGGGGAGTGGCTGTGACCCGACCCGGCGACACGCACCCGCCGGCCGGTCTCGGCGGCCGTCGCGACGACCGCCCCCAGCTCGTCGACGGACCGCACGAATCGCAGCTGTGCCGGCTCGCACGTCTCGCGGCCCGACCAGTTCGACCACGTCGTCACGGCGACATTCCTCGCATGACCGGCCAACGTAGACGAGCGGCACCGCCGGCGCGGCGGCGCGAACTCAGCGGTGGCGGGCCCGGGCGGCCTGTTCGCGGCGCATGCGGGCCTCGTCCTGCTTCTTCTTGCGCAGCTCTTGGCGCTTGGCCTTGATCGCGGCGCGCTCTTCGGGGCTGACCGTCGGGGCCTGCACGATCGGGCTGATCGGGCGGGGCTCGGCGGGCGGCAGCTTGACGACGTCGTCGTGCTTGAGCAGGTCGCGGATGATCGCCGACGCCGGGGCGCCGCCGGCGACCGTGGACGCCAGCATCAGCTGGGTCATCGCCAGGCCGTGGTGCTCGACGAGGGCCGGGATCACCTCGCGCAGCTGCTCGGTGGTGGGGCGGTCGGCGTCGTCGCCGAGCGCCTCGATGCACTCGGTGAGACAGCTGTCGCTGAGCACGATCGCGAGCTGCTCCATGGTGCCGTCCATCCGGCCCTTCACGAGGGCGGCGCGGATCGTCGCCGGGTCGGCGTCGGGCCCGACGAGCTGGGCGACGGCCTCGGCGTGTTCGTCGCCGAGCGCCGCGACCACGGCGGTGATCTCGTCGTCGGACATCGCCGCGAACGCCCGGTCGAGCAGGCCGAGGGACTGGAGACGGGTCTTCACCTGGTTCACGTCGTTCGACGCTACCGCCGGTGCCGACGGCGTCCTCGTGCGGCGCCGGGTCGACGGCCGAGCCCAGGCGGCCGGGCCGGTACGCTCGGCCCGGCGGTCACCGGTGACGCGGTGGCGCCGCCGGATCGGGTGATCGCGCTCGATCACAGCTGACGGAGGTGCACATGGACACGCAACGGGCCAGGATGGCGATCTCGCTGGTGGACCTGACGAACCTCGCCGACGACTGCGACGACGGCGCCGTCGACGAGTTGTGCGTCAAGGCGATCGCGGCGGGCACCGCGGCGGTGTGCGTCTGGCCCGACTTCGTCGCCCGCTGCGCGGCCGCCCTCGCCGGCACCCCGGTCGCGGTCGCGACCGTGGTCAACTTCCCGTCCGGTGGCGAGCGCCCGCACGCCGTCGGGGTGGTCACCGAGCGGGCGCTCGCCGACGGTGCCGACGAGATCGACGTCGTGCTGCCGTACCACGCGTTCGCGTCCGGCGACCGGGCACGCTGTACGGCCGTGCTGACGACGGTGCGGGTGGCCACCACCGGCCGGGCGCTGATGAAGGTGATCCTCGAGACCGGCGAACTCGTCGACGCCGACCTGATCCGATCGGCGGCCCGGCTGGCGATCGACCTCGGCGCCGACTTCGTCAAGACGTCGACCGGCAAGACGCCCGTGTCGGCGACCCCCGAGGCGGCCGAGATCATGCTGCGCGAGATCGCCGCCGCCGGGCGCCCGGTCGGGCTCAAGCCGTCGGGCGGGATCCGCACCGCCGCCGACGCCGAGCGGTACCTGGCGCTCGCCGAGTCGGTGATGGGCCCGGGGTGGCCGGCACCGGCCACGTTCCGGTTCGGGGCGAGCGGGTTGCTCGACGCCCTCGTCGAGGCGGCCGGTGGGCCGCCGGGCCGGGGCGACGCCACCGCGTACTGACCGGCGCCGTCGCTCCCGGCGCCGGGCCGCGGCGGCGAGGGTGGCAACATGCCGTCGTGGCAGCACGCGCGACGATCGAGCTCACCGGCGGCGCCGTCGAGTACGAACGGTCGCCCGGCACGTCACCGGTGCTCGTGTTCCTGCACGAGGGGCTCGGCTCGATCGGCCTGTGGCGGGGGGTGCCCGGCGAGGTCGCGGCCGCCGCCGGCGGCGCCGCGACGCTCGTGTACTCGCGCCACGGCCACGGTGCCAGCGCCCGGGCGGCGATGCCGCGGCCGGTCGGCTACATGCACCACGAGGCCGACGTCGTGCTGCCCGAGTTGCTCGACGCGCTGGGGATCGACGCCCCCGTGCTGGTCGGCCACAGCGACGGGGCGTCGATCGCGTTGTTGTACGCCGGGGCCGGCCACCGCGTCGCCGGGCTCGTGTGCATCGCCCCGCACGTGTTCGTCGAACCCGAATCGGTCGCCGGTATCGAGGCGGCGAAGGTGGCGTTCGACACGACCGACCTGCGCGAACGCATGGCCCGCCACCACGACGACCCCGACCACGTGTTCACCGGCTGGAACGACGTCTGGCGCAGCGCCGCGTTCCGGGCGTGGAACATCGAGGACCGCCTCGGTGCGATCAGCGCCCCGGTGCTGGCCGTCCAAGGCGCCGACGACCAGTACGGCACGCTCGCCCAGCTCGACGCGATCGCCGCCGGTGTCGGCGGGCGCTGCGAACGGCTGGTGCTCGACGCGGTCGGCCACGCCCCCCACCTCGAGGCCCGCCCGGCGGTGGTGGCGGCGATCGCCGCGTTCGTGCGGCGTCTCGGCTGAGCGCGCTCAGGCCGACGGGCCGCGGAAGTACTTCGGGTCGGCGGCGACCTCTTCGGTGGCGCCGCCGGCCGCCACCCAGCCGTTGTAGCCGACGGTGAGGTGCGCCACGTTCGTGTAGCCGAGCTGCTGCAACACGTCGGCCGCCAGCGCCGAGCGCTGCCCGCCGGCGCAGTGCAGCACGTAGCGCCCGCCGAAGTCGAGGCCGTCGCGGTAGTACGGCGACTCGGGGTCGAACCAGAACTCGAGCATCCCGCGCGGCATCGACTTGGCGCCCGGGATCGCCCCCAGGCTCCATCGCTCGCGCACGTCACGGATGTCGATCACCGTTGCCGTGCCGGCTGCGATCTCGGCCTGCAGCTGCTCGACCGTCAGCTCCTCGATGCGGGCTTTCGCTTCGGCGATCAGGTCGTGCAGGCGGCGCCGTTCGCTCATCCGACCGCCGACCTCTCGAGGATGTGGATGCCGCACGCCGAGCCGAGCCCGATCACGTGCGCCAACCCGACCTTGGCACCCGGGATCTGACGGTCGCCGCACTCGTCGCGCACGTGCTGGGCGACCTCCCAGATGTTGGCGATGCCGGTGGCCGAGATCGGGTGGCCCTTCGACTGCAGGCCGCCCGACACGTTGACCGGCATCGACCCCGTGCGCCAGGGGGCACCCGACTCGAAGAAGTCGACGGCGCCGCCTTCGTCGCACAGCATCAAGTTGTCGTAGTGCACCAGTTCGGCGGTCGCGAAGCAGTCGTGCAGCTCGACGAGGTCGAGGTCGGCCGGGCCGACGCCGGCCTGCTCGTAGGCCTGACGGGCGGCGTTGCGGGTGAGCGTGTTGACGTTCGGCAGCACCTGGCACGCCTCTTCGTACGGGTCGGTGGTGAGCACCGAGGCGGTCACCTTCACCGCCCGCCGCTGCTGTTCGAGCGACAGCGTGCGCAGCTTGGCGCCGTTGGTCACCACGGCCGCCGCCGCGCCGTCGCAGTTGGCCGAGCACATCGGACGGGTGTTGGGGTAGGCGATCATGATGTCGCCCATGATCTGCTCGAGCGACATCGCCTTGCTGTAGGCGGCGAGCGGGTTGAGCGTCGAGTGGCTGTGGTTCTTCTCGCTGATCTTGGCGAACAGCTCGAAGCTGGTGCCGCCGTACTTGTGGCCGTACTCCATGCCGACCTGGGCGAACACGCCGGGCATCGCCTCGGTGCCGACCCGCCCGTCGACCGGGCCGACCGCCCCGTAGCGGCCCTGCGGCTGCCACTCGTTGCCGTCGCTCTTGGCGACGCCGCCCCCGCCGAGCAGCCCGACGCCGGCGAGCTTCTCGACGCCGACGGCGAGCCCCATGTCGACCTCGCCGGCCTTGACGGCCATGATCGCCGTGCGCAGCGCGGTGGCGCCCGTGGCGCAGGCGTTCGACACGTTGTAGGCGGGGATGCCGGTCTGGCCGACCTGTTTCTGCAGCTGCTGGGCGATGCCGCCCCTGCCCATCAGGTTGCCGGCCGCCAGCACGCCGATGTCGGCCATCGTGACGCCGGCGTCGGCGAGCGCCCCCATGATCGCCTCGCTGCCGAGGTCGACGACGTCGCGGTCGGGGTGCTTGCCGAACTTGGTCATGTGGATCCCGAGGATCCAGATGTCGTCGCTCCTGCTCATGTCGGGTCGTCCTTTCGGGTGATCGGGGCGTTCAGGCCGGCTCGAAGCCGTAGTTGACGGCTTCGACGCCGCGGTCGTCGGTGCCGACGGCGTAGGTCGTGAGCCGCACGGGCATGCCGAGGCGGACGTGGTCGGGGTCGGGTGGGCAGTTGACGATGTTGCCGCGCACGCTGGTACCCCCGCAGTCGATCACGGCGGCGACGAACGGCACCGCGACCCCCGGCGCCGCGAACGTGACGATCGTGAACGAGCGCACCTCGCCGGTGGTGGCGATGTCGGCGGTCGTGAACTCGGTGCCGAAGCACCCGGCGCAGGCGTTGCGGCGGTCGAAGAAGCGGGCGCCGCAACCGGTGCATTCGTGGGCGACCAGGTGCGGTTCGCCGTCGTCGAGCACGAGGTAGTCGACGAACGGGATCCGAGCGGTGTCGGTGTCGGTCATGGGCCCTCCTGGGGTGCGTCGACCTGGGAGGCGTCGCTCCACCAACCTATGCGATCGCAACCGGTGCGATCGACCCGGCGTCCCGCCGACCCGGACGGCCGAAACCGGCTCGCCCGAACCGGCGGCGGCGGGCG
>DATCZG010000078.1:0-64169 GCA_036526035.1 Ilumatobacter sp. | reverse complement strand
CTTGCCCGAGCAGAGCACGACCCGGCGGACCTCGTCGTCCTCGACGGGCGCGGCCGAATCCGGGATTACCCGGTGGAAGCTGGTGCCCGGCCCCATGTCGTCGAGGCGCGAGACGCAGGCCTTGTGGCGGAGCAGGGATTTCGGCGTCATCACGATCAGCGGCTTGCGGAAGGCCCGGTGCAGCTGGCGGCGCAGCAGGTGGAAATAGTTGGCCGGCGTGGTGCAGTTCGCGACCTGGATATTGTCCTCGGCGAACAGCTGGAGATAGCGCTCGAGCCGGGCGGAGCTGTGCTCGGGGCCCTGGCCCTCGTAGCCGTGGGGCAACAGCATCACGAGACCGTTGCGCTGCCCCCACTTGTCCTCGGCGGCGACGATGTACTGGTCGATGATGATCTGGGCGCCGTTGATGAAGTCGCCGAACTGGGCCTCCCACATCACGAGGGCGTCGGTGGCGACGTGGGCATAGCCGTATTCGTAGCCGAGCGCGGCGTATTCGCTCAGCAGCGAGTCGTACACCCAGAAGTTGGCCGTGGCGCCCGGCAGGTCGTTGAGCGGGATCCACGGCTCGCCGGTGTCGAAGTCGACCAACGCCGCGTGGCGCTGGCTGAACGTGCCGCGCCGTGAGTCCTCGCCGGCGAGGCGCACACGGTGGCCCTCGAGCATGAGCGAACCGAACGCCAGCGCCTCGGCGGTCGCCCAGTCGACGTCGTGATCACTCTCGTACGCCTTGCTGCGGGCCTCGAACTGGCGCACCAGCTTGGGGTGCACGGTGAACCCGTCGGGGTACGCGGTGAGCTGCCGGAAGATGCGCTCGAGCGCGTCGCGGTCGACGCCGGTCGGGATGTGCGGCAGCACACCGAGCGGTTTCGGCGGGCGCGGCACGCGCCGCGCCTCGAGACCGCGCGAACGGGTCTCGTCGAGCGCGACCTGCAGCTTGCCCTGGAAGTCGCTGAGCGCTTGTTCGGCCTCGTCGACGGTGATGTCGCCGCGCTTGACCAGCGTCTCGACGTAGAGCTTGCGCACGCTGCGGTGCTCGGCGATCGCCTTGTACATCAGGGGCTGGGTGTAGCTGGGGTCGTCACCCTCGTTGTGGCCGTGGCGGCGATAACACACCATGTCGATGACGACGTCCTTGTGGAACGTCTGGCGGTACGACCACGCCAGCCGGGCGACGCGTACGCACGCCTCGGGGTCGTCGCCGTTGACGTGGAAGATCGGCGCCTGCACCGTCTTGGCGACATCGGAGCAGTACAGCGACGAGCGGCTCCACTCGGGTGCGGTGGTGAACCCGATCTGGTTGTTGATGATGAGATGGATCGTGCCGCCGACCCGGTAGCCGCCGATGTCGCTCATCGCCAGGCACTCGGCGACGATGCCCTGACCGGCGAACGCCGCGTCACCGTGGATGAGCAACGGCAGCACCGAGAACGCCCCGGGCGGTTCGATCTGGTCCTGTCGGGCGCGGGCCATGCCCATCACGATCGGGTCGACCGTCTCGAGGTGGCTCGGGTTGGCGGCGAGCTCGATCTTGATGTCGGCGCCCGACGGGCTCTCGTACTTGCCGGTGGCACCGAGGTGGTACTTCACGTCGCCGGAACCCTGCACCGTGTTGGGATCGACGTGGCCCTCGAACTCGGAGAAGATCGCCTCGTAGCTCTTGCCCATGATGTTGGACAGCACGTTCAGCCGGCCGCGGTGGGCCATGCCCAGCACCACGCCGTCGAGGCCCTCGTCGGCAGCGCCCGACAGGATCTCGTCGAGGATCGGGATCGCCGACTCGGCGCCCTCGATGCCGAACCGCTTGGTGCCGACGTACTTGGTGGCCAGGAACCGTTCGAACGCCTCGGCGGCGTTGAGGCGTTCGAGGATGCGGTCCTTGTGGTGCTTGGACAGCGGCGGCGGCTTGACCTCGACGTGATCCTGGATCCAGCGCTGCTCCTCGGTGTTCTGGATGTGCATGTACTCGACGCCGATCGTGCGGCAGTAGGCGTCGCGCAGCACGCCCAGCAGGTCGCCCAACCGGAGCTTGTCGGTGCCGGCCACGCCGTCGGTGAGGAACTCGCGGTCGAGGTCCCAGATCGTGAGGCCGTAGGTGGCGGGGTCGAGTTCGACCGGGGTGTGCGGCTGCTTCCAGTGCAACGGGTCGAGGTCGGCGATCAGATGGCCCCGGACCCGGTGGACCCGGATCAGCTTGGCGACCGCCATCTGCTTGGCGAGCATCGCTTCTTCGCGGTCGATCGGGTTGACGTCGGGCCGCCACTTGACCGCCTCGTAGGGCATGTCGAGGTCGCGGAAGATGTCGTCGTAGAAGCCGTGCTCGCCGAGCAGCAGCTCGTGCACCCGCTTGAGGAACATGCCCGACTCGGCACCTTGGATGATGCGGTGGTCGTAGGTGCTGGTGACCGTGACGACCTTGGAGATGCCCAACGACGACAGGTTGCTGCGGTCGGCGCCCTCGAACTCGGCCGGGTAGTCGATGTTGCCCACCCCGACGATCACGCCCTGGCCCGGCATCAGGCGGGGCACCGACTGCACCGTGCCGATCGTGCCCGGATTGGTGAGCGTGACGTTGGCCCCCGCGAAGTCGTCGACCGTCAGCTTGTTGTTGCGGACCTTGCGGATGATCTCCTCGTAGGCGGCGAGGAACCCGTTGAAGTCGAGGGTGTCGGCGTTCTTCAGCACGGGCACGACGAGCGTGCGCCCGCCGTCACCCTTGTCGACGTCGACGGCGAGGCCCATGTTGACGTGGTCGTGGCGCACGAGCCGCGGCTTGCCGTCGGTGCCGGTGACGAACGCGTTCTTCATGTTCGGCACGGCATCGGCGATCGCCTTCACGAGCGCATAGCCGATCAGGTGGGTGAAGCTGACCTTGCCCATGCCCGAGCGCGAGCGATAGCCGTTGATCACCTTGCGGTTGACCTCGAGCAGCTTGGCGGGCACGTTGCGGAAACTCGTCGCGGTCGGCACCTCGAGGCTCGCCGACATGTTCTTGACGATCGCCGCGCCGACCCCCTTGATCAGCTCGCCCGGCTCGGCCGCCGGGTCGCCCGGCGCAGGTCCCGCCGGCGCAGCGGCGGCCGGGGCAGGCGCGACGACCGGCGCGACGGCCGGGTGGGCCGCATCGGTGACCGAGCGGTAGTCCTGGAAGAACTCGCGCCACGACTCGCCGACCGAATCGGGATCGGCCCGGTACTGCTCGAACATCTCCTCGACGAGCCAAGAGTTGGCACCGAACGCGGGCCCGGCGGTGTCTGATGCAGCCATCGACGCCGACACTATCCGGCGACCGGCCCGGAGCACCCCGCGAGCCCGGGCCGCGGCGTCGCCCTGGCGGACTCAGATCCGTTCGAGGGCGGCGCCGTCGAACAGCGCCGTGATGCCGAACTGGTCGATGTCGGCGTCCATCTCGGCATCGGTCGGCACCTCGAGCGCGCCGGCGGCGGCGGCGAAGATCGCCGGGAGCCGGCGGGCGTCGCTGGAGGTGTTGAGGAACAGGTCGTCGTTGCCGAGCACGTAGCGAACCGCACGGTCGATCGCGTCGGGAGCGGTGAGCGGCTCGTACCAGCTGAACCGCGGGCCGTCGCCGTCGGACCAACGACCACGGGCGATCGACTTGATCGTCTGCATCGCCACCCCGCGCTCGGTGCACGCGGCGCGCAGCGCCTCGACGTCGGCACGGTAGGCGTCGCTCGTCATCAACGCCCGGTTGTAGGGGAACAACACGCTGTCGAAGTCGAAGCGGTCGAGGCCGCGCAGGTGCATCGCGGGGATGCGCAGGCCGTGGCCGGTCACCCCGATGTGGTGGGCGAGGCCCTCGTCGCGCGCCGCCGCCAGGGCGGCGACCGCACCACCCGGGCCGAACGCCGTCTCCCATTCGTCGGGTTCGACCAGGTTGTGCAGCTGGATCAGGTCGACATGGTCGACCCCCATGCGCTCGAGCGAGCGTTCGAGTTCGGCGCGGGCGGCGGCACCCGTGCGCTCGCCGGTCTTGGTGGCCAGGTAGAACCGCCCCCGGTGGCGCTCGAGGAACGGCTGCAGACGGTCCTCGGCCGCACCGTAGGAAGCGGCGGTGTCGATGTGGTTGATGCCGGCGCGGTCGATCAGTTCCAGCGTGGCGTCGGCGCGCTCTTGGCTCATCGCGCCGAGCGCCGCGGCCCCGAAGATCAGACGGGTCGACTGGTGGCCGGTGCGGCCGAACGGTGCGGTGGGGAGCATGCCCCGAACCTACCGCGTCCGGCGGGCGACGGAGTTCACGAGGTAGGCGCCGGTCACCGCCACCACGCTGCCGACCAACGCCACGACCGCGATGTCCTCCCCCCGCACGACGACTCCGAGCACGACCGACACGGCCGGGATCAGATAGGTGGTCGACGACGCCCTCGTGCTCCCGAAGCGTCCGGCGTTCGAGGCCATCAGCACATAGGCGACACCGGTCCCGAACGCGCCCAGCACGGCGACCGCCGCGGCGCTCCCCCACCGGAACGACGAGTCGCCGACGGCGGCGATCCCGAACGGTGCGGTGAGCACGAACGCGATCGCCAGCGCACGGCCGATCACCGGGAGCGAGCCCAGCTGGCGCTGCACCGGCCCGGCGAGGTTCAAAGCGACCCCGTAGCAGACCAGTGCGAGGAAGATCATCAGCACGCCACCCGCACTCGACGAACCGCGCGACCACGACGGCACGGCGATCAGCACCACGCCGACGAGGCCGACCGCGAGTCCGAGCAGTTGGCGGCGAGGCGGGAACGAGCGGGCGATCACGGCCGCCACGGCCGCCGTGAAGATCGGGTTGGCACCGTTCAGCATGCCGGTCACGCTGGAGGAAACCCGTTGCTCGGCCAGCGGGAACATCGACAGCGGCACCGCCATCCACACCACGGCCAGCACCAGGATCCGCCGCCACGCCCGGCCCGGGATCGGACGCCGCGTGGCGGGGATCGACGCGATCACACACATCCCGATGCCGATCCGCACCCACGTGATCAGATACGGGGAGAACGCATCGAGGCCGACCGCGATCAAGTAGAAGCTCGCACCCCAGATCAGGCCGGGGAGCGAGAGCACGACCCAGTCGACGAGATGGAGCTCGCGTTGCTCCGGGGCCACATCGACCTGCATCGGGTGAGCACCCTAGGCCAGACCGGCACATCGCGGGCCACGGGCCTCCGATCGGCCAAGATGGGGCGGTGCCCCCTCCAGAGCGCCCCGGATTCCGAACGCGGTCGGTGCACGTCGGCGCCCGCCCCGACCCGGCGACCGGCGCCCGCGCGGTGCCGATCTACCAGACGACGTCGTACGTGTTCGGCGACACCGACGAGGCCGCCAACCTGTTCGCCTTGCAGACCTTCGGCCACATCTACAGCCGGATCTCCAACCCGACGGTCGCCGCGTTCGAGGAGCGGATGGCGTCGCTCGAGGGTGGCATCGGCGCGATCGGCACCTCGAGCGGGCAGGCAGCCGAGTTCCTCACGCTGGCCTCCCTCGCCGGCCAGGGCGACCACATCGTCGCCAGCGCCCAGCTGTACGGCGGCACCCGCACGCTGATGGAGGTCACGCTCGCCCGCTTCGGGGTCGCGACCACGTTCGTCGCGGTACCCGAGGCCGAGGCGGTGGCGGCCGCGATCGGGCCGACGACCCGGGCGGTCTACGTCGAGACGATCGCCAACCCGAGCGGCATGATCCCCGACCTCGCCGGCCTCGCCGACGTGGCGCATGCCCACGGCGTGCCGCTCGTCGTCGACTCGACGATGGCGACGCCGTACCTGTGCCGTCCGCTCGAGCACGGCGCCGACATCGTGCTGCACTCGGTCAACAAGTTCATCGGCGGGCACGGAACGTCGCTCGGCGGTGAGATCGTCGAATCGGGGCGGTTCCCGTGGGACAACGGCAGATACCCGCTGATGACCGAACCGATGGCGGCCTACGGCGGCTTGAGCTGGTGGGGCAACTTCGCCGAGTACGGGTTCTTGATGCGCCTGCGGTCCGAGCAACTGCGCGACGTCGGCGCCACGATGACGCCGTTCAACGCGTTCTTGTTCCTGACCGGCCTCGAGACGCTCGCCCTGCGGATGCGCCAGCACGTCGAGAACGCCCGTGCCGTCGCCGAGTTCCTGAACGGGCACCCGCTCGTCGAGTGGGTGCGCTACAGCGGGTTGCCCGACTCGCCGTGGTACGACCGGGCCCGGCGTTACCTGCCCGAGGGCCCGGGGGCCGTCTTCGCGTTCGGCGTGCGGGGCGGCCGACCGGCGGGGTCGCGCTTCATCGAGGGGGTGCGGCTGGCATCGCACCTGGCCAACATCGGCGACTCGCGCACGCTGGTGATCCACCCGGCGTCGACCACCCACCAGCAACTGTCCGAGGAGGCGCTCGTGGCGGCGGGGATCACACCGGACCTCGTGCGGATCTCGGTCGGCCTCGAGGACGTCGACGACATCTGCGCCGACCTCGACCAGGCGCTGCACGTCGCCCAGGCGGGTGCCTGATGGCGGTGCTCGAGCGAGCCTCCGAGCGGCTGGCGTTGATGCGCCGAACCCGGTCGGTGGCGATCGTCGGGATGTCGGCGAACCCGAGCCGGGCGAGCCATTTCGTCGCCACCTACCTGGCGGGCAGGACCGACTGGACCGTCTACTACGTCAATCCCAACGAGCGCGAGGTGCTCGGGCAACCGGTGTACCCGACGCTCGCCGACCTCCCCGAGGTGCCCGATCTGGTCGACGTGTTCCGCCGGGCCGACGACCTCCCCACCGTCGCCGCCGACGTCATCGCGGTGGGCGCCGGCGCCCTGTGGTTCCAGCTCGGGCTCGTGCACGACGCGGCGGCGGCGACGGCCGCGGCGGCGGGCCTCGACGTGGTGCAGAACCGATGCCTCAAGATCGAGCACGCCCGGTTCGCCGGCGGGCTGCACGCCGCCGGGTTCGACACCGGCATCGTCGACAGCCGCCGCACCCGCCTGATCTGAGTACTGGTGACCGTCGAGCGGGTGTGAGACAGTGAAATGGTGACGGCGAGCATCGATCTGCAGGTCGAACTGTTCCAGCGTGACGGTGCCGCAGTGCTGCGCGGGGCGCTGACACCGTATTGGATCGACAAACTCGCCGAGGGCGTCGAGTACAACCGCACCCACCCCAGCGCGTGGTCGCACTGGTACACCAACCCCGACGAGTCGGTCGGCTTCTGGAGCGACTACGTCACGTGGCGGAACGTGCCCCAGTACCGCCAGGTGGTGTTCGAGAGCGGGCTCGGCAAGATCGCCGCCGCCCTGATGCGGTCGTCGACCGCCCGGTTCTTCCACGAGCACGTGCTGGTGAAGGAGCCGGGGGCCACCGAGCGCACCCCGTGGCACCACGACCAGCCGTACTACTCGGTCGACGGCGACCAGAACGTCAGCATGTGGATCGCCCTCGACCCGGTGCCGGCGGCGAGCGGCGTGCGGTTCGTGGTTGGTTCGCACCGCTGGGACCGGTGGTTCATCCCCCGCAAGTTCGTCGACCACACCCCCTACGCCGACGCCAGCGACCGGTACGAGTTGTTGCCCGACGTCGACGCCCTGATCGCCGAACACCCCGACGAATACCCGGTGGTGGGTTTCGACGTCGAGCCGGGCGACGTCGTCGTGTTCCACTACCGCACCCTGCACGACGCGGCGGCCAACGCGTCCGCCACGACCCGCCGGCGTGCCGTCAGCCTGCGCTGGGTGGGCGACGACGCGGTGTGGGCCGAGCGCCCCTGGCAGGTGTCGCCACCGTTCGAACCCGAGGGCCTCGCCGTCGGCGATCCGCTCGACGAACGACGGTTCCCGCTCGTCGCCTGGTGAGTGCGGGGCCCGCCGGGCGCCGCCGCCACCCGGCAGCGGGGTTCAGGCGCCGCTCGCGCCCCTGCGCTGGGCGATCCGGGCGAACAGTGCAGCGGCCTCGGCGGCGGTGACATCGAGGTCGAAGAGGTCGGCCAGCAAACGGTGCAGATGGGCGGCGTCGGCGACGGGCTCCACGCGCTCACCGTCTTGGCGGTAGACCCGCAGCTCGAGGTTGCGCAACGAGCGCACCTCGCCGTCGACCCGCCGGGCCACGACCAGGTTGTTGACGAACAGCGAATCGGGGTGGCGATGGGAATAGAAGTGACCGACCTCGCAGTCGGCCGGCCCGTAGCGCACGTCGTCGAACCGGTACAGCGACCCGTACTCGTCGGCCTTGCGGTGCTCGAGGTGGAACTCGCGGCGCTCGTGCTCGACGATCCGATAGGGCCCGTCGCCGGGGTGGGTCGGATCGAACCGCACTGCCCAGGGCGGGCAGGCGGCGCCGAAGCCGACGTCGACCAGGTACCGCTCGGCGGCGAGGTCGACGACCGTGAAGCGATGGGTCAGGGGCGGATGCGACGCCGGGTCACCCAGCACCCTGGCGAGCACGAGGGTGACCTCGAAGCCGAGCGCACGGAGGATCTCGAACATCAGCCCGTTCTGCTCGAAGCAGTACCCGCCCCGTCGCCTGACCACGATGCGGTCGAACAGCGCCGCGGGGTCGAGCGGCAACGGGTCACCCAGCAGCGGCCCGACGGAGGCGAACGGGAACCGCTCGAGGTGACGGCCGATGATCCGGTCGAGCAGCGGCAACGAGGGTGGCTCCGTCTCGATGCCGACCCTCGCCAGGTAGCCCTCGAGCAGACGCGCGTCGCTCGTCATCAACGCCCACCGTATCGGCCTGCCGCGCCGACGGTCGGGCGTTCGCCGACGCTACCCGTCGATCCCGTACAGCTCCCTGACGTTGCCGCCGAGGAACCGCGACCGATCCTGGTCGTCACCGATCATCGCGGCGAGATCGGCGAGATCGTCGATGTAGTCGGCGGTGTGGTCGGCGTGCGGGTAGTCCGACGCCCACATGAAGCGGCCGCCCCCGAATCGGTCGATCATGGCGGGGATCGAACGCTCGTCGGGGTCGCACGAGATCCACACCCGCTCGCGGAAGTAGTCGCTCGGGCGGTGCTCGAGGGGCACCCGCGTCCCGGCGTAGGTGTGGCCGTAGACCGCGTCGAGGCGATCGAGCCAGTAGCCGATCCACCCGCCGCCCGACTCGAGCACCACCCACCGCAGCTCGGGGAAGAGGTCGAACACGCCGTAGTCGAACAAGGTCGTGAACTGCTGGCGAACCCCGTCGGATGCGGTGACCGACCCCAGCAGGCGCAGGTCACGCCGGTAGTCGGGCGCGATGCGCGACCCGTTCACCGACAGCGGCTCGAACGTCGGATGGATCGCGAACGGCACGCCGAGCGACTGCGCCGCCGCGAACACGACATGGTGGTCGGGATGCCCCAACGGCTTCCCGGTGATCGCGAACGGCGCCACATAGGCCCCGCGCGCCCCCTCGGCGACCGCCCGCTCCAGCTCGGCGGCGGCCGCCGCCGGATCGCCGAGGGAGAGGTGGGCGGTCGGCACCAGCCGCGGTTCACCGGCGCAGAACTCACAGATCCAGCGGTTGTAGGCCCGCGTGTAGGCCTGCGACAGCTCGGGGTCGTCGAGCTCGCACTCCCACAGCAGCCCGACCGTCGTGTACAGCACGGCCGCGTCGACACCTTCGGCGTCGAGCAGCCGCACCCGGTCGCCCGGGTCCATCGCCCCGAACGCCGCCTCCGAGGTGTAGGTGCGGGCCGGATCCTTCATCAGCGCCAGCAGATCGGGCTCGCCCATCGCCCCGAGCGCCGACGGATAGCCCCGCCGCGACCGCTGCGACCGGCGGCCGTCGATCTCGAGCTCCTCCAAGCCGTGCTCGTCGAGCACGAAGCGCAGCGCCCGATCGCGGTACCGCGGGTCGATGTAGTCCTCCCACAACGTCGTCGGCTCCAACACGTGGCCGTCGGCGTCGACGGCTCCCCGGTAGGGCAGTTTGCGGGCGTCGTACATCTGTTTCGCCATCGCGGGAGTCTCGCCGCCGGCGAACGTCCGACGACGAGTCGGGGACGCCCGACACGGTGGTGGCCGAGTCTTCGGCGCCGGTTACGGTCGCGCCATGAGCAAGCCGACATTGCCCGACGGGCTCGTGGCGGTGGTGAAGCACGACTGCGAGACCTGCCGCACCGTCGTGCCGGTGCTGCAGCAGCTCGCCGCGGCCACCCGCCTCACCGTGTACACCCAGGACGACCCCGGGTTCCCCGGCGACCCCGCCGCCATCCACGACGCCGATCTCGCGGTCAGCTGGCACCACGGGATCGAGACCGTGCCCACGCTGATCAAGGTCGCCGACGGTGTCGAGGTCGACCGCACCTTCGGTTGGCTGCGCACCGCCTGGGAGGAACTCACCGGACTCACCGGGCTCGGCGAGGGGTTGCCGCCGATGCGGCCCGGGTGCGGCAGCAAGAGCGTCGACCCCGACCTCGTCGCCGAGCTCGACGTCCGTCACGGCGGCAGCGTGCTGCGGTCGCGGCGGATCGAGGTGGCCGACGCCGAGGACGAGATCGAGATGATGTTCGTGCGCGGCTGGACCGACGGCCTGCCGGTGGTGCCACCCACCGAGCAGCGCGTGCTGACGATGCTGAGCGGCACCACCCGGGCGCCCGACGAGATCGTCGCCACCGTGCCGCCCGACCTCGTCGACGTGACCGTCGAGAAGGTCGCGATCGCCGCCGTGATGGCGGGCTGCCTCCCCGAGTACCTGCCGTGGGTGCTCACCGCGGTCGAGGCCGTGTGCAACGACGAGTTCAACATGCACGGCCTGCTGGCCACCACCATGCCGGTCGGCCCGGTGCTGGTGTGCAGCGGCCCCGGCACCCGGGCGATCGGCATGAACTCGGGCATCAACGCCCTCGGCCAGGGCAACCGGGCCAACTCCACGATCGGTCGGGCGTTGCAGCTGGTGGTCCGCAACGTCGGCGGCGGCCGCCCCGGCGAGGTCGACCGCGCCGCCCACGGCAACCCCGGCAAGCTCAGCTTCTGCTTCGCCGAGAACGACCTCGAGTCACCTTTCGGCACCCTCGCCGGCCAGCACGGCTCGAGCGACGGCGTCGACGCGATCACCGTGTTCGCCGGCGAGGGGCCGCGCGGCATCGTCGACCAGTTGTCGCGCGAACCCGAGAGCCTCGCCACCACGCTCGCCGCCCAACTGCAGATGGTGCACCACCACAAGCTGGTGCTCGGCTTCGACGCCATCTTGGTGATCGGTCCCGAGCACGCCAGGGTGTTCGCCGACGCCGGGTGGGAACGCGATCGCATCCTGTTCGAGCTGCACATGCGCCTCACCACCCCGGCCGCCGACCTCGAGCGCGGTGCCGGGGGCATCTCCGAAGGCATCCCGGTGGGCATGAGCACCGCCGCGTTGCCCAAGTTCCGGCCCGACGGCCTGATGCTCGCCTACGCCGGCGGCGGCGCCGGCCTGTTCTCGTCGATCATCCCCGGTTGGGTGAACGGTGAGATGGGTTCGAAGCCGGTGACCCGCGAAGTGCGATACTGAACGTCTACCCGGGGAGCACACATGAGCACACGCACGATTCTCGACCCCACCGCGGAGCGCACGGTCGCCGAGCGCGCCCGCCTGGCGCGCCCGGCATCGCTGGCCGGCCTCACCGTCGGCCTGCTCGACATCTCCAAGCCGCGCGGCGACGTGTTCCTCGATCGCATCGAGCAGCGACTCACGTCGATCGGCGCCGACGTCAGGCGTTACCGCAAGCCGACGTTCGCCAAGCCGGCACCGGTCGACCTGCGCCACCAGATCGCGATCGAATGCCAGGTGGTGATCGAAGCGCTCGCCGATTGAGGCAGCTGCACGTCGTGCAGTGTGCACGACATCAGCGATCTCGAGATCCGTGGCGTGCCCGGCGTGTTCGTGGCGTCGAGCGAGTTCGTCACCGCCGCCGAGTCGCAGTCGAAGTCGCTCGGCTACTCGGCGATGGCCAGGGTGTTCACCCCGCACCCGATCCAGGACCGCACCGACGACGAGATGCTCGCCTACGCCGACGCCGCGTTCGAGGCGATCGTCAGCCAGATCACCGCCGGCTGAGCCGGTCGATCAACCCGGCAGCGTCACGACGCCGCCGTCGCTGCGGCACAAGCCGTCACCGACCAGATCGCCCACCAGGCGCTGCGCCGTCGCATCGTCGCGCTGCATGACCTCGGCGACCTCCGCGAGGGGCACCGCCCGGGCGCCGAGTTCCCGCATCAAGCGGCCGCGCGCCTGACGATCGGACCCCTCGAAGCGGGCCTGGCGGGTGCTCACCCCGCTCGACCCCACCGCCGGATCGGCCCCGCCACGGCGCCGCCAGGCACAGCCGGCGACCACCGGGCAGGTGGCACACCCCGGATCGGCGGGGCGGCACACGACCGCGCCGAGGTCCATCAGGCACTGGTTCC
The DNA here is from genome assembly GCA_036526035.1 of Ilumatobacter sp. GTDB lineage: Bacteria > Actinomycetota > Acidimicrobiia > Acidimicrobiales > Ilumatobacteraceae > Ilumatobacter. The sequence continues at coordinate 51,841 of DATCZG010000078.1, read as the reverse complement.
ACGCCCACGCGTCGCCGCTCGGGCAGTGCGCGTCGGCCAACGCCTGCAGGCGACCGGCGGTGAGGCGCTCCCCCACGACCCGGGCGTACACCCTGGCGATGTTGGTGTCGGCGACCGCCGCGTCGAACTCGAAGGCGAACGCCATCACCGCCCGCGCCGTGTACGGGCCGACACCGGGCAGCGCCAACAACCCGTCGAGATCCCGAGGGAAGCCGCCGAGCTCGGTGACCGCCCGGGCCGCGGCGTGCAGGTTGCGGGCGCGACGCGGATAGCCCAGGCCCTGCCAGGCCCGCAACACGTCGCCGAGCGGCGCCGCCGCGCACGCCGCCGGGTCGGGGAAGCGGGCGAGGAACCCCTCCCATTTCGGCACGACCCTGGCCACCTGGGTCTGCTGCAGCATCACCTCGCTCACCAGCACCGCCCACGGGTCGCGGGTGCGGCGCCACGGCAGATCGCGCAGACGCGGCACCCCCCAGGCCAGCACCGCGCCGGTGAAGCCGGTCAGTGGTGGCGGTTGCGACGCCATTCGCGGAAGCGCTCCTGCTGGCGGTGGATCGCGTCCGAGGGCGACGGCCGATGGTATTCGAGGGTCTCGTCGCGCTGGGGCGGACGCAGCAGCTCGCCGGTCTCGTCACGGGTGGGGAACCGTAGCTGGAAGTCGATCTTCGACTCGCCGCGGCGCGTCTCCTGCTCGGCGAGGTCACGCAGCCGTTGCAGCCGCTCGTGGCGCTCGATCGAGAACGGGCCGACCCGCAACGACAGGTACAGCACGCCGCCGAGCAGGATCGGGAAGAAGAACTGGGCGAAGCGGTACGACGCGACGCCGAGCGCCGCCTTGCGGGGCCCGGCACCGAAGCCGACGAGCATGCCGATGTAGCTCGTGTCGACATAGCCGAGGCCGCCGGGCGTGATCGGGATCGCGGCCAGGACGTTGGCGATGCCGAACGAGATGATGAGCGCGTCGACCTCGAGCGAGACGCCGAATGCCCGCAGGAAGATCCACAGCGCGGCGGCATCGAACAGCCAGTTGAGCGCCGCCCAGAACGCCACCCGACCGAGCAGCGGCTTGTCGCTGATCAGCTGCTCGAGACGTTCCGCGACACGGTGCAGCACGATCGCCGCCTTGTCGTCGTCGAAGTGGAACCGCCGGGCGATCCAGCGGATGATCCGCTCCGATCGCCCCTGGCCCTCCATCAGGCCGAACACCAGCCCGGCGGCGAGGCACATCACGATCACGCCGGCGAGCGCCGCCGATCCGTAGATCGCGTTGACGCCGCGAATCGGGATCGACACGATCAGCCCGCACCACAGGATCAAGTTGAGCACCACCGCCGAGCCGAGACCGACGGTGGCGAGCGCGAAGCCGGCGTCGGGCCCGCCGACGCCCGACAGTGTCATCAGCCGGTACCCGAGCGCCGAACTCGCGGCGCTGCCGCCGGGCACGATGCTCGACAACGCCCGGGTGCTCATCTGGATCCGGAACAGACGGCCCAGCGACAGCGGCAAGCCGGCGTCGCCGAGGGCGGCGCGCATCAACGGCGCGTAGCACCACAACGCGACGACCTCGAGCCCGAGGCCGACCACCAGCAGCACCGGCTGCACCCGCTGGAGTTCGCTCCAGGCGTTGCGGAAATCCGGGATCAGCGGGACGACGAAGTAGTAGAGCACCCCTGCGAAGGCGAGCAGCTTCACCGACAGGCGGAAGTGGCGGCGCTGCTTCGAAACCGTCTGGTCGTCGCGCAGCTCGGGCAGTTCGCCGGTGCGCAGCGACAGGGGCGTGTAGTCCAACGAGGCGTTGCGTGCGCCGGCGGGTGCGGTCGGATCGGTCATCGAAACGGGCGGGGTCCGTCGACACGAACTCCGCCTGCAGCCTACGTCGCCCGCGAGGCCGAGTCGATCAGGCCCGATCCGGCCGGTCCGATGCGGCGCGACCCCGACGCGACGTGCCCCGCGCTATACGGTCGGTGATCGGGCACCGAGGAGGACTGCGATGAGCTGGAAGATCGACCGATCGGTGATCGGCACCGGACCACGTGGCGAGATCGCCAACACGACGATGATCGAGCACTCGGCACGGTTCGAGCGCGGGCTGCGGCTGGTCACCGACGGGGTGTGGTGCTACGTCGGTGCCGGGCTGTCGAACATCACGTTCGTCGAGGCGCCCGAGGGGCTGATCGTGATCGACAGCGGCGACTGCCGTGAGGAGGCCGCCGAGGCGCTGGCGGCGATGCGCGAACACTCGGCCGCGCCGCTCAAGGCGATGCTGTGGAGCCACTACCACTACGTGCAGGGCACGGCGGTGTACGTCGACGACGCGGGCGGCGAACTCGAGATCTGGTCGCACGTCGACGGGCCCCGCCTGCTGGCCGCGGTCGGCGCCGACGTGGGCCCGGTCCGCCGGCGCGGGATCGTCAGCCAGTTCGCGATCGTGCTGCCCGGCGAGGGCCCCGATGCCCTGCCCAACGCCGGCCTCGGCCCGTTCTGGAAGGACCCCGACCGGCCCAGGACGACCCCCGGGTACGTGGCGCCGAACCGGGCGATCGACGGGCCGACCGAGCTGGTGATCGCCGGCGAGCGCGTCGTGGCGACCCCGATCCCGTCCGACAGCGAGGACACGCTCGTCCTGTGGTTCCCCGACCGCACGACGTGCGTCAACAACCATCTCTGGCCGGCGTTGTTCAACATCTTCGCGATGCGTGGCGAGATCTACCGCGACCCGATCGGGCTGCTCGACGCGTTCGACCTGATGATGTCGTACGCCCCCGACCATCTCGTCGGCGTGCACGGCCCGCCGATCTCGGGCGCGGCGACGGTACACACGGCGCTGGTCGACTACCGCGACTCGATCCAGTTCCTGTGGGACCAGACCGTGCGCGGCATGAACGCCGGGCTGACGCTGGGTCAACTGGTCGAGACGGTGCAGCTGCCCGCCCGCTTCGCCGACGCCTACTACACCACCGAGCTGTACGGCATGGCACAGCATCACGTCCGCCAGATCCACGCCGGCGTGCGGGGCTGGTTCGACGGCGACGCGGTCAACCTGTTCCCGCTCGCCGAGGCCGACGAGGCGGCCCGCATCGTCGCCGGGTTCGGTGGCCACGACGTCGTGCTCGACCAGGCCCGCGCCGCGCTCGCCGACGACGAGGCGGCGTGGGCGGTGCAGCTGGCTACCTACCTGTTGCGGCTCGACCCCGACGACCCCGACGCACGGGCGGTGAAGGCCGGCGGGCTGCGCCTGATCGCCCGCACGGTGCCGTCGGCGAACGCCCGCTCGTGGTGCACCACGCAGGCCCTCGAACTCGAGGGGGCGCTCAGCCTCGACCGGTTCCGCGTCCACCACACCAGCGCCCAGCCGGTGCTGACGGCCGCGCCCGAGGTGTACGTCCACGCCCTCAAGGTGCAGCTCGAACCGGCTCGTGCCGACTTCGAGTTCGGCGTGCAATGGCGGTTCAGCGACTCGGGCGCGACGCCCTCGTTGCGGATCCGGCGCGGTGTGGCGGTGCCCGGCACCGCCGACCCGGCCGCCGACGCCGCGCTCTCGCTCGACCTGGCCACCTGGGCCGGGCTGTACGCCGGCACGCTCACCGCCGGCGAGGCCGAGGCGGCCGGCACGCTCACCGTCAGCGGCGACCGCGCCGGGCTCGGCCGGTTCTTCGCGGCGTTCGACCAGCCCCACCTCGCCGTCGCGTTCGGCTGAGCGGCGGCCGGGCTCAGCCGCTGTCGGTCGGCGCCACCTGGCGGGTCGGGTCGGTGCGCATCTCGACGACGCGGAGGGTTCCGGTGAACTCGAACGCGCCGTGATAGTGGGCGTCCGAGACCGGCGGGCCCCACGCCCGGCCGATCGACAGGCCCTCTTGCACCATGCTGTAGCCGCGCGGCGCGGTCGGCACGTCCTCGGCCGACCCCGCCGGCTCGTCGTCGACGAACAGCCGCACCGTGCCCACCCCGAACCCGGTCGGCTCCCACTCGTAGCGCACGGCCACCTCGCGCCCGACCGGCAGCTCGGGCGTCGACAGTTCCAACAGCGACAGCCGGAGGTAGTTGTTGAGGTAGGTCACCCGGCGGTCGCGCGCCAGCAGTGCCCACCCGGCGAGCGACCCGCCGTGCGACACCAGCATCCCCGAGTCGGCGGGCGAGCCGAGCGTCAACCGCACCGTGAACGAGTGCGGGCAGTTGAGGATGATCGGCAGCGACGGGTTCGGAACCGGGCTGGTGCCGGCGAAGTAGCGGTAGACGTCGCGGTCCTCGCTGGCGCGCGGGCGGGTCGGGTCGATGAACCGGTCGCGGCCCCGGTCGTCGAGCGGGAGCGCGTTGTGGCGGCGCGCCTCGCGCCACCACAGCTCGATCAGCTCGGCCAGCTCGTCGGGCCGGTCGGCGGCGAGGTCCCAGGCCTGGGTGTAGTCGCGGCGCTGGTCGTAGAGCTCCCACCGGTCGTCGTTCCAGTCGGTGCCCGGCTTGTGCCAGGTGACCGCCATCCAGCCGTCGTGGTAGATCGCCCGACTGCCGAGCATCTCGTAGTACTGGGTGGTCTTCACGTCGGGCGCCGCGCCGTCGCGGATCGTGGCCGCGAAGCTGTCGCCCTCGAGCGGCATCTGCTCGACACCGTTCACCACGGTCGGCACCGGTAGGCCGGCCAGCTCGAGCAGGGTCGGGTACATGTCGACGATGTGGTGGTACTGGGTGCGCAGCGCCCCGGGGTCGGGCACACCGTTGGGCCAGTGCACGATCAACGGGTCGGTGTTGCCACCGCGGTGGGTGTCTCGCTTGCAGCGCCGGAACGGGGCGTTGCCGGCCATCGCCCACCCGATCGAGTAGTGCGGGTCGGTGGTCGGTCCGCCGAGCTCGTCGAGGTACGGCAACTGCTCGGCGACCGTCTCGGGCATCAGGTTGCGGAAACGCTCGGTGTTGGTGGCCCCGTGGAGCATGCCCTCCTGGCTGGCGCCGTTGTCGCTCAGCACCATCACGACCGTGTCGTCGAGCACGCCGAGGTCGCGCAGCGCCGCGATCAGCCGGCCGATCTGGGCGTCGGTGTGGTCGACCATGCCGGCGAACACCTCCATCTGGCGGGCGTACAGGCGGCGGGCGTCGTCGTCGAGCTCGTCCCACGGCTTGACCCCCGGGTTGCGCGGCGGCAGCTCGTTGCCGGCCGGCACGATGCCCATCGCCTGCTGGCGTTCGAACGTCTCGCGGCGCACGACGTCCCAGCCGCGGTCGAAGCGGCCCCGGTAGCGCTCGATGTAGGAGGCCGGCGCGTGGAACGGGCAGTGCACGGCACCGAAGGGGACGTAGCCGAAGAACGGCCGCCCCGAGGCAACCTGCTGCTGGTCGCGGATCATCCGGATCGCCTGGTCGACGAGGTCCTCGCTGAGGTGGTAGCCGTCGCGTTCGGGGGTCGGGATGCGGTGGTTGTCGGCGGTGAGGATCGGGTGCCACTGGTCGGTCTCGCCGGGCAGGAACCCGTAGAACCGTTCGAAGCCCATCCCGAGCGGCCACCGGTCGAACGGGCCGGCCGCGGTGGCCTCGGCGGTCGGGGTGAGATGCCACTTGCCCGTGCAGTACGTCGAGTAGCCGTTGAGCCGCAACACCTCGGCGACCGACGCCGCCGACCGCGGGAGGAAGGCGTTGTGGCCCGGGAAGCCGGTCGACATCTCGGCGATCGTCGCGAACCCGACCGAATGGTGGTTGCGGCCGGTCAGCAGGGCGGCCCGGCTGGGCGAGCACAGCGCCGTGGTGTGGAAGTTGGTGTAGCGCAGGCCGCCGGCGGCGAGCGCCGAGATGTTCGGTGCGTCGATCGGGCCGCCGAACGCCGACAACTGCCCGAACCCGAGGTCGTCGAACATGATGACGATCACGTTCGGCGCCCGACGCGGTGGCCGCACCGGATCGGGCCAGTCGGGTGTGGCGTCGCGGTAGGTGTCGCCGATCTCGCCACGGAACGGGGTGGGAGGGTGCGGGAGCACGTGGGGTGGCGGCAGGTCCATCACACGACCGACGGTAGTGACCGTGCCGCGAGCGGCCGTGACCGGAAACGGCAGCGCCGACCGGGTGATCGGGCGCCGGTCAGTCGAGGGCGATCAAGGCGACGCCCGCCAGGGCCGCCACCAGGCCGGCGACCTGGGCCGGACGCAGCCGCTGGTGCATGAACACCCACGCCATCGCCACCACGACCGCCGGGTACATCGAACCCGACACGATGACCGGGGCGATCGGCCCGCGCTGCCCGCCGTACACCACGGCCGAGACACCGCTCGCCCCGAACACGCCGGCCAGCATGCTCCACCGCACCGACGCCAGGTCGGCGAACGGCGCCCGACGGGTCGCCAGGCCGGCCACGACCGCCAGCACGAACGCGGTGGCCCGCTGGGACGCGACCGGCCAGGTCCCGGCGTCGGGCGACGACGCCACGGCGATCAGGAACATCGCCGCGAACGCCACACCGGCCAGCCCACCGAGCACGATGCCGTCGCGCCGGCCGCGGCTGCCCGGTGCCCACGAGGTGAGCACGAGCGCCATGCAGCCCACCGCGACCCCGCACCAGCCCACCGCCCCCGGCGACTCGCCCCCGACGGCGTCGTACAGCACCGGGAGCACCGTCGACACCACCGCCGCGATCGGCGCCGCGACCCCGACGCTCGAGCGGGCGTACGCCCACCACAGCGTGGTGAGCGCGGCGAAGGCGGCGACGCCCGAGCCCGCCCCGAGCAGCAGGTCGCGAACCGACGGCGACCCGAGCAGGGGCGACAGCAACGTGACCGTCACCGCACCGCCCAAGAACGCGGCGGTCGTGGTCTGCAGCGGCGTGGTGCGGCCGGCGGCGCGGGCGCCGAGGAAGTCGGAACTCCCGATCAGCAACGACGCCAACAACCCGAGCAGGATCGACACGAGCGGCGAACCTAGCGGTGCGGCGTCGGCCACCGGCCATCCGGCCGGGCCGCGAACCGGGCGGCGCGGCCCGTCACCGCACCGACGGGTCGGTCCACTTGCCGGGGCCCGTCGGTGCCGGGCCGGTGGCGATCCGGATCGCGTCGGCGGCCGACGCCGCCCGCTGGGCCATCGCCCGGTGCTCGGCCTTGATCAGCGAGGCGTCGACCGCCGCGTCGAAAAACCGGTAGAGGCTGTCGAAGTACCCGTTGACATCGAGGAACGCGACCGGCTTGGCGATCGCCCCGATCTGGTTCCAGGTGAGGATCTCCATCACCTCGTCGAGCGTCCCGAAGCCGCCGGGCAGGGCGATGAAGCCGTCGGCGCGATCGCACATCGCCGCCTTGCGGGTGTGCATCGAGTCGGTGACGACCAGTTCGGTCACGCCGCGGTGGCCGACTTCGCGGTCGAGCAGCGCCTGCGGGATGAAACCGACCACCTCGCCGCCCGCCGCCAGTGCGGCGTCGGCGACCGCCCCCATCAAACCCACCCGTCCCCCGCCGTACACCAGGGTGTGACGACCGGCGGCGATCGCGGCCCCCAACTCGACCGCGACCTCCCGGAAGCGGGCGTCGCGACCGGGCGTCGACCCGCAGAACACACAGATCCGCTTCGGCCCGTCCGACACGGTCACAGGATGGCACGTCGCACGATGGCGTGCCGGCCCGACCGGGCAGCCGACGGTTACCCCGGGGTAAGTTGAAGCCATGACGACCCCCGACCTCGAGGCCGCGTCCGCCGCGATCGAACTCGCCGACCGCGCCATCACCAGCGCGATCGCCCGCCTCACCGAACTCGGCGGGCCCGACCGCCAGCAGGTCTTCGCCTACGAGTTGGCCCACGCCGGCGCCGGCATCGCGACCGCCAAGGCGATGTTCGACTACGGCGCCAAGGGCGACGTCGAGGCCCGCTTGACGTGCGGGTTCGCGGCCGACGCGATCCACGACCTGATCACCAAGCTGGTCGGCCGCGAAGAGCTGTGGGGCGTCGATCCGGCGCTGCTGGCCGGCGCCCACCGGTTCGTGAGCACCTATCGCGACCCCGACTTCGTGGCGTCGCTCGCCTTGACGCCGGGCCCCCGCCACCTCGGGGGCGACATGGAGATGGTGCAGGACACGTTCCGCTCGTTCGCCGGCAACGTGATCGGCCCCCACGCCGAGCACGTCCACCGCACCAACGGCGACGTCCCCGAGGAGATCATCAGCGGCCTCGCCGAGATCGGCGCGTTCGGGCTCAGCGTGCCCGGCGACTACGGCGGCTACAGCGAGGGCGGCGACGACGAATACCTCGCCATGGTGGTCGCCACCGAGGAGCTCAGCCGCGCCAGCCTGGGCATCGGCGGCTCGCTGATCACCCGGCCCGAAATCCTCACCCGGGCACTCGTCAAGGGCGGCACCGAGGCGCAGAAGCTGACCTGGCTGCCCAAGCTCGCCTCCGCCGAGGTGATGCCGGCGGTCGCCGTCACCGAGCCCGACTTCGGCAGCGACGTCGCCGGCATCAAGGTCACGGCGTCACCGGCCGACGGCCCCGACGGCGAACCCGGCTGGGTGATCAACGGGGTCAAGACGTGGTGCACGTTCGGCGCCCGGGCCGACGCCCTGGCGCTCTTGGCCCGCACCGACCCCGACCGCTCGAAGGGGCACCGCGGCCTCAGCCTGTTCGTGGTGCCCAAGCCGCGCGGCGACGCCCACGGCTTCCAGTTCGCCCAACCGCCCGTCGGTGACCGGGTCGGCAAGATGGAGGGCCGGCCGATCGACACGATCGGCTACCGCGGCATGCACTCCTACGAGATCGCCCTCGAGGACTGGTGGGTGCCGGCGGCCAACCTGATCGGCGGCGACGACGGCCAGGGCAAGGGCTTCTACCTCCAGATGGCCGGCTTCGAGAACGGCCGGCTCCAGACCGCCGCCCGCGCGATCGGGGTGATGCAGGCCGCCTACGAGGCGGCCGTCGACTACGCCCGGAACCGGCGGGTGTTCGGCGAGAACATCGTCGACTACCAGCTCACGCAGGCCAAGCTGGGGCGGATGGCGATGATCATCCAGGCCAGCCGCCAGTTCTCGTACCGCGTGGCCACGCTGATGGCCAGGGGCGACGGCGCGATGGAGGCGTCGATGGTGAAGGCCTACGTGTGCAAGGCCGCCGAGTGGGTCACCCGCGAGGCGATGCAGATCCACGGCGGGTTCGGGTACGCCGAGGAGTACCCGGTGAGCCGGTTGTTCGTCGACGCCCGGGTGTTGTCGATCTTCGAGGGCGCCGACGAGACGCTGTGTCTCAAGGTGATCGCCCGCCGCCTGACGACCGGCTGAGCCGGGGTCAGAACCAGCCGACGATGTCGGCGACCGACCGGATCCGCTCGAAGTCGGCCCCGGCGTGGTCGTCGTAGGGGTCGATCAGCACCGGGTGCACGCCGGCGGCACGGGCGCTGGCGACGTCCATGGTGACCGAGTCGCCCACGTAGAGGATCCGCTGCCGCTCGAACTCGGCGAAGTGCGGCAGCGCGAAGTCGAAGATCCGCGGGTCGGGCTTGGCGACCCCGACGACGTGGCTGTCGACGACGACCCGCACCGAGACCCCGCCGTTGGTCACCGTGCCGGCCTCGCAGACCCCGCTGCGACGCAACACGTCCTCGATCTGGCCGCTGGCGTTGGAGACGACGCCCATCGGCACACCGGCCGACGCCAGCGTCCGCAGGGCGCCGAGCGTCTCGGGCACCGGCCAGCGCCACAGGTGCGCCGAGCGGGTGTGGTCGAGCACCTCGGCGGCGTGGGTGATCGTGTCGGCGGCGACCCCGACCGCGGTCACGTAGGCGACGTTGTAGCTGCTCCAGTCGCCCTCGTCGGAGCGCTGGCGCGACTTGCTGGCCATGCCGGCGTAGTGCGCCCGGCGGTGGGCGTCGTCGTCGTCGGCGCCGCCGTAGGTGCGCAGCAGCGGCCGCAACACCGTCGGGTCGGGCAACACCAGCACCCCGCCGGCGTCGAACAGCACGGCGTCGAAACGTGGACCGTTGACCGTCATCGTCGCGTCCGTCGGCCGGCCGGATCAGCCGCCGAGTTCGGCGAGCCTGGCGAGGTCGATGCCGCACAGCTCGAACACCGGGATGATCTGATCGAGGTCGTTGGTCGCCTCGGGATCGGTGAAGTCGATGTTGTCGAACAGGCACTCGGCCTCGGCCTGGGTGAACCCCACCGACACGAACAGGTCGACGATCTGGTCACCGATCGTTCCGGCGCCGGGGTCGAACGCGCCGTCGTCGGTGTCGGGTTCGTCGTCGACCGGCATGCCGCAGACGTCCTGGTTGTAGCGGTCGATCCGATCGCCGGCGGCGTCGAGTTCGTCACCCAGCTCGTCGAGCACGGCGAGGTCGGCGACGAGGAAGTCCCAGTCGACCTCGACCAGCGCGGCGCGCAACCGCGCGAACCCTTCGATCGACACCTCGAGGGCGTCACGCAGCTCGGGTGGGGCCGCCGGCAGGGCGGCCAGCATCCGCTCGTACATCTCGTCGAATGCCGCTTCGACGGCGGCCGGGTCGGTGATGTCGATGTCGTCGAACCGGTCGGAGGCGTCGTCGACGCCCCTGGCGAGGTCGCACCACGCCGAATCGGGATCGCCCACCGACCCGGGTGCCGCATCCTCGCCGGCCGAGTCGGAGGTACCGTCGGGGGCGTCACCGGACGCATCGTCGGGCAGGTCGGCGGTGGGAGGTGCGGGTGCCGAGGCAGCCTGGTCGGCCGGCTCCACCTCGGACACGTCGGCACCACCGCCACACGCCGCCAACAGCGCCAGTGTCGCGATGACCGTCGAGACGGATCGAAGTCGCATGCCAACGACCCTACCCGGTCGGTCGCGATGCGAAACGGCGCCACCAGCGGTGGGCGGTGCGGGCCCTAGGCTGGCCCGATGGGCCTGTTGCACTGGATCTTCGGCAAGCACCCGGTGCGCCCGCCCGACCCCGAGCGTTCCTGCGAGGCGGCCTGGTTGCCGATCTGGCAGGCCCACCTCGTCCTGCACGAGCTGTGGGAACGCGAGATCCCCTCCGTGCTCAGCGAAGACCATTCGTCGCACCTCATCATGGTGGCGAGAGAGCCGATGGCCCGCATCTTCGTGATGGAGCCCCGCCTGGCCGAGGCCGAGGCGGCGATCACCGAGATCATCGGCCACCCGCCCGCCCATCAGGGCCAGTGGCGGACACCGCCGCGGTCGCGCTAGAACGCGCTCGTGCGCGCCAGCTCGGGTGCGAACGGGCACTCGGGACGCAACGCCGAGAGGGGCCGGGTGCTGTGGCCGTCGGCCGTCACCACCTCGGTGACCAGGCCGACCGGCAGGTCGTCGACGTCGGCATCCCAGGCCGGGGCCCGCGCCATCACCCGGTCGGCGATCGCGTCGACGTACTCGACCGGCAGCCGCCGGCCGATTCCGGCCACCAGCCACACCGGTGTGGCGACCGAGGCGGCGACCGCCGCCAGCACGTGCGAGCCGACCGGGGCGAGCACCCGCTGGGTGGACGCGGCGACCGCCTCCACCAGCACCAGATCGGCGGCGGCGGCGGCGCGCGCCAACGATTCGGCCGGCACCGGCTCGCACTCGATCTCATGGCGCTCGAGGCGCTGCATGAACGACGACGCCTGATGCCGGCTGTCGGCACACAGCACCGTCACGTCGCCACGCCGCATCAGCCCGGCGCCACCGACCTCGGGCCACCCGATCGTGAGCACGGTCGCCGCGTCGGGCAGCGCGGCGGCGACGTGGCGCTCGACGGTGTCGTCATCGATCTCGTCGGCGAGTCGCCAGGCCGCCGCCGACGGATCGTCGGCGGTGAGCAGGCTCGCACACAGCCACCAGATCGGGCCGAGTTCGGGTTGCCGCTCGACGATCCGCCGACAGGCGATGACCAGGTTGGGTGGGTCGAACCGCATCGACGCCAACGCGGTCGCCGCTTCGCGCACCAGCGACGACGCGTCGGCACCCCTCGCCCGCGCCACGTAGCGGAGATGCTCGATCGGGTGCACGCCCGTACGGTACGCCACGATCCGCCCCGAGCCGCGCTCGGGTGCCTTGGTTGGGGTGCCCGGTGATCTGGTCGTTAGGATCGCTCGCCGTGGCGACGAAACTGCCTCCCGAGTTGATGCTCAGCCCCCTCGACGGCGAGGCACGCCAGTTGTCGCACTGGCTGACGACGTTTCACCTGGCGAGCGTGGTGCTCGATCCGTACACCAACGAGAGCTCGTGGATCCTCAAGACCGCGGTGCGGATCCTCGAGGAGTTCCGCGGCTCCGACGCCCGGGTCAACCTGATCGTCACGGCCGACGCCGCCGACGCCAAGCGGTTCCTCGGCCCGGTCGCCGACCGGTTCCTGGTGTTCTGCGACGCCGACCGCTCGATCGTCAAGGCGATGGGCCTCACCGCGTTGCCGGCGTTCGTGTTCACCCGGGTCGACGGCGAGGTGCACGCCGTCGCCGAGGGCTGGAACTCCGCCGAGTGGCGCAGCGTCGCCCAGGCGATCGCCGACACCACCCACTGGAACGTCCCCACGATCCCGGCGCCCGGCGCACCGGGGTCGTTCGCCGGTTCGCCAGCCGCCGGCTGAGCGTGCCGTCCCCGGCGCGCCCGTCACTTCCCGACCTCCCGGTCGCCGAGACGTTCGAGGCGCTGCGCGGTGCACTCGCCACCGGGCACCGCGCCGTGCTGGTCGCCCCGCCCGGAGCCGGCAAGACCACACTCGTGCCGCTCGCCCTGCTCGGCGAACCGTGGCTGCAGGGCCGCCGGATCCTGATGCTCGAGCCGCGCCGCCTCGCCACCCGGGCGGCGGCCCGACGGATGGCGCACCTGCTCGGCGAGCAGGTCGGCGACACCGTCGGCTACCAGACGCGCGACGAACGCCAGATCGGCCCGCGCACTCTCGTCGAGGTGGTCACCGAGGGCATCCTCACCCGCCGACTGCAGCACGACCCCGAACTGCCCGGTGTCGGCCTGGTCGTGTTCGACGAGGTGCACGAGCGCAATCTGCCGACCGATCTGGGGCTCGCCCTCGCCCTCGATGTGGCCGCCAACCTGCGGCCCGATCTACGCATCCTGGCGATGTCGGCCACCCCCGACACGGTGGCGTTGACGGCAGTGCTGGGCGGCGCCCCGGTGATCGAGAGCGACGGCCGCACCCACCCGATCGACATCCGGTGGGTGCCGCGCCAGCGCCGAGGTCGGATCGAGGACGCCACGGTCGCCGCGGTGCAGCGGGCGCTGCGCGAGGAAACCGGCGACGTGCTCGTGTTCCTGCCGGGGATCGGCGAGATCATGCGCACCCAGAACGAGCTGCGTCGGGTCGTGGGCGACGACGTCGACGTGTACCCGCTCGCCGGGGCGCTCTCGCCGGCCGACCAGGACCTCGCACTCGCCCCGTCGCCGCCCGGCCGGCGCCGGGTCGTGTTGGCGACCGACATCGCCGAGACGTCGCTGACCGTCGACGGGGTGCGGGTGGTCGTCGATTCGGGCCTCGCCAGGGCGCCGCGTTTCGACGTGCACACCGGCATGACCCGACTGACGACGATCACCACCAGCCGCTCGTCGGCCGACCAGCGGGCCGGGCGCGCCGGACGGGTCGAGCCGGGCGCCTGCTACCGGTTGTGGAGCAAGATCGAGCACGGCAGCCGGGCCGTCCACGGCCGCCCGGAGATCGAGGAGGTCGATCTCGCCGGGCTGGCGCTCGAACTCGCCGCCTGGGGCACATCGGCCGATGCGCTCGCCTTCCCCACGCCCCCTCCCGAGCGCGCCCTGCGCTCGGGTGTCGAGTTGCTGCGCGAGCTCGAGGCGCTCGACGCCGACGGCCGGATCACCGAGATCGGTCGACGGATGCTGGTGCTGCCGTTGCACCCCCGCCTGGCCCGGATGGTCGTGGCCGAGCCGACCCCGCTGGGATGTGCGCTGGCCGTGCTGGTCGACGAACGCGACATCATGCGCGGGCGGCCCGACGACCTGCCGTGCGACCTGTCGTGGCGGTTGCGGGTGCTGGCCGGCCGCGACGTCGACGACCGGGCCGACCGGCGCACGGTCGCCCGGTTGCGGGAACGGGCGAACGACCTCGCCAGGCGGGTCGGGATCCGGTTCGACCCCGACCTGATCGACGCCGACCGGGCCGGCGGTGCGCTGCTGCATGCCTTCCCCGACCGACTCGCCGCCCGCCGCCGCCCCGGACAGTTCCAGCTGCGCAGCGGATCGGGGGCCTGGCTGCCCGACACCGACCCGCTCGCCCACGAGGCGTTCGTCGTCGCCGCCGATCTCGACGGCCGGCGCGACCGGTCGCGGATCCGTCTGGCGGCCGGGCTCGACGCCGACGACGTCGCCGACACGTTCGGCGACCAGGTCGTCGAGACCGTGCAGCTCGAGTGGGACGGCGCCCGCGACGACCTCGTCGAGCGCGTCGAGCGCCGGCTGGGCGCGATGCAGCTCGGGGCCGTCGACCGCCGCCCGGCGCCCGGGGCGGCGACGACCGCGGCGCTGCTGACGCGGGCCCGCGCGACGCAGCTGGCAGTGCTCGGCTGGTCGGCCACCTCGCTCTCGCTGCGGCGCCGGGTCGAGTTCCTGCACCGCACGGTCGGCGACCCGTGGCCCGATTGGAGCGTCGAACACCTCACCGCCACACTCGAGGACTGGCTGGCGCCCTACCTGCCGGGTGCCACCAGCCGCCGCGACCTCGAACAGGTCGACCTCGCGATGGTGTTGCGGTCACAGCTGCCGTGGCCCGTCGGCGCCGACCTCGACCGGCTGGCGCCGAGCGCTCTCGTGCTGGCGACGGGCCGGTCGGTGCCGATCAGCTACGACGACGACCAGCCGAGCGCCCGGGTGCGCGTGCAGGACCTGTTCGGCACCACCGAACATCCCACCGCCGGCGGGCGGCCGATCGTGCTGCACCTGTTGTCCCCGGCCGACCGGCCGATCCAGGTGACCGCCGACCTGGCCGGCTTCTGGGCCGGTTCGTGGGCCGACGTGCGCAAGGACCTCGCCGGCCGCTACCCCAAGCACCGGTGGCCCGACGACCCGGCCACCGCCACGCCGAAGCGTCTGAAGGACCGCTGAGGTGCTGGCCGTCGAGGTGCTCGGGCTCTCGCCCACGATCGCGCTCGTGTGCGTCGCGATCGTGCTGCTCGGCGCCTCGCTGCAGGCCTCGATCGGCGTCGGTTTGGGCCTGCTCGCCGCCCCGACCCTGTCGCTGGTCGACCCGGCGTTCGTGCCGGGGGCGCTGACCGTGTGCGTCGTGCCGCTGACGGTCGGCATGACCCTGCGCGAGCGCCATCACATCGACCGTGACGGCATCTCGCGCGCCGTGGTCGGGCGGTTCGTCGGGGTGGTGATCGGCGCCTGGGCGGTGGCCAACATGGACGAGACCGGCATCGCGGTCGTCGTCGCCGCCAGCGTCCTGTTGGCCGTGGTCGGCTCGTTGACCGGTCTGCGCTTCACCCCGACGCCGCGCAACCTGCTGGCGGCCGGCACCGCGTCGGGCTTCTCGGGCACGGTCGCCGGCGTCGGTGGCCCGCCGATGGCGCTGACCTACCAGCACAGCGACCCCCGCACGCTGCGGGCGACGCTGGCGCTGTTCAACATGATCGGCTCGGCGTTCACGATCCCGAGCCTGGTGATCGCCGGCGTGATCGGGCGCCGCGAGCTGGCTTTGGCGCTGATGCTGGTGCCCGGCGTGCTGATCGGCCTGCGGGTCGGGCGGTTCACGATCGCCCGCCTGCCACCCGAGCGCGTCCGGCCCTACGTGCTCGTGGCGTGCGCCGCCTCGGCGGTGGTGCTGCTCGCGCGCCAGGTGTTCTGAACGCCCGGCGGCCCGTTCGCGTAGGGTTTCGATCATGGCTGACGGTCACGATCGCGACGAGTTCCCGTTCACCGAGCTGCTCCCCCTCGGTGACGACACCACCACCTACCGATTGATCACGACCGAGGGCGTCTCCACGTTCGACACGCCGGCGGGCACGTTCCTCGAGGTCGAACCGGAGGCGATCCGGCGGCTCACCGCCGAGGCGATGCACGAGATCGCCCACTTCCTGCGGGCCGACCACCTCGAGCAGCTGGCGGCGATCCTCGCCGACCCCGAGGCCAGCGCCAACGACCGGTTCGTGGCGACCGATCTGCTCAAGAACGCCGTCATCTCGGCGGGTGGCGTGTTGCCGATGTGCCAAGACACCGGCACGGCGATCGTCAAGGCCAAGAAGGGCCAGTTCGTGTTCACCGGCGGCGGTGACGAGCGGGCGATCGCCGGCGGCATCCAGGACACCTACCTCACCAGCAACCTGCGCTACAGCCAGATGGCACCGCTGACGATGTACGACGAGCGCAACACCGGCACCAACCTGCCGGGCGAGATCAAGATCTCGGCCGTCGACGGCGACAGCTACAAGTTCTTGTTCATCGCCAAAGGTGGCGGCAGCGCCAACAAGAGCTTCCTGTTCCAGGAGACCAAGGCGCTGCTCAACGAGGCGGCACTGCTGCCCTGGGTGTTCGACAAGATGCAGAACCTGGGCACGTCGGCGTGCCCGCCGTACCACCTCGCGGTGGTGATCGGCGGTACGTCGGCCGAGTTCGCGGTCGAGACCGCCAAGTTGGCGTCGACGAAGTACCTCGACTCGCTGCCGACGCAGGGCTCGGCGCTCGGCCACGGCTTCCGCGACCTCGCCCTCGAGGCCCGGCTGCTCGAGCTCGCCCAGACGACCGGTATCGGCGCCCAGTTCGGCGGCAAGTACTTCTGTCACGACGTGCGGGTGATCCGGCTGCCGCGCCACGGCGCCAGCTGCCCGGTCGCGATGGCGGTGTCGTGCTCGGCCGACCGCCAGGCGCTCGGCAAGATCACCCGCGACGGGGTGTTCCTCGAGCAGCTCGAGCACGACCCGGCCCGCTTCCTGCCCGAACCGACCGCCGCCGACCTCGACGACTCGCAGGTCGTGCACATCGATCTCAACCGGCCGATGGACGAGATCCGGGCCGAGCTGTCGAAATACCCGGTGCGCACCCGGGTGATGCTGACCGGCCCGATGATCGTCGCCCGCGACATCGCCCACGCCAAGCTCAAGGAGCGCCTCGACGCCGGCGAGCCGATGCCCGGCTACCTGCGCGACCACTGCGTGTACTACGCCGGTCCGGCCAAGACACCCGCCGGCTACGCGTCCGGCTCGTTCGGGCCGACGACCGCCGGGCGGATGGATTCGTACGTCGCCCAGTTCCAGGCGGCCGGCGGCTCGCTGATCATGCTCGCCAAGGGCAACCGGTCGGCGCAGGTCACCGAGTCGTGCCGTGCCCACGGCGGCTTCTACCTCGGCTCGATCGGCGGCCCGGCGGCGCGGCTGGCGCTCGACAACATCCGCAAGGTCGAGGTGCTCGAATACCCCGAACTCGGGATGGAAGCGGTGTGGAAGATCGAGGTCGAGGACTTTCCGGCGTTCGTCGTCATCGACGACAAGGGCAACGACTTCTATGCCCAGGTGAAGCTCGAGGCCGCCCAGCGCGCCACCCGGGTCACGCTCGGCCGGGTCACGCTCGGCCGGGTCACGCTCGGCTGAGCACCGCCGAGGTCAGTCGACCGGGTCGACGTGGTGGAGCAGGCCGTCGCTGACGTCGTAGACGAAGCCCGAGATGTGGTCCTTGTGCTGGATGAACGGCGTCATCGTCAGCCGCTGGATCGACTGGCGCACGTCGGCGTACGGGTCGGTGAACGCCTCGAGCGACCACCACGGCTTGACGCCGAGCTCGGCGACGAGCTGATCGCGGAACTCGGCCTCGTTCACCTTCTGCAACCCGCAGTCGGTGTGGTGGACCAACACGATCTCGCGGGTGCCGAGGAACCGTTGCGACAGGCACAGCGACCTGATGACGTCGTCGGTGATCACACCCCCGGCGTTGCGGATGATGTGGGCCTCGCCGTGTTCGAGCCCCAACACCGCGAAGGTGTCGATGCGCGAGTCCATGCAGGCGACCACGGCCAGATGCCGGGTCGGCTGCACCTGGAGATCGGCGTCGTGGTAGTCGGCCGCATAGTTGCGGTTGTGCTCGAGGAGTTCGGCGACGTTCGGGAAGGGGGTCATGCGGGGTCGCTTTCCGGGGGGAGGCCGACGCTGCGGAGCAGCGCTCCGACCGTGTGGGGGTGTTCGAGCCGGTGGCGCAGCGGACGGTCGAGGTGCACCTCGTAGCGGTTGCGCCGACCGATCCTGACCCGGTGCACGTAGCCGTCGGCCTCGAGCTCGTTGAGGATCCGCTGGACGGCACCTTCGGTGATGCCCACCAGCTCGGCGATGTCGCGCTGGCGCAACCCGGGGTCGCGCCCGATCGCCACCATCACGTGTGCGTGGTTGGTGAGAAACGTCCATCCGGGCCGGGCGTCGTCGAACACGGTCCAGATCGTACCATTTGCAAATGGGTATTTGCGAATGACTCGTCAGGCGAGACTGACGAGGTCGAGCCAGGTCGCGTTGAAGTAGTCGATGTCGCCGTCGGGCATCAGCAGCACCTTGGTCGGGTTCAGCTCGGTGACGAACTCGGTGTCGTGGCTGACGAAGATGATCGACCCCGGCCACGTCGTGAGCGCCGCCGCCACCGCGGTGCGAGACGGCGGGTCGAGGTTGTTGGTGGGCTCGTCGAGCAGCAGCAGGTTGTTGCGACCGACCATCAGCATCGCCAGCGCCAGCTTGGTCTTCTCGCCGCCCGACAGGGTGCCCGACTCCTGGTGGACCTTGTCGCCCGAGAGGCCGAACATCCCGAGCAGGCCGCGCAGCTCGGTCTCGGTGAGCTCGACCCCGAGGGGCACTGCGGCACGGATGTTGTCGAGCAGCGATGCCCCGGTGTCGAGATTGTCGTGCTCCTGGGCGTAGTAGCCGGCGTGCACCTGGTGGCCGAACTCGAAATGGCCGAGGTCGGCGTCGGTCTCGCCGGCCAGGATCCGCAGCAGGCTCGTCTTGCCCGCCCCGTTGAGGCCGAGCACGAGCAGACGCTCGCCGCGCCCGAGGTCGAACCCGACGTCTTCGAAGACCGCCGGGCCGCCGTACCCCTTGCACAGGCCGTGGGCCTCGATCACGGTCTGCCCGCACGGCGGCGGGGCCGGGAAGCGCACCGTGATCGCCTTGGCCGCCTTGGGGGCCTCGACCTTCTCGGCCGCCAGCCGGGCGATGCGCTTCTCGATGCTGTGGGCCTGGGCGGCCTTGGTCGCCTTGGCGCCGAAGCGGTCGACGAACTTCTGCATCCTGGCGATCTCGCGGGCCTGCTCGGCGGCCTGCTTGGTCAGTCGGCGCTCGTCGTCGGCGCGGGCCTTGACGTACTGGCTGTAGGTGCCCTTGTATTCGACGATGTGGCCGGTCGACGCCTCGCTCGCCCGGTCGAGGTGCAGCACCCGCGTGATCGCCTCGTCGAGCAGCTCGAGGTCGTGGCTGATCACCAGCAGCGCCCCCCGGTACTGGCGCAGGAAGCCCATCAGCCAGATCTTGGCGTCGACGTCGAGGTGGTTGGTCGGCTCGTCGAGGCACAGTACGTCGCTGCCGGCGAACAGGATCCGCGCCAACTCGACCCGACGCCGCTCACCGCCCGACAGCACGCCGATCGGCAGGTCGATACGGTCCTCGCCGAGACCCAACCCGGCCGCCAGCGCCCGTGCCTCGCTCTCGGCCGCGTACCCGCCCGACACCCGGAAGCGCTCCTCGGCGCGGGCGTAGCGGGCGACGTTGTGCTCGTCGGGCAGTTCCTCCATCGCGATCCGCAGTTTCTCGATGCGCACCTGTTCGTCGTCGATGCCGCGGCCCGACAACACGTGCTGGATCGCACTGCGGGCGTTGTGGTCGCCCTCGATCTTGGGGTCCTGGGGCAGGTAGCCGAAGCCGCCCTTGCGCACGACCTTGCCGGCGGCGGGCTCGTTCGCGCCACCGAGCACCCGGAACAACGAGGTCTTGCCGGCTCCGTTGCGGCCGACGATGCCCACCTTGTCGCGGGGCATCACGGTGAAGCTGGCGCCGTCGACGAGCAGGCGACCGCCCACCTCGACCGAGAGTGCCTGAGCCTGGAGCATGCGTCCAGGCTACGGTCGGATCCATGACGGCCACGTCGACGTCTGGCCACCGGGGGCTCCCAGCGCTCGCCGCGCCGCTCGCGGCCGGCTGCTGCATGCTCGCCGGCGCCGGCTACGTGGCCGCCGTCGACCCGTCCGGTGGCGGCCTTTACCCCGCCTGCCCGTTCCGGGTGATGACCGGGTGGTGGTGCCCCGGCTGCGGGATGACCCGTGCCGTCCACCACCTGCTGCGCGGCGACATCGTGCAGGCGTTGCGGTTCAACCTGTTCGTGGCGCTGGTGCTCGCGGGCGTCGCCGCCGGGTGGCTCGGGTGGTTGCTGCGGGCCGCCGGCCGACCGACGGGTGTGCGGGTGCCACCGTTCGCCTACGGGGTGGCCGTGGTGATGCTGGTGGGTTTCGGGGTGCTGCGCAACCTGCCGGGCGTACCCGGCCTGCGCGGCTGATCCCGGCGCCGACGGCCCCGGCGAACAGCTGGATCCGGGCGTCGCCGGTCACAGCACGATCGCGCTGTCGTCGGTGAACAGCGACGGCAGGCATTCGCCGCGGTCGGAGGGGGCGACCTCGCCGAGCACCTCGGCGGCGAGTGCCACCAGCCGGTCGACACCTCTCGAGGTGGGCACGAAACCGCCGTCGCGCAGGAACCGATCGGGGTTCTCCGCCGAAACAGCCGCCCAGTCGGCGACGACGACCTGCGGTCGCGAGCGCGGCAGGGCCCGGATCACGGCGTTGATCTCGGCGGTCTCGTCGGACACCTCGCTGATGGTGAACACGATCGTCGGTCGCGGTGCGAGGCGATCGAGCACGCTGCGCAGTTCGTCGGTGTAGGCCTCGAGGTCGCCGTCGAACATGTTGCCCAACATCACCGCCGCCGCCCCCCAGTCGGCCGGCTCGGCAGGTGGCATCCGGGCCTCGAGCACCCGGCGGCCGAAGTCGACGAAGCGGCCGGGCTCGGCGTCGATCGCCACCACCCACCCGAGGCCGGCGAGTTCGTCGCACATCGCGTCGTCGTTGCGGGGGGCGGACGCGGCGAGCACCGCGTCACCGATCATCAGCAGCCGGTTCGACGCGGCCGCACCGGCGATCGGGGCCTCGATCGGCTCGAGCTCGACCGCGATCGTGGTGGTCGGCGCCGCCGTCGTGGGCGGCGGCGGCGGGGGCGGCTGGTTCGACAACGGTTCCGGGACGACACCGAGCTCGACGGGTCCGGGCTCGACGGGTCCGGGCTCGACCGGTCCGGGCTCGACCGGTCCGGGCGCGACCGATGGTGCCGGCGACGCCGCCGGGGCATCGCTACAGCCGACGACCGCCTGCCCGGCCACCGCGGCGACCAGCGCCAGCACCATCACCGGTGCGATCGGGCCGCGGTTGCCGTTCATGGCGGCCCATTGAAGCGGATCGCGGGCCCTCCGACTCGGCGGGCCCGCTGATCGACGGTGCGATCGCCGCGTCCCCGGTCGGCCGGCCGCTGATCAGCGCTGGCGGAGCGAGTCGCGGATCTCCATCAACAGGTCGATCTCCGACGGCCCGGAGTCGGCCTCGGGTTCGGGCCGCTTCATGTTGTTGTAGGCCTTCACCACCAAGAAGAGGATGAGTGCCACGACGACGAAGCTGATCGCGGCATCGATCACGAGACCGACACTGATGCGGGCGTCGCTGATGTCGAAGCCGATGCCGGCGTAGTCGGACTCGCCGAAGATCGCGGCGATGATCGGATTGACGACCCCTTCGAGCAGGGCGTCGACGATCTTGCCGAAATAGAGCGCCATGATCAGGCCGACGGCGATCATGACGACGTCGCCCTTGTTGATGAATGCCTTGAACTCACTCAACATGTTCTTCATTGCGGTTGCCCTCCAGGTGCTGTAGTGGTGTCTGTCCTCGGTTCCCTCCCCGGCCGACAGCTAAGCACACCCGGCGAACCCGAACGTCCGCTCTCGAGCCACCGCGCGCCGGCCGCGACGGCTACGGTGGCCGCGCTGGAGGTTCCCACGTATGGCTCGTCCCTACGATCTCGTCATCATCGGCCTCGGGTCGGGCGGCACGATCGCCGCCGAACTCGCGGCAGGCGAGCTGGGCCTGCGGGTCGCCGCCGTCGAACGCGCCCGGATCGGCGGCGACTGCCTGTGGACCGGTTGCGTCCCGTCCAAGGCCCTGGTCGCCAGCGCCCGTGTCGCCGACACGGTGCGCAAGGCCGGCCATTTCGGGGTCGGCGCCGGCGAGCCCGAGATCGACCTCGACGCGGTGTGGGGGCGGATCAAGACGGTCCAGGCCGCGATCGCCGCCACCGACGACTCACCCGACCGGTTCCGACGGATGGGCGTCGAGCTGATCGAAGGGGTCGGCCGGGTCACCGGGTACCGCACGGTGACGGTCGACACGGCGAACGGCAGCCGCGACCTCGAGACCCGCTACGTCTTGGTGTGCACCGGCAGCCGCCCGACGATCCCCCCGATCGCCGGGCTCGCACAGGTCGATTTCCTGACGAACGAGACGATCTTCGAGCTCGACCGCCCACCCCGATCGCTCGTGATGGTCGGCGGTGGGCCGGTCGCCGTCGAACTGGCCCAGTCGATGGTGCGCCTCGGGGTGCCGACCACCTTGCTCGAGATGGCCCACCGGCTGGTGCCGCGCGACGAGCCCGAGTTGGCCGACCGCCTGGCACAGGTGCTGCGGGCCGAGGGGGTCGACCTGCATCTCGCCACCACGGCCACCGCCGTGCGCCCCGGGGGTGACGGGGTGGTCGTCACCGCCGGCGATCAGGAGTTCACCGCCGCCGGGCTGATGATCGCGGCCGGGCGCACGGCCAACGTCGAGTCGCTCGGCCTCGACCGGTTCGGGATCCCGGCGGGGCCCGGCGGGATCGCGGTCGACGGCCGGAACCGCACCCTGGTGCCGTCGATCTACGTCACCGGTGACGCCGCCGCGGGTCGCGGGCACTTCACCCATTCGGCCGCCCACGACGCCGCCCTCGCGGTGCGCGACATGTTCCTGCCCGGGCGCGGCATCCCGTCGCAGCTGGTGCCCTGGTGCACGTTCACCGACCCCGAACTCGCCCACGTCGGCCTCACCGCGGCCGAGGCCCGCGACCAGTTCGGTGCCCGCCGCGTCAAGGTCCACCGCCACGAGTTGGCCGACAACGACCGCGCCAGGGCCGACGCCCGCACCGAGGGGCTCTTGATGATCGTCACCACCGGGGACCGCATCGTCGGCGCCCACGCGCTGGCTCCTGCAGCCGGCGAGCTGATCCACGAGCTGGCGCTGGCGATCCGGTTCGGGATCCGCATCGACGAGCTGTCGCAGCTGGTGCACGTGTACCCGACGCTGTCGGTGGGGATCGGCCGGATGGCCGCCGACCGGTCGTTCGGAAAGGTCCGCAAGCTGCGGTTCCTCGCGAAACTCAGCCGTCGTTGGGGGTAGCGCGATTCGGGTCGAGCTGGTCGAACGTGTCGATCCGGCGCAACGACGGGAACAGCACCGCGAAGCTGCCGGCGATGACGATCGTGATCAGGCCCCCGCCGGCGATCGACCACGGCAGACCGAACGCCCGCGCCGTGACGCCGCTCTCGAACGCGCCGAGCTCGTTCGACGCGCCGATGAACACGCCCTCGACCGCCGACACCCGGCCGAGCTGATCATCGGGGGTGACGAGCGGCACGATCGAACCGCGGATGTACATCGACACCATGTCGGCGGCCGACAGCACGACGAGCGCGACGAACGCCACCGTGTAGTTGCGGGTCAGCCCGAACACCATCGTGCCGGCGCCGAACGCGGCGACCACCCACAGCAGCGTCGGCCCGACGCGGCGCTGCACCGGGCGGACGGCGAGCCACAGCGCCATCAGCGCCGCCCCGACACCGGGGGCCGCCCGCAACCACCCGTAGGCGATGTCCCCCACGCCGAGCCGCTCGCTGGCGACGGCCGGGATCAGTGCCACGGCGCCACCGAACAACACGGCGAACAGGTCGAGCGAGATCGACGCCAGCACGATCGGCGTCCGGCGGACGAACTTCAGGCCTTCCATGGCGGCGCTCAGGGTGGGGCGTTCGGTCACCCGGTCGGGTTGACGGATGTAGACGACGCCCAGGATCGGAACGATCGCCAGCAACTCGAGCGCGGCCGCGATCCCGTACGCGGCGGTGGCACCGCCGCTGTAGAGCAGGCCCCCCAGCACCGGCCCGATGATCGACGACGCCGTGAACGTGGCGGTCCACAGGGCGATCACCTGCGGGAACTCGGTGGGGGCACAGATCAGCGGCGGGATCGAACGGCGGGCGGGCATCATCATCGCGTCGGATGCGCCGAGCGCGAGCGCGATCAGGAACAGCGGCCACACGGCGCCCGGTTGGCTGTGGCTGTACGCCAGGAACGCCACCGAGCACGCCGCCCTGCCGAACAGGAACAACCCGGTGACGCGGCGGCGGTCGAACCGGTCGGCCACCCATCCCGAGACGAGCACCAACAGCACCGCCGGGACGAACTGGGCGAGCCCGATCAGGCCGATGTCGAGTTCGTCGCCGGTGATGTCGAACACCTGCTTGAACAGCACCGTGATCAAGATGTTGTGGCCGATCGCGGCGAGCGCCGTCGAGAGCAGGTAGCGGCGGACGGGCGAATGCCTCAGAACCCGCCGCGCTTGGATCATCGGCGCAGGCTACCGATCGAGTCGTGTCGCGGACCGCTCAGCGGGCGAACGAGACCGTGAGCGCGAACACCGTGCCGAACCCGGTGAACAAGATGGTGGCGACCCCGGTCGTCATCGCCGCGATCGGGTGCACCGGGCTCTCGCCGGCTCGGAGGCGGCCGTGCAGGTTCTCGTAGTGCCGGGCCGCCCAGAGCAGGATCACCCCGCCGGCCGCGACCTGGGTCATGCCGACGAAGGCGAACACCCAGTGGGCGGTCGCCGCGGCGTAGCGCGCCAGCAGCACGCCGGCCACCATCCAGGCGATCGCCGTGCGCTCCCAGGCCAGCGACGTGCGCTCGTGCTGCAAGCCGGCATCGAACACCACCGTCGGGCGTTCGATGCGCATCAGCTGGCGTCCACCACGAACAGCACGGCGGCGACGAACGCGACGAGCGCGACGGCGATCGCCATCAGCATCGGCAGGCGCGACGGCGGGAGCGGTTGGTCGAGGCGCATCGCCCGCTCGTTGAGTGCCCAACGCCGGTACGCCGTCGCCGACGTGAAGAAGCTGAGGGCCAACAAGGAGACCCCGAGGAACTCCTCGCCGGGGAAGTCGTCGAGGATCGTCACGGCGCCGAGCCCACCGGCCGCGAGGGCGAGCGACGTGCGGATCCACGCCAGGAACGTGCGCTCGTTGGCCAGCGTGAACCGGTAGTCGGGGTCCTTGCCGACGGATCGGGGGTCGCTCGGGAACAGGTGTTGTCTCATGGATGTCCCACTTCTCGCAGGGTGTCGAGGAACCGGTCGTTCTCGGCCGGCGAACCGATCGTGACCCGGATGCCTTCGCCGCCGAACGGCCGCACGACGACACCGCGGCGTTCGAGGGCCAGGGTGATCGCATCGGTCCGTTCACCGAGTTCGAGCCAGACGAAGTTGCCCTGGTGGTCGGGGAAACTCCACCCGGCGGCGGCGAGTTCGGCTTCGACGCGGGTGCGCTCGGCCAGGATCCGGCGCACCTGGTCGGCGACGAGATGCTCGTGCTCGAGGGCGGCCAGCGCGGCCGACTGGGCCAGCGCGTTGACGGCGAACGGCAGCAAGGTCTTGTCGACGGTGGCGATGACGTCGGGGTGGCCGATCGCATAGCCGAGCCGCAGCCCGGCCAGGCCGTGGGCCTTCGA
The DNA here is from genome assembly GCA_036526035.1 of Ilumatobacter sp. Lineage (GTDB taxonomy): Bacteria > Actinomycetota > Acidimicrobiia > Acidimicrobiales > Ilumatobacteraceae > Ilumatobacter. Next base: position 26,079 of record DATCZG010000078.1, on the reverse strand, counting down.
CAGGGTGCGCATCACGATCACGTTCGGGAACTCGGGCACCAGCTCGTCGACCGGGTCGCCGTAGGAGGGGTCGAGGAACTCGCGATAGGCCTCGTCGACACACACGATCGTGCCGGTGGTGACCCGCTCGAGCAGGCCCTTGAGCTGCACGGTCGTCAGCGCCGTGCCGGTCGGGTTGTTGGGCGTCGCCAGCAGCACCAGCTTCGTGCGTTCGGTGACGGCGTCGCCGATCGCGTCGACGTCGAACGCCGCCCCTGGCCCGAGCGGCACCCGCACCGCGGTGCCGGCCATCAGGTGGGTGAACACCGGGTACACCTCGAACGAGCGCCACGGGAACACCACCTCGTCGCCCGGGTCGACGTAGCTGAAGCAGAGCTGTTGCAGCAGCCCGACCGAACCGTTGCCCACGGTGATCTGCTCGACGGCGACGCCCAGCCGCCGGGCGAGCGCCTCGCGCACCGCGGTCGCCCGATGGTCGGCGTAGCGGTTGAGGCCGGCGGCCGCGGCCCGGATCGCGGCGACGATCGGGTCGAGCGGCGGCGCCGGGTTCTCGTTCGAGGCGAGCTTGATCGCGCCCGTGATGCCGTGCTCGGCCTCGGCCTGGGCGGCACCCTTGCCGGGCCGGTATGCGGGGAGATCGGCGACCACGCCGCGCGGCCGGCCGATCGGGGGTGTGTTCACGGGCGCGACCGTAGCGCCCCGGCATCGACGGCGTCAGGACGGACCGGCGTACAGCACCCCGTCGCGTTCGAGTGCCTCGAGTTCGTCGGCGGCGTAGCCGACCTCGGCGAGCACCTCGCGGTTGTGTTCGCCGTGCAACGGGGCGGGCCGCCGGACGACCGCGCCGTCGGCGGCGGCGCCCGTGAGCGGGGGCGTGACCCGGTAGCGGCCGGCGTGCGGGTGCTCGGCGAGCGGCAGCCCCTCGAGGAGCCCGGCGATCGTGCCGACGCGCGCCACCGGGATGTCGGCCGCCCCGAGCAGCTCGATCCATTCGTCGGTCGTCCGCTGCACCAGGATCCCGGCCACGTCGCGGTAGAGGCTGTCGCCGTGCTCGATGCGCGCCGCGCGGGTGCCGGTGCGCGGGTCGTCGAGGAGGTCGTCGCGGCCACCGAGCCGGAAGATCGTCTCGTAGTGCGCCCGGTCGTAGGGCAGCACGCTGATCATCCCGTCGGCGGTGGGATGCGGCCGGCGCTGCGGGGTGAGGATGCGGGCGTAGCCGGCCGGTCCGATCGCCGGCTCGGGGATCGCCGCCGCGCCGTGCTCGACCAGCAGGTACGACCGCATCACCTCGGACATCGCGACCGCGAGGTCGGCTCCGGCTCCGGTGCGCCCGCGTTGCACGAGCGCCGCGAGGACCACGTTCGCCAGTACGAGGCCCGCCGTCTTGTCGGCCACCAGCGTCGGGAACAGCACCGGCGGCAGGCCGACCCGCTGGGCCAGGTCGGGGATGCCGCTGGCAGCCTGGACGATGTCGTCGTAGGCGGGCGCGTCGGCGAGTTCGGAGTCGGCCGGGTAGCCGACCGCCGCGCAGTACACCAGGTCGGGGCGGAACACCCGCAGGTCGTCGTAGGTGATCCGCGCCCGCGACCGCGACCCGGGCCGCAGGTTGGTGACGAACACGTCGGCCCCGGCGACCAAGCGGCCGAGCACCTCGTACCCGGCCGGCGCCCGCACGTCGAGCCCGACGCTGCGTTTGTTGCGCATCAGGTTCATCGACACCCCCGACAACTCGGCGTGGCCGCCGACGCCCATCGACCGATTGGTGTCGCCGCGCCGGTCCTCGATGACGATCACGTCGGCACCCAGGTCGGCGAGGACGTGCGTGCCGAGCGGGCCCATCACGACCGAGGTCATGTCGATGATGCGGATGCCGTCGAGGGGAAGCGCCACCGCCCCGAAGCTAGGCGACCGCGGGGGTCGCCGCGGCGTTCCACGCAGGTACCGCGCGGGTGTGGCTGGTACCGTGCCCCGACAGCACCCCTGGAGGTTTCGATGAAGACGGCAATCACCGAGATGTTCGGCATCGACGTCCCGATCCTGGCGTTCACCCACTGCCGCGACGTCGTGGTCGCGGTGTCCAAGGCCGGCGGCATGGGGGTGTTGGGCGCCGCCGGACACGGCGACGAACAGCTCGAGATCGACCTCGCCTGGATCCGCGACGAGCTCGGCGAGCGCCCGTTCGGCGTCGACCTGATCGTGCCCGCCAAGTACGCCGGCTCCGACCAGGGGGGCCTGAAGTTGAGCGACCTGGTGGCGATGATCCCCGACGAGCACCGGGCGTTCGTCGACGACCTCCTGGTGCGCTACGAGGTGCCCGCGCTGCCGGCCGACGTCGGGCGCGGCGGCCTGGTCGGCGGCAACGACGCGGCGCCGTTCTCGGCGAGCCGCGCCGATCCGCAGCTCGAGATCGCGCTCGCCCACCGCCCGGCGATCGTGGTGAACGCGCTCGGGCCGCCGCCGGCCCACATGATCGAACGCGTCAAGCAGGAGGGTTCGCTGGTGGGGGCGCTCGCCGGCGCCGCCCAGCACGCCGAACGCCACGTCAACGCCGGCGTCGACGTCATCATCGCCCAGGGCTCCGAGGCCGGCGGCCACACCGGCGAGATCGGCACGATGGTGCTGATCCCCGAGATCGTCGACGCCGTCGGCGACATCCCGGTGCTCGGCGCCGGCGGCATCGGGCGCGGCCGCCAGATGGCCGCCGCGATGGCGCTCGGGGCGCAGGGCGTGTGGTGCGGCTCGGTCTGGCTCACCACCGACGAGGCCGAGACCCACCCGGCGGTCAAGCAGAAATTCCTGGCGGCGACGTCGAAAGACACGATCCGCTCGCGGTCGCGCACCGGCAAGCACGCCCGGCAGCTGCGGTCGGCGTGGACCGACGAGTGGGAGCGCGCCGACACGCCCGACCCGCTCGGCATGCCGCTGCAGCCGATCCTCGTCGACCAGGCGATCCGCCGGATCGACCGCGCCGCCCACCACCCCGGCTCGGGCGCCCACCAGCTCGCCAACTACTACGTCGGCCAGATCGTCGGGGCGATGAACGAGACGAAGTCGGCGACCCGGGTGGTGTACGACATGATCGAGGAGTTCATCGAGTCGGTCGAACGACTCAACGCCCAGATGAACGGCTGACGGCGGTCGGGTCAGGGCCGCAACGCCCGCACGACCAATTCGATCAGCTCGTCGACGGCCCGCTCGAGTTCGACACCGGTGTCGGCCTGCACGTCGGGCTGGTTGAAGAACTGACCGGCGCCGGCAAGCATCCCGGCCGCGACGGCCGGCGTGACGGGCCGGAACTCGCCGACCTCGACGCCGCGCCGCACCAGCTGTTCGGTGACCGCCATCACGTACCCGTAGTGGCGGTCGAACAGGCGCCGGGCGGCCGGCTCGTCGGCGAGGTCGTCGCCGAACACCTGCGTGATCCGCTGCAGCTCGATCCCGCCCCGGAAGTACGCCCGGATCTGTGCCGCGTACGGTGTGGCGGGGTCGATCGCCTCGAGCGCCGACCGGCCGACGCGGTGCAGGAACCGGTCGAACACCAGCAGCACCAGTTCGTCTTTCGAGGGCGCCAGCTCGTAGAGGGTGCGGCGCGAGCAACCGACGTGGGCGGCCAGCTCGCGCACGCTGAACCCCGAGAAGCCCTCGTGCAGGAACAGCGCCTCGAGCTGGTCGAGCACCTCACGATGGCGCGTGCCGAGCTGGGCTTCGGCGCGCTGCGAGAGGAGCGGACGGGGTCGCCGGTGCACGGCGACCGCCTGCGGTGCTGACACGACCACGACGCTACCCCAGCGCCCCTTGGGTCGCGATCGGCCCACGGCACCGGGAACCCGACGGTGGCGGCCGTCCGACAAGCGGCCGACTGCTTGGTGAGGCCTGCACCGCGATCGGTCATACTGGGGGCCCGTGTCCGATCCAGCTCCCCCCATCGCCGCCGGCAGCGAGTCGGACACCCAACTCGCGAACCGTCTGGCGATCGAGGCGGGTCACCTGCTGGTCGAGCTGCGCGAGCAGCTGTGGCGCGACGGCGCCCAGTCGTGGCACGTGATGGACCACGGCGACGCGATCAGCCACCGCTTCATCGGCGAGCAGTTGCGGCTGCACCGTCCGGACGACGCCGTACTCGACGAGGAGGGCGCCGAGGATCCGCGCCGGTTCTCGGCCGACCGCGTCTGGATCGTCGACCCGCTCGACGGCTCCCGCGAGTTCGGCGAGCCGGGCCGGCACGACTGGGCGGTGCACGTCGCGTTGTGGGACCGCGACCGGTTCGCGGCGGGCGCCGTCTGCCTGCCGGCGGTCGACCTGCTGCTCAGCACCGATCCGGCGCCCCAGCTCCCCCACTCGGGCCGGTCGCGGCCGCGCCTGGTGACCTCCCGGTACCGAGCCCCGTACGCCGCGGTCATCGTCGCCAATGCGCTCGGGTGCGACGCCGTGCGGCTCGGCTCGGCGGGCGCCAAGGCGATGGCGGTCGTGTTGGGCGAGGCCGACATCTACCTCCACGACGGCGGCATGTACCAGTGGGATTCCGCCGCTCCGGCGGCGGTGGCACTCGCCGCCGGGCTGCACGTCAGCCGCATCGACGGCACCCCGATCCAGTACAACGAGCGCGACCCCTGGCTGCCCGACCTGTTGATCTGCCGACCCGAGTACGCCGACGACGTGCTCGCCGCGCTGTGGGGCGACGACCGCCTCCCGTAGCGGGGCGCCGGCCGCGTACTGTGGGCCGATGTCCACCATGATCCCCGAGGCCGCGACGTCGGCGCATCGGCTGCCGGCCCGAGAGGGGCGGTGGGTGTGGACCTGAAGGCGACGCGTCTCGACACCGACGGTCACGTCGCCACGGTGTTCCTGCACCGTCCGCACCGCCACAACGCCTGGACCGGCAGGATGCACGCCGAGTTCCGCTGGGTGATGCAACACCTCGAAGACGACCCGTCGGTCCGGGTGGTCGTGGTGACCGGCACCGCACCGGCGTTCTGCGTCGGGGGCGACAGCGAGGCGCTCGCCCAGCACGCCGAGCGCGGCGGCTACGACACCGGGCTCCCGCCCGAACCCGCCCGTCCGGGTGTCAACACCCGACCCGAGTTCGACGACGACTTCGCGTGGATGTACGGGTATCGCACCCCGATCCTCGCCGCCGTCAACGGTGCCGCGGCCGGCGTCGGCCTGGCGCTGGCACTGTTCGCCGACCTGCGCTTCGGGGCCGCCCCCGCCAAGCTCACGACCGCCGCCCCGAAGCTCGGCCTACCCGCCGAGTACGGCATGAGCTGGGTGTTGCCGCGGCTCGTCGGGGTGACCCGGGCCGCCGACCTGCTGCTGTCGGGCCGCACCGTCACCGTCGCGCAGACCGCCGAGTGGGGTCTGTGGAACGAGGTGCTGCCCGACGGGCCGTCGGCGCTGGCCGCCGCGCTCGACTACGCCCGGATGCTCGCCACCACCGCCGGGCCGACCGCGGTCAGCACCACCAAGGCCCAGCTGTACCACGACCTGCATCGCCACTCGGCGGCCGGGTCGGTGGCCGACTCGAAACGGCTCCTCGACGTGGCGATGGGCACCGCCGAGTACCGCGAAGGTGTCGCCGCGCTGCGCGAGCGGCGGCCGCCCCGGTTCTGACGTGCAGCCCGCCGAGCCGCGCCCGACGGCCGGCGGCTCCTACACTGGCACGATGCACGAACCGCTGCCCGGCGAACGACCGCCCGACGATCCCGGTCCCGGCGGTCAGCCGACGGTCAGCCCGTTGGCGATCGCAGCGATCGCCTCGGCAGGTGCCGGGGTGCTGCACGCCGCGGCGGTCGGTATCCACGCCGAGCACGCCGGGTTGTCGCGGGTCTTCGTCGCGCTCGCCGCCGCCCAGGTCGCGGTGGCGATCGCTGGGTTCCTGCGGCCGGGCCGCTTGGCCGCCGGGGCGCTGGTGACGATCAGCGTCGGCGCTCTCACCGGCTGGATCGTCACCCGCCTCACCGGCATCGGCTGGATCGGCGGCCTCGAGGTCGCCGAGCGTGCGCAACTCGCCGACACCGCCGCCGCGATCCTCGCCACGACAGCGGCCGTCGCCGCCGCCGCCTGGTGGGTCATCGGGTCCGTCTCGCTCCCCCGCTCGCCCGTGCTGCAAGTGGCAGCGTTCGCCGGTGTGCTCGTCGTGTTCGGCCTCGTCAACGCCACCGGGCACGACCACGCCGAACACGCCGACGCCAACGACATTTCGACCACCGACGGGGTCGCCGTGGCGGCGACCGACCACCACGACGACCACACCGACGACCACCACGACGAGCACGCCGACGAGCACGCCGTCGAGCACGCCGACGAGCACGCCGGTGACGGCGTGGCCGAACACACCGACGAACACGCCGGTGACGGCGTGGCCGAACAGTCCGGCGCCTCGGCCGCGGCGCACGGCGACCACGGCGACACCGAAGTCGCCGCCTGGCCGCGGCCGTGGGACCCCACCGCCCCGATCGACTTCTCGGGCGTACCGGGCGTCACCGCCGAGCAACAGGCCCGCGCCGAACAACTCGCGCGCGACACGCTGCGCGACCTGCCGGCCTTCGCCGACGTCACCTCACTGGCCGCGCTCGGCTACCGCTCGATCGGTGACGAGCGCACCGGGGTCGAGCACTTCATCAACGTGGCGTTCATCGGCGACGACAAGTTCCTCGACCCGACCGCCCCCGAGTCGCTGGTGTTCGCCGTCGACGGCGACCGGCGCACGCTCGTCTCGGCGATGTTCATCGCCAACGAGACGGCGATCGACGACCCGAAGCTGACCGACTTCGCCGGACCGCTGATGCAGTGGCACGTGCACAACAACCTGTGCTGGGGCCTCGACGAAAACGGTGTCCCGGTGGTGAAGGGCGTCCTCGAGAACTTCGGTGGCACCTGCCCGGCGGGCACCGTCAACGCCGGCGGCGAGAACCCGATGGTGCACGTGTGGATCGCCCCGCACGAGTGCGGCCCGTTCGCCGCCCTCGAGGGCCACGGCGCCGGTCAGGCGGCGGTCAGCGGCGGGGCCCGCATGGACCAGTGCGACCACGACGCCCATGACTCCGGCGACGACCACGGCGCCAACACCGCGGCAGCCACCACACCGTACGACCCGACGATGCCGATCGACCTCGGCGGCATCCCGGGGGTCACCCCCCAGCAGCAGGCGTTCGCCGAGAACCTCGTCGCCGCCACCATCCGCGACCTGCCCCAGTGGGCCGACCTCGACAAGGTGGCTGCGGCCGGGTTCCGCTCGATCGGCGACGGCTTCACCGGACACGAGCACTACATCCAGTGGGACTGGATCGACGACGACGTCTGGCTCGACCCCGACTACCCGGAGAGCCTCGTGTTCGAGCCCCAGCCCGACGGCACCAAGCGGCTGGTCTCGGCGATGTTCATGCTGCCGGGTGGGTATCCGCTCGACGAGATCCCCGACTGGGGCGGTGCGCTGATGCAGTGGCACGTGCACGGCGACCTCTGCTTCACCGCCGACCCGGTGGCGCCGAGGGTCGCCGGGGTGAAGCCGGTCGGCACGAGCTGCGCATCACCGCTCGTCGACGGCACCATGGCCCCGATGATCCACGTGTGGATCATCCCCCACGAATGCGGTCCCTTCGCGGCGCTCGACGGCGTCGGTGGCGGCCAGGTACCCGACGGCGAAGCGGTGCTGTGCGACACCGCCCACGGCTCGCACTGACCGGTGCCGTGACGCCGGATCCCCGGCATCCTGGACGCCATGTCTGACGTCGCCGAGCAACACGACCGCACCTGGGGTGCCTTCAGCGAGGCGACACCGTGGGTCCTCGACCGCGACGAGATCCGCTGGCTGCCGCTGGTCGACCGGCTGCGCCGCGGGGCGCGCGACGAGGTGCCGGTGCTCGCCACCCCGGGGCGGCGCCCGCCCGGTGCCCGCGTCGCCACCGTCGTCGTCCACCTCGCCAGGGCGATCGTTCCCTGGCTGATCCGCAAGCGCCGCGGCGCGTACGCCGGACCCGAGGTCGGCCGGGCCGACCTGTCGCGGCGTCTGCGCACCGCCGCCGAGACGCTGGGGCCGAGCTACATCAAGCTCGGCCAGATCATCTCCTCCGGTGAGGGACTGTTCCCGGGCGAGCTGGTCGACGAGTTCAAGAAGTGCCGCGACCAGGTGCCCGCCGAGCCGTTCGCCACCGTCCGCCTGATCGTCGAGCAGGATCTCGGATGCCGGTTGGGCGACCTGTTCGAGTACTTCGACACCGAGCCGCTGGCCGCCGCATCGATCGCCCAGGTGCACGCGGCGCGCCTGCGCACCGGCGAGGACGTGGTCGTCAAGGTGCAGCGCCCGTCGGTGGCCCGGCTGGTCCGCAAGGACCTGCGGGCGATGGCCTGGATCGCCCCCCACCTGGTGGGCCGCATCCCGGTCGCGGCGCTGGCGAACCCGCCGGCGCTCGTCGAGTTGTTCGCCGAGACGATCGTCGAAGAGCTCGACTTCCGGCTCGAGGCCGCCAACATGCTCGACGTCGCCCACGTCATCCACGATCTCGGCCAGGACGGCTACGTCGTGCCCCGGCCACATCCGACGCTGGTCACCAGGCGGGTGCTGGTGATGGAGCGCCTCTCGGGGTTCAACTTCGACGACGTCGCCGGCATGCAGGGTGCCGGGATCGACACCGAAGCGGTCATCCGCACCGGGATGGTGGCGTTCATGGAGGGCGCGATGATCCACGGCGTCTTCCACGGCGACCTCCACGGCGGCAACCTGTTCGTGCTGCCCGACGGGCGCACGGCGCTGCTCGACTTCGGCATCGTGGCCCGCCTCTCGCACGAGCGCCGCCTGGCGTTCCTGCGGCTGATGCTCGGCGCCACCACGAACGACATCACCGCCCAGATGGCGGCACTGCGCGACCTCGGCGCGCTCCCCCACGACACCGACCTCGACGCCGTCATCCGCGACCTCGGCCTCGACCGCCCACCGATCGACCCCACCACGCTCACCGGCGAGGAGATGATCAAGGAGGTGCAGCGGGTCGTCAAGGCGCTGCTCGGCTACGGCGCCCGGCTGCCCAAAGAGCTGATGCTGTACGTGAAGAACATGGTGTTCCTCGACGGCGCGATCGCCCGGCTGGCGCCCGACCTCGACATCCTCGCCGAGGTCGCCACGATCTCGATGCTGTTCGCCCAGCGCCACGGCGAACGCATCGCCAACGACCTCGGCATGGCCGCCCTGCAGGTCGAGTTCGACTTCGACGGGGTCAAGGCCGGGTTCGGGCTCGACGCCACCGTCGACAGCCTCACCTACCGTGAGCTGCAGGAACGCCGTCAGCTGATCCAGAAGCGGATGCGCCACCACGTCGAACGGTCGCGCTGATCCGACCGGGGCGGCAGCGGGCCGCTCCACTCGGTATCGTCGCTCGACGTGCGTCTCGTGATCGCCCGGTGCTCCGTCGACTACGAAGGCCGGCTCGCGGCGCACCTCCCCGAGGCCAACCGGCTGATCATGGTGAAGGCCGACGGGTGCGTGGCGATCCACGCCGACGGCGGGGCGTACAAGCCGCTCAACTGGATGAACGCCCCCAACACGATCACCGAGCTCACCGATCGCTCGCCCGTGCAGTGGGTGATCTCGAACCCCAAGCAGGAGACGCTGACGATCACCCTCCACGAGGTGTTCTCCGATTCGGCCCACGAACTCGGCGACGACCCCGGCCTGCAGAAGGACGGCGTCGAGGCCCACCTCCAAGAGCTGCTGGCGGCAGCCCCGCACGCGATCGAGGCCGGGCTCACCCTGGTGCGCCGCGAGTACCCGACCGCGATCGGGCCGATCGACCTGGTGTGCCGCGACCCCGACAACGCGGTGGTGGCGGTCGAGGTGAAGCGCCGCGGCGAGATCGACGGCGTCGAGCAGCTCGCCAGGTACATCGAGCGGCTGCAGCTCGATTCGTCGCTCGGGACGATCCGCGGCGTGTTCGTCGCCCAGTCGATCAAGCCCCAGGCCAAGGTGCTCGCCGAGGCCCGCGGGTTCACGTGGGTCGAGGTCGACTACGACGCGCTGCGCGGCATGAGCCCCGACGAGCTCCGGCTGTTCTGACCCACCCGCGGCGGCAGGTCCAGCGTGACGGCGACGCCGGCGACGTCTGTTACGTTCGGGCCATGCCACAGCACGTACGAGGAGTCGTCGCCCGCTCGAAGGGCGCCCCGGTCACCATCGAGACGATCGTCATCCCCGACCCCGGGCCGGGCGAGGCGATCGTGCGGATCCAGGCCTGCGGGGTGTGCCACACCGACCTGCACTACCGCGAAGGCGGCATCAACGACGACTTCCCGTTCCTGCTCGGCCACGAGGCCGCCGGAACGGTCGAGGCGGTCGGCTCCGGCGTCACCAACGTGCAGCCGGGCGACTACGTGATCCTCAACTGGCGGGCCGTGTGCGGCACGTGCCGGTCGTGCCTCAAGGGCAAGCCGTGGTACTGCTTCTCGACGTTCAACGCCGGCCAGAAGATGACGCTCACCGACGGCACCGAGCTGTCGCCGGCGCTCGGGATCGGGGCGTTCGTCGAAAAGACGCTGGTCCACTCGGGCCAGTGCACCAAGGTCGACCCCGAAGCGCCGGCGACCGCCGCCGGGCTGCTGGGTTGCGGGGTGATGGCCGGCCTCGGGGCGGCGATGAACACCGGCAACGTCGGCCGCGGCGACTCGGTCGCCGTGTTCGGCTGCGGCGGGGTCGGCGACGCTGCGATCGCCGGCTCGTACCTGGCGGGCGCGTCGACGATCGTCGCCGTCGACATCGACGACACCAAGCTCGCCTGGGCGAAGGAGTTCGGCGCCACCCACACCTGCAACGCCACCGACACCGACCCCGTCGAGTTCGTGAAGTCGGTCACCGGCGGCAACGGCGCCGACGTGTGCATCGAGGCGGTCGGGCACCCCGAGGTCTACAAGCAGGCGTTCGCGGCGCGCGACCTGGCGGGCACGGTGGTGCTGGTCGGCGTGCCCAACCCGACGATGACCCTCGAACTGCCGTTCATCGAGGTGTTCGGCCGCGGCGGCTCGCTCAAGTCGTCGTGGTACGGCGACTGCCTGCCCAGCCGCGACTTCCCGATGCTGATCGACCTCTACCGCCAGGGCCGGCTCGACCTCGACCGCTTCGTGTCCGAGACGATCTCGATCGACGACGTCGAGGAGGCGTTCCACAAGATGGAGCGCGGCGAGGTGCTCCGCAGCGTCGTGGTGATGTGACCGCCGCGGCATGACGATCGAACTCGTCACGACCAACGGCTTCTTCGCCCTCGACGGCGGCGAGTGGGAGGTCACCAACAACATCTGGCTGGTGGGCGACGACCGCGAGGTGATCGTGTTCGACGCCGCCCACGACCACCGGCCGATCCTCGCCGGCGTCGCCGGGCGACGGGTCCGGGCGATCGTGCTGACCCACGGCCACAACGACCACATCAACGCCGCCGTGCCGCTGCGCGACGCGGTCGACGCCCCGATCCTGATCCACCCCGCCGATCGCATGCTGTGGGACGTCGTCTGGCCCGACGCCGACCCCGACGGCGAGATCGAGCCGGGCCGGACGATCGCGGTGGCGGGCCACGAGCTCGGCGTGCTGCACACGCCGGGCCACTCCCCCGGCTGTTGCTGCTTCCACGATGCCGGTAGCGGCGTCGTGTTCTCGGGCGACACGCTGTTCTGCGGCGGCCCCGGGGCGACCGGGCGCAGCTACAGCGACGAACCGACGATCCTGCGGTCGATCATCGCCGAGCTGCTGGCGTTGCCACCCGAGACGGTGGTGCACACCGGCCACGGCGACTCGACGACGATCGGCGCCGAACACGACACCGTGATGGCCCGCGCCGGCGAACTCGGCCTGGCCTGAGCCACCGTCGCGGCGGCCCGGCGTGACCCCACCGCCCTGACCGCAGCACCCGGCGAGGTCACACCGGGTCGGGAAACCGCATCGCGGCCTCCTCGACCGAGACACCGTCGAGCAGCGCCCGCAGCGCCGCCATGCCGTCGTCCATCGCCGTCAGGTTCGCCCCGATCACTCCGGCGAGCAACTCGCCATCGAGCGGAGCGTGGTTCACCACCAACGATGTGCGGCATCGGAAACTGCCCCCGTCATGGGACATCTCGAAGTTGCCGATCAGCATCTTGGGGTTGAGTCGACCGATCAACTCGGTCACGGCGGCACGATCGGGTTCGTCCACCGTGTGCGGATTGATCGAGTAGACGAGCACCTGACGTTGCGACTCCCGGGTGTGTATCCACAGCGACCACGCCGCCTCGTGGCCCTGGATCTCGGCAGACACCATGTCGGCTCTCGGGTGCCTGACGAATCCGATGTCGTGAGCCCGGAGGTAATCACCCACGGCCGCCAACAGTGGTGGCCACGGCTCATCCGCCGGATCCACCCGCCGCTCTACGACCTCATCGGCTTGCGGCGGTGTGTAGACGAGCGTGTCGGTGTCGGCCCAGATGGTCGAAAAGCCGCTGCGAACCTCGCGACCGGGTCCCTGCAGCTCAGGGGGAAGTTCGAGTGCTTCGCTGACGCGCAGCGCAAACCAGACCTCGGTGAGCAGCAGTTGCGAGTCGGGCGGGAGTTCGGCCAGTTCGGCGACTCCGTCGCGCGGTGTCATGCCGGCGATTCGGCGCAACAAACCGGGCACCTCGGCGTCGGCGAGCCGCAGGTCGATCTGGACGTCTCCGTCACCGACGATCCGACCAGGCTTGCGAGCGAAGTCGTCGAGGTTGAACGTACCGACGAGATCGATCTCTTCCCAGACGTCGCCGCTGACTCGAATCGTCATCCGATACTGCGACAGGCTCGCCGCAGCATCGACGACCTCGACGGGGACCGGTGCACCCACCGGCAGACGAAGGGTGACGCGAACGGGCTCGAACATGACGGGTCGGGCTATTCTGCGCCCAGGTACCAGGTACCTTCGCTACCCACCTGCAAGAACAACTGGCTTCTGGTCAGCGACACCTTCAAGACCGCCGGAAGCTCCAGCTCGTTGGCCTTCTCGGTGCCGATCCCGACCTCCCAGGACTTGTCGCTGGCGACTTTGACCGCCACGTTCAAGGTGGTGTTGACAGGCAGCTCCATCTTCGGATTGAAGAGCCCCTGCTTGGCGACCCCCTTGAGCATGGTATCGAGGGCGGCCTGGGCCCCCGCATCATCGTCGCCCTGCTTCTTCGCGGCGTCCTTCGCTTTCTGCACCATCTTCACGGCGAGCTCGTAGATCTTGGTCCCGAGGGCCGCTGCCGGCGGCATCGGACCAGAGCCCGACGCCTCCAACTCGATCGGTGCCCAGTCGATCTTGTGTTCCCCGCCGGCCGCCCCACCACCTGTTTGGCGACCTGTCCGTGACACCTGCAAGCCGGCCGAGAATCCACCGGCCGAGACCGATCCCCCGACATTCCATCCAACCGTCGTTTGTCCGACCCGCTTCTGACGTTCCCCAGCGTTCAGGACCGAACTGCTCTTGACGTTTTGCGCTCCGGCACCACCCTTGCGTTCCAACAGTGAACTGGCATCGACCCTGCGGCCCGTGAACGCTCCACCCGACAACTCGCCCTCGACGGCTCCCCCGACACCGATCCCGGCCCCGAGCTTGCCGGTGACGCCGGTCTCGACGTAGACATTGCCGTCGGCGCGCGCCTTGTTCCGTTTTTCACGGTCAGTACTTTGCTCGGGGGTTTCGACGTCCTGATGGCTCTCATCACCGAAGATCTTCTTCTCGAGTTCGCGGGACCAGGCTTCGGACTTCGCCATGCCAGCCTCGTCGGCCCGTCCGCCCCAGAGAAGGTTGACCAGGGTGGTCGGGGCGCTGCCCTCGCGCCCCCGTCGATAGAGCGCATAGCTCATCAGCATCGCGGCTTCGGCACCCGAGAAGGCCTGCGCCTCGAGGAACCCGCCGAGACTCGCCTTCAGCTCGGCAGCGCCGGGAATCTCGCCCTTCACGCCCACTTCGACATCGACCCTCAGCTTCACCAGGTTGTCGGTGCCACGCTCGACCGCACCGGCCAGCCCCAGAGTTACGAAGACCCCTGCTTGAACCGGGATCTCCGCCGTGACGGAGAGTTCGGCACTCGAGCCGGGGCGTCCGACGACCATCTCGGCGAGTTCGCCGACCTTTGCGAACACACTGGTCGGGTTCGGCTCGTCGGGGTACCGCTCCACGGCCTTCTGGTACTGCGAGCTGGAGTCGTCGAGGCCGATCAGCCGTCGACGACTCTCGGGCAACATGTGATCCCGGCCGATCTGATCCATCTCCCCATCGCACATCGCCACGAACTCTCGGAGGCCATTGATCCGCTGTTCCTTGGGGTTGGCCGCCGCGGCGGCGCCCTTCTGCTTCACGATCGGGGACTTCGGTTTCCCGAGCTCTAGTTGGGGTCCGGGGACGGCTGCCTCGTAGGTCTTCCGGGCTTGCTCGAGGGTCGCCAGGCTCGTGTTGGTCGGATCTTCGAACGCCTGGCCCCGCGTCTTGAGCCAGCGTTCGGCGACGTCCTTCATCGCTTTGATCTTGGCGATCTTCGCCGGAGCACTGAGTTGGTTCTTCTTCGAGGCGGCGTGGTACTCGGCGAGCAGGGCGAGGATCACATCCTGAGCGGTGGACGCATCGGACGGGCCGAGGCCGAAGAACCTGTCCCGGACGTCCGTTCTCGCCTTGAACTCCTTTTCGCCCCACAGCTTGGCCTGGACACGTTGCGCGGTGCCGGTCTGTTGCACGACGTGGGTCAACTCGTGAGCGATCAGGTGCTGGCCGGAGGCGCTGCCTGGGTCGTAGGTGCCAGGGGCGAAGTGCACGTCGTTCCCGAGGGTGAAGGCTTGCGCCCCGATCTCGGGGGCCAACTCGCTGTCGGCATGGATCCGGACCGAACCGAGATCGGCCCCCATCGCCGATTCGAACTCGCCGCGCATCTGTGAGTCGAGCGCACGACCTGACCCGGAGGACCGCCGGATGCGCGACTCGGTCGACTGATCGAGGGCACCGCCCTCTCGGCCGGCAGCCGACGAACGGGCGATCCGCGAGATCGGGACGCGAGCGACGGTGGCGGCGGAATGCTCGTCGGCCGGGATGTGACGACCGGTACCCGCCGACCGGGTGATCCTGGTCGACGCGTCACCGACACCCGCCATCGCGGCGGGACCGGAACGCCGCTGCGCGAACTGGTGCATGACGGCGTCGGCGACGGCGTCGGCCTCACGTTCGTACGGATCGTCGACCGGGCCGACTTCGAGCTTGGCCTGGATCGTCGGGACCCCGGTCGGGCCGGCCGACCGCCGACGCAGCGAGGGAGCCTCAGCGGGGACCCGATCGTCGTCTGCCGGCCTTCTCCGCTTGTTCCGGAGAGCGAAATCTGAACCCACCTGGACCTCCGATCCGTCCTACCCGGACTCTAGCCGGTGTCGAAGGGTGCGTCAGCAGCCCTGCGCTCCCCATCGGCCGGCTGGCGCGACGTTCCCGGTCGCGCCGATCGTCGGCTCGGGCCCGATCCACGGCCGGCGGGCACGACCGGCGGCCTCCGGTACGATCCGGCGGCGTGCAACGAATCGGCGGTGTGGTCCGGCATTATCCGTGGGGCGACCCCGAGTTCATCGCGCGGCTGCTCGGCGTCGAGCCCGACGGACGCCCGTGGGCCGAATACTGGCTGGGCACCCACCCCGACGGCCCGGCGCGGCTCGACGACGGCACCCCGTTGGCCGACCAGACCGGCCCCCTGCCCTACCTCCTGAAGGTGCTGGCCGCCGCCGAACCGCTCTCGTTGCAGACCCACCCAAATGCCCGCCAGGCGGCCGACGGTCACGCCCGCGGCATCTACCCCGACCCCGACTCGAAGCCCGAGCTGCTGTGCGCCCTCACACCGTTCGAGGCGTTGTGCGGGATCCGGCCGGTCGACGCCACGTTGGCGATGTTCGCCGAGCTCGGCATCGACCAACTCGCCAGGGTGCTCGCCGCCGGCGGCCCGCGGGCGGTGCTCGAAGGGCTGTACCGGGGGCACCTCGACCCCCGCCCGGCGCTCGCCGCCTGCGCCGGCTCACCGCGCCCGGAGGCGAGATGGGTGCGCACTTTGGCGGCGCGCTACCCCGACGAGCCCAGCGTGGCGGTCACGCTGCTGCTGAACCTCGTCGTGCTGGCGCCCGGCCAGGCCCTGCGCCTCGACGCCGGCAACCTGCACGCCTACCTGCACGGCGCCGGTGTCGAGCTGCAGGGCCCGAGCGACAACGTCGTACGCGGCGGCCTCACCGTCAAGCCGGTCGACGTCGACGAGTTGCTGCGCATCGTCGATCCGACCCCGCTCGACCAGCCGGTGCTGCCCGACGGCCACCGTTTCGAGTTGCCGGCGGCGGGCGTGGCGCTGGTGCGCCTCGACGCCGGCGACGCCCACGTCGCCACCATCCACGAACTCTCGATCGACCTCGCCGGCGGAGCCTGCTACCGGGCCCCCGGCGAGCGGTTCGTCGCCGAACGGACGACCTACGTCGTCACCGGCGCCTGATCCGGCGGGCGGTCACAGATCGAGGGCGTGGGCCATCGTCGCCGTGCCGTTGACCAGGGCGATCGCCTGGTCGTCGCGCAGCGAGGCGTAGGCGGGCGTCAGCAGCGTGTCGGTCAGCTCCTCGGCCCGGTGCCAGTTGGCCCGATCGTCGTCGGTGACCTCGGGCGCCTCGTCGTAGCCGAACATCGCGACGTCGCCGGGCCGCTTGACGGCGTGGGCCACCGGCGTCGGCACGCCGCAGGCGGTGAGCGCCAGCAGGTGCACGCTGCCGCGCAGTTCGCGCAGCACCACCGCCTGGTGCATCGCCGCGGCGGGCGTGTCGGCGGGGACCGGCTCGGCCCGCGCCGCTGCGAACAGCGGCAGCGACGCCCCTTCGACGTGGGCGATGATCTGCGAGGCCGCGTCGACGAACCCGTCGAGGCCCTCGATCTGGGCGAACTTCGCCCGGCCGAGCCGGTGGGCGCACTCGAGGTAGCGCCGCCCGGCTTCGCGGGGCGCCAATTTGCGCTTGGCGTCGTTCCACATACGGTCGATCACGGCACTGTGGAAGTAGCCGAAGGCGGCGTGCACCACGTCGGCCTCGACGTCGCCGAGCACGCCGCCGCGGCCGAGGATGTAGAACCTGAACCCGTCGAGGCCGGCTTCCTTGCCGGCCGCCAGCGTGTCGGGGTGGAAGTAGAACGCCTGACCGATCCGGTAGATCGGGTCGGTGGCACGCATGATCTCGGTGGGCTGCATACCGTGATGTTCCCATCGCGGCGGGGCGGGCCACGAACCGAGGTCACACCGACGTCACCGGGGCCGCGGTCAACCGGCGATCTTCTTGCGGATCTCGACGATCTTCTCGGTCGCCTGGTTGGCGTCGGCGCCCTGGGTGTCGAGCAGCGTCGAGCGGTCCTTGGCGGCCTCGCGTTCGGCGAGCGCCGTGTCGGCCCGGGCGATCGCCGCGTCGGTGCCGTGTTCGTGGATGAACTCGGCCCATTCGACGAGTGCCTCGACCATCTCCGATTCGGGGACCACCGCGATGTTGCGGCCCTTGACGAACAGGTGGCCGCGCTTGTTGCCGGCGGCGATCCCGATGTCGGCCTCGCGGGCCTCGCCGGGGCCGTTGACGACGCATCCCATCACGGCGACCTGGAGCGGGATCCGGCGCTCGCCGAAAGCCTCCATCGCCCGGGTCGCCACGTCGATCACGTCGACCTCGGCACGCCCGCACGACGGGCAGGCGATCAGGTCGACGTTCCTGCGCTCGCGCAACCCGAGCGCCTCGAGCAGTTGGCGGCCGGCCCTGGCCTCCTCGACCGGGTCGGCGGTGAGCGAATAGCGGATCGTGTCGCCGATGCCCTCCATCAACAGCGTCGCGATGCCCGCCGTCGCCTTGACCAGACCGGCCGGCGGCGGGCCGGCCTCGGTGACGCCGAGGTGCAACGGCACGTCGGTGACCGCCGCGAGCTGCCGGTACGCCTCGACCATCAGCGGCACGCTCGACGCCTTGACCGAGATCTTCATGAGGTCGAAGCCGACGTCGTGGAAGTACGCCATCTCCTGCATCGCGGATTCGACCATCGCCTCGGGGGTCGCGCCGCCGTACTTGTCGTACAGCGCCGGGTCGAGCGAGCCGGCGTTGACGCCGATCCGGATCGGGATGTTGCGGTCGCGGGCCTCGGCGGCGACCGCCTTGATGTGGTCGGGTTTGCGGATGTTGCCGGGGTTGAGGCGCAGGCCGTGCACCCCCGCCGCCATCGCCGCCAGCGCCATCTTGTACTGGTGGTGGATGTCGGCGATCACCGGGATCGGCGAGCGCGGCACGATCTGGGCCAGGCCCTCGGCCGCCTCGGCCTCGTTGCAGGTGCATCGCACGATGTCGCACCCTGCCGCCGCCAGGGCGTAGATCTGCTGCAGGGTGCCCTCGACGTCGGCGGTCTTGGTGATCGTCATCGACTGCACCGTGATCGGGGCACCGCCGCCGACCGCGACGTCGCCGACCATGATCTGCCGGGTCGGCTTGCGGTCGGTCTGCCAGTCGGACACCTGCATGCTGCCGGGGCTCCTCGTACGCGGTCGCTCAGCCGACCGGATCGGTGATGTCGAGGTAGAGCCCCGACATGAACAAGAACAGCAGGACCGTGATCACCGCCATCGCGAACGGCATCAGCTTGGCGACGTCGGCGTGATAGCGCACGCCGTTGCGTTCGCGCAACCGCTCGTAGGTGGCGATCGCCGCGTGGCCACCGTCGAGCGGCAGCAGCGGGAACATGTTGAACACCCCGATGAACACGTTGAGCACCGCCAGCAGGAACAAGATGCCGATGATGCCGTCGGTCTCGCCGACGTCGTCGGAGAGGCCGGTGACACCGACCAGCGTCGTCGGGCGCGTCGACAGGTCGTCGTTGGTGCCGGCCACGTGGGACACGATGTTGACCGGGTTGAGCACCTTGACGACACCCTTGGTCATCTCCCACGAGACCGGGAAGATGTCGACGACGGCGTTGCCGGCGGCGGCGGGCAGCGAGTGCTCGACCGTGTCGTAGTGGGCCCCGCTCGACACCCCGATGTAGGGCTTGCCGAACAACGGCGACGACTCGGTGGTGTTGGTGCCCAGCGCCACCGGGATCTCGAGGTAGCTGTCGTCGCGCACGACGCCGAACAGCAACGAGTCCTGCAGGTCGTGCGACTGCACGATGCGGCCGAGGTCGCTCGAGCTCTCGACCGGCCGGCCGTCGATCGACACCACCACGTCGCCGGCCTGCAGGCCGGCGGCGAAGGCGGGCCCCGAGATCTCGACGGTGCCGATCTCGGCGCCGTCGCGCCGGACGGTTTCACCGTCGACGGCGTACACCGTGAACAGCAGCACGATCGCCAGCAGCATGTGCATCAGCGAACCCGCCGAGATCACCAGCAGCCGTCGTGGGTAGCTCTTCGACCGGTACGTGCGGGCCTCGTCGGCGGCGTCGACATCGTCCATGCTGTTCATGCCGACGATCCGCACGAAGGCCCCGAGCGGCAGCGCCCGGACGCCGAACTCGGTCTCGCCGCGCCGGAAGCTCCAGACCCGCGGCCCGAACCCGATGAAGAACTGCGTGGCCTTCATGCCGGTCCACCGGGCGGTGGCGTAGTGGCCGACCTCGTGCAGGAAGATCGCGATCAGCACCCCGACCACGAAGGCCAGCCACCACACGCTGAACAGCCCGAGCATCGCGATCATGGCGATGATCACCGTCACCCCGATCGCACCGCGCCAGCCGCCGACGAGTTCGTCGTCGGTCTTCTCGACCACCGAGCCGCCCGCCATCACCTCGTTGGTGAACCGCCCACCATGGCGCGACGGGGCCGGCGGCGGTGGCGGCGGGGGGAGTTGGTCGGTGGTGTTCATCGGTCGGTGGTGTTCATCGGTCGGTGGTCGATCGGTTCAGGTCGCAGCTCGTCGTTCGATCACCGCGGCGGCCCGGCGGCGGGCGGAGGCATCGGCGTCGATCACGTCATCGACGGTACCGGCCGCAGCGCCGTCATGCTCGTCGAGCACCGCAACACACACATCGGCGATCTGACTCCAGCGGATGAGCCCGGCCAGGAAGGCGTCGACCGCCACCTCGTTGGCGGCGCTGAGCCAGGCCGGCGCGGTGCCACCGGCACGACCGGCGGCGTAGGCCAGCGACAGGCACCGGAACGTCTCGACGTCGGGCGGCTCGAAGTCGAGGCGGGTCAGCACCGACCAGTCGATACGGCCGAACGGCGTGCCGATCCGGGCCGGGTAGCCGAGCGCGTATCCGATCGGCAGGCGCATGTCGGGCAGGCTGAGCTGGGCGATCGTGCTGCCGTCGGTGAACTCGGCCATCGAGTGCACCACCGACTGGGGGTGGACGACGACCTCGATCCGGTCGTACGGCACGCCGAACAGCTCGTGGGCCTCGATCACCTCGAGGCCCTTGTTCATCAGGGTGCTCGAGTCGACGGTGATCTTCGGCCCCATCGACCAGGTGGGATGAGCCAACGCCTGCTCGACCGTGACGGTGGCGAGGTCGGCCGCGTTGCGGCCGCGAAACGGCCCCCCGCTGGCGGTGAGCACGATCCGCGACACCTCGCGGTGGCTGCCGTCGGCGAAACCCACCGACGCGCGCAGGCACTGGTGGATGGCGCAGTGCTCGCTGTCGACCGGCACCAGCTCGGCGCCGGGCGTGCTGCGCAGCGGCTGCACGACGGGCCCAGCGGCGATCAGGCTCTCTTTGTTGGCGAGGCCGAGCCGTTTGCCGGCCCGCAACGTGGCGATGGTGACCGGGAGCCCGGCGAACCCGACCACACCGTTGATCACCACGTCGGCCGATTCGATGATCTGCTCGAGCTCGGCGACCACCTCGACCCCCGGCAACGCGGCGGCGACCTCGCCGCGGCGCGCCGCGTCGGCGACGGCCACCACAGCGGGGCCGAATTCGCGGGCCTGCTCGATCAGCCGGGCGGTCGACGCGCCGGCTCCCAGACCGACCACCCGATAGCGGTCGGCGCCCTCGGCGCGGATCACCTCGAGCGTCTGGGTGCCGATCGACCCCGTCGACCCGGCGATCGCCACCCGCACGGGTGTCATCGGGCCCTCGATCGTTCGGGACGGCCGGGTGCGAGCGCAGTCACAGATGGCCTCGACGGCCCGTCACTGCACCCAGGGTTCGAGCACCAGCGTCAGGTAGTAGACGCCCGGCATCACGAACAAGAACCCGTCGAAGCGATCGAGCACCCCACCGTGACCCTTCACGAGGGTGCCGAAATCCTTGACGTCGAGGTTGCGCTTGAACATGCTCTCGACGAGGTCGCCCATCGGGGCCAGCACCGAGATGACCAGGGCGAGCGCCAGCAGATGCCAGTTCGACTGCCAGGTGTCGCTGCGGCCGGTGAGGCCGACGAACATCAGCGCGCAGATCGTGAACAGCGCCCCGCCGATGAAGCCTTCGACGGTCTTGTTGGGGCTGATCCACGACTTGAGCGGTGTCTTGCCGATCGCCGAACCGACGAACAGGGCGCCGACGTCGTTGGCCACCACACCGAGGGCCATGAGGAACAACGTGTCGGTGCCACGGTGTTCGGCGATCGCCTGGATCGTCTCGATCTGACTGACCGGTTGGGTCGAGAAACGCAGGATCAGCGCCCCGAACGAGCCGAGCAAGCCGATCCACACCATGCCCAGCATCGTGATCGAGACGTTCGGCATCGGGCCCGCCTCGACGCCACGGGCGCCGATGAAGCTGCCGGCGGTGGCCATGAACCCGAACGCGAGCACCAGCGGCAACGTGCCGGCGCCGAGCCAGTAGGCGGCGAGCGGGGCCGCCACACAGCCGATGATCCCCGGCACCACGACGGGTCGGTAGCCCTTTTCGGCGACCTTGTCGTAGAACTCGACCGCCGCCAGGCCGAGCACGGCGACGATCACCGCCACGACGGCGACCGGGCGATACACGAGCGCGGCCACGAACACCGCGGCGATCAGCAGGCCGGCTGCGATCGCGGTGGGCATGTCACGCCCCGCCGAGGGCGCCGAACGTCCACTCCCCGACGCCGGGCCCCTTCGGCGGCCCGCCGAAGGCGGTGGGCGGCGCGGCATGCCGGAGGGATCGGTGCCGATCGTGATACGGCTCGGCTCGCGCCCGCCCGAGTCGGGCGCACCGGAAACCTCGCGCTGCGGCCCGGTGACACGCTCCTGACGGCCGGTGACACGCTCGTACCGGCCGGACACCTCGCGCTGTTGCCCGGTGACGCGCTCGTGCCGGCCGGACACCTCGCGCTGTTGCCCGGTGACGCGCTCGTGTTGGCCGGTCACGCGGCGCTGTTGGCCCGTGCGCCCAGGGTCGTCGGCCGACTCGTCGGCATCGTCGTCCTTCCACACCGGCGACGCCGAGGAGAACGACGACCAGACGTCGAGTTCCTCGTGCTCGTCGGCGTCGTCAGCGGCGGCCGCGAAGCGCGGCACCTCGCCGGTGGCGGGCTCGGTCCAGTGCGGCTCGACGTCGCGTCCCTGGTCGTCGAATCGCAGGTCGTCGCTCGACCGGCGACCGGCGACCGGCGGCAGGTTCTCGGTCGGCTCGGCCTCGTCGAACAGCGACCCGAACTCGCTGAAGTCGTCGTCGTCCCGGCGATCGCGCCAGATGTCGTCGCTCATCGATCTCGTCCCTTTCCCGGCATCCCCACGTGCGTCGGCCGCTCAGACCTCGAGCAGCTCTTCTTCCTTGCGACCCAGGGCCGCATCGATGCGCTCGACATGGTCATGGGTGATCTTCTCGAGTTCCTTCTCGGCCCGTTCGAGATCGTCGGCCGAGATCTCGCTCGCTTTCTCGGCGGCCTCCATGTGCTTGCGTGCGTCGCGGCGGATGTTGCGCACCGCGATCCGTCCCTCCTCGGCCATGTGCTTGGCGATCTTGACGTACTCGCGCCGCCGTTCCTCGGTGAGCGGGGGGAAATTGAGGCGGATGACCACCCCGTCGTTGTTGGGCGAGATGCCGAGGTCGCTGTCGCGGATCGCGCGCTCGATGGCGCCGAGCGAACCGCGGTCGTGGGGCCTCACGAGCAGGACGCGCGCTTCGGGTACCTGGATCGTGGCGAGTTGCTGGATCGGCACCTGCGCGCCGTAGTACTCGGCGGTCAGGCGCTCGACGAGGACGGGGGCGGCCCGGCCGGTGCGAACGGTGGCGAACTGGCTCCGGACGTGCTCGACCGCCTTGTCCATCTTGTCGATCGCATCGAGCAGGGTTTCCTCGGTCACGGCGACCAGCGTAACCAGCGATCCACCGTCGCGGGGAGTTCATGGCTGCCGGCCGGCTCACCCGGGCGCGTCGCGACGCTCACTCGACGATGGTGCCGACGTTGCCGCCCGTGAGGATCGTACGCAACGCGCCGGCCGCCGACATGTCGAACACGACGATCGGGATCCCGTGGTCGCGGCAGAACGCGATCGCGGTCGCGTCCATCACCTTGAGGTCCTGGTTCATCACGTCCATGTAGCTGATGCGGTCGTATTTGAGGGCGTCGGGGTTGTGGCGCGGGTCGGAGTCGTAGACGCCGTCGACCCCCGAGTGGGTGCCCTTCAACAACACGTCGGCCTCGATCTCGGCGGCCCGCAGCGCCGCCGCGGTGTCGGTGGTGAAGAACGGGTTGCCGGTGCCGGCCGCGAAGATCACGACCCGACCCTTTTCGAGGTGGCGCATCGCCCGCCGCCGGATGTAGGGCTCGGCGATCCGCGGCATCTCGATCGCCGACTGCACCCGCGTCGCCTGCCCGCGCCGCTCGAGCGCGTCCTGCAGCGCCAGCGCGTTCATGACGGTGCCGAGCATGCCGATGTGGTCGCTCTGGGTGGCGTCCATGCCCTCCATCGCACCGGTGCGACCCCGCCAGAAGTTGCCACCGCCGACCACGACGCTGACGTCGACGTCGAGGTTCTGGCGGATGTCGATGATCTCCGCTGCCGTCTGGTCGAGGGTGGGCCCATCGAGTCCGCGCCCGGAGGCGCCGGCGAGCGCCTCACCGGACGGCTTGAAGACGATCCGCTTCCAGCGTGGGGATTGGCTGGCGGTCGTCGCGTCGGTCACGGCTGGCAGTTTGCCAGATCAGCGACCCTGGTCAGCCAATTTCGACTTGTGCGAAGCGAACGACCGACGCCGAGCCGAGGATCTGCTTGATCGACTGCTTGTCGTCCTTGGCGTACGGCTGCTCGAGCAGGCAGACGTCCTTGAAGAACCCGTTCAGGCGGCCTTCGACGATCTTGGGCACGGCCTGGGCCGGCTTGCCCTCGTTGAGGGTGATCGTTTCGAGGGTCTTGCGCTCGGCCGCGACGATGTCGGCGGGCACGTCGTCACGGGTCAGGTATTTGGGGCGGGCGAACGCGATGTGCACGGCGATGTCGTGTGCCAGCTCGTCGGAGCCGCCCGCCACTTCGACCAGCACACCGTTGACGCCCCGGCCGCCCTGCACGTGCTCGTAGTGGCCGACGACGTTGCCAGGGGCAGCGGCGATGTGCACGACCTGACCGAGCTCGATCTTCTCCTTCAGGGTGATCTTCAGCTCGTCGAGTTCGGCCGAGCGTGCCGCCACCGCATCGGCACCACCGGCGAGCACGAGCTCGACGAGGGCGGCGGCCTCGGCCTTGAACTGGTCGGAGCCGGCGACGAAGTCGGTCTCGCTCTTGAGCTGGACGATCGCGCCGACGCCGCCGGCGACGGCGATCGCGACGACGCCCTGGTTGTTGTCGCGATCGTCACGCTTGGCGCTGGCGGCGAGACCCTTCTCACGCAGGAGCTGCTTGGCGGCATCGATGTCGCCGCCGGTCTCTTCGAGGGCCTTCTTGCAGTCCATCATGCCGGCCCCGGTGCTGTCGCGCAGGGCCTTGACGTCTTGGGCGGTGAATGACATGGGGGTGGGCTTCTTTCAGCTCTCGGAGGTGTCGGCGGCGCTGGACTGCTGGCTGGCCGGCTTGGAGAAGCCGGCGGCCTCGGCTGCCTCTTCGCTGGCGAACCAGACCTCGGCCTTGGTGCGGCCGTAGAACGGACTGTCGACGTTGTGGTACAGCTTCGAGCTGGCATTGCCCTTGATCGGGAAGCCCTCGGGCTGCTCGCCGCTCTCGAGGGCGGCGTGGCTGCCCTCGCCGAAGGGCGCATCGACCGCCGCCTCGGCAGCGGGCGCGGCGTCGGCAGCGGGCTCGGGCTCGGCAGCGGCAGCGGGCGCGGCGTCGGCGACGGGCTCGGGCTCGGCAACGGGCTCGGCAGCGGCAACGGGCTCGGGCTCGGCAGCGGCAGCGGGCTCGGGCTCGGCAGCGGCGGCCGGCTTGGTCTTGCTGGCGCTGAGGCGGGCTTCGCGCTCGGCCTGGGCGCGGGCGGCGGCCTGGCGAGCCTCGGCCTGGGCCTGGGCGAAAGCCGCCTCCTCCTCGGGGCCGCGCTCGGGCTTGGCCTCGACCGGCTCGGTCGTTGCGGCGGCCTTCGGGCGGCGCGAGGCGATGTAGCGGCCCTCTTCGATGGCGTCGGCGATCACCTGCGCCAGCAGACCGTTGGCGCGGATCGCATCGTCGTTGCCCGGGATCGGGAACTGGATGACGTCGGGGTTGACGTTGGTGTCGACCACGGCGACGACCGGGATCCCGAGCTTGTTGGCCTCGGTGACCGCGATGTGCTCTTTGTTGGTGTCGATCACGAACACGCAGTCGGGCGCCTTCTTCATGTCGCGCAGCCCACCGAGGTTGCGCTGCAGCTTCGCCAGTTCGCGATCGAGCAGCAGGGCTTCCTTCTTGATCATCGCGTCGAACTCGCCGGAGGCCTTCATGCGCTCGTACTCGAGCATCTTGCCGACCCGCTTGGAGATCGTCTCGAAGTTGGTGAGCATGCCGCCGAGCCAACGCTCGTTGACGTAGGGCATGCCGACCTTCTCGGCGAAGCTCTGGATCGGGTCCTGGGCCTGCTTCTTGGTGCCGACGAACAGCACGACACCGCCCTCGGCCACCAGGTCGCGCACGAAGGCGTAGGCGGCCTCCACCCGGGTGAGCGTCTGCTCGAGGTCGATGATGTAGATCCCGTTGCGCTCACCGAAGATGAAACGCTTCATCTTCGGGTTCCACTTGCGGGTCTGGTGTCCGAAGTGGACTCCAGC
>DATCZG010000077.1:0-5156 GCA_036526035.1 Ilumatobacter sp. | reverse complement strand
TGGTCGGCCATCGCGGCGACGATCTCGGCGCGGCCGTGACCGACCGAGCAGGCGATCGCTCCCCCGGCCCCGTCGAGGAACGTCCGGCCGTCGGCGGTGGTGATCGTCGACCCCCTGCCCGACACGGCGACCGGCCGCCGGTCGGCGCGGTGGAAGACGTGGTCGTCCGGCACGTGGTCGTCCGGCACCTGGTCGTTCGGGCCGGGAACCACCATCACATCGTCGGGCAGCGCGGTCACGAACTCAGCTTCGCGCTCGCATGATGCGCGATGGCGACTCGTGCGGCCAGAATCGTCGGGTGATCCGCCGCCCCCCGATCGATCGCACGCTGGCGACCGCCCCGCCCGAGGCGCTGTTCGTGCTGTCGGCGGTGTCGCAGTACGTCGGTGCGGCGATCGCCGTGTCGGTGTTCGACGACGTCGCACCCCAGACCGTGGCCTGGTTCCGGGTGATCGGGGCATCGGTCGCGCTGTTGGCGGTGTCGCCCGGGTTCCACCGCGGCTGGAGCCGCCGCGACCTGGCCAGCGCGGCGATCTTCGGCGTGGCGACGGCGCTGATGAACCTGTTCTTCTACCTGGCGATCGACCGCATCGACCTCGGCAAGAGCGTGGCGATCGAGTTCATCGGCCCGATCGCCGTCGCGGCGGCGACGACGCGCACCGTGCGCAACGGCGGCGCCCTCGTCCTGGCGGTGATCGGGGTGGTCACCCTGGGTGGGCTCGAGTTGGGCGACAACGCCCTCGGCGTCGCGTTCATCCTGGCCTCGTCGGCGATGTGGGCCGCCTACATCGTGATCGGCTCACGGGTCGCCCAGGTTCGTTCGGGCGTCGCCGGCCTCGGTGTCGGCCTGGCGATCGGCACCGTCGTCATCGCCCCGGTGGGCGCCCCCTGGAGCGGCCCGGTGTGGGTGTCGCCCGTGCTGCTCGTGGTGTGCTGCGCGACCGGGGTGTTCTCGAACGCGATCGGCTACGGCATCGACCAGTACGTGTTGCGGCGGATCCCGATCCGGCGCTTCAGCGTGCTGCTCGCCACCTTGCCGGTCACGGCCGTGGTGATCGGTTGGATCGCCCTCGGTCAGCGGCCGGGCGCGCTCGACCTGGCGGGCATCGCGCTGGTGTTGGGCGGCGTGGCGGTCCAAGAACGCGACGTGATCGCCGTGATACCCGACCCGAGCTGAGCGTCGGCTCGCCGGTTACCGGGCCGTCACCGGGCCCGACGTCACACCGCGGCCCCGATCGTGGTGCGGTGCAGCAGGCGTTCGTGGCCGTCGTAGCCGCCGGTGGCGCAGTGCAGCACCGAACGGTTGTCCCACATCGTCAGCATGTTCGGCTGCCACCGGTGGCGGTACACGAATTCGTCGCGGGTCTGCCACTGGTAGAGCTCGATCAGCAGGTCGCGGGCCTCGTCGTCGGGCATCCCGTCGATGCCGATGATGTAGCCGACGCAGCTGAACAACCCGAGGCGGCCGGTCTCGGGGTGCTCACGGATGATCGGGTGCAGCTGGGTGGCCATCGCCGTGTCACTGGGGCGGATGTCCATGCTGCGGTCGGTGCGCTGGTCGGCCTCGCCGTACATGCCGGTCGGCGCGTAGCCCTGGCGGGCCGAGTGCACGGCCATCCGCCCCTCGAGCCGGCGGCGCAGTTCGGTCGGCATCGCGTCGAGCGCGGCGTGCTGGTCGGCGAACAGGGTGTCGCCGCCGACGGGCGGGATCGTGATGCCGTACAGGCAGGTGCCGGCCGGCGGGCGGGCCTGGAAGCTCCAGTCGCTGTGGAACGTCTGGGCGAACAGTGGCGACGTCTCGTCGGCCCGCCGGCGGATCGCGATCACGTGTTCGCGTCCGGCGATCGGCGCGATGTAGGGGTCGTCGCCGAACGGGCCGAAGTACAAGGTGAAGCGTTCGAGGTCGTCGTCGGTCATCGCCTGGTCGGGGAACGCCAGCACGTGGTGCTGCAACCACGCGGCCCGGATCGCGGCGACCGTGTCGGCGCCGAGTTCGGCGCCGAGGTCGACGCCCGAGACGGTCGCCCCGCACGGTCCTGCGGACGGTTCGACGCGGATGCCCGGTCCCGTGCTCATGCCCCGCGACGCTAGCCCGCCGCCGGCCCGGGTGGGGTCAGTGCGCCAACCCGGGCGCGCAGAGCCCGTCGAGTTCCCGGATGACGATCCGGTCGCGGTTGGCCCACGTCACCTCGTTGGCGGGGTCGGGGCGCAGGTTGAACACCCGGAACTCCATCTCGGTGGTGTCGACGGTGAGGATCCGGCCGATCAGCGGCTCGCCGAGGCCGAGGATCACCTTGATCGTCTCGAGCGCCTGGATCGAGCCGATGATGCCTGGCAGCACGCCCAGCACGCCGGCCTCGGCGCAACTGGGGGCGAGTTCGGCGGGCGGCGGCTCGGGCACCATGTCGCGGTAGGTCGGGCCCTCGGTCGGGTGGAACACGCTGACCATGCCCTCGAACCGGAAGATCGACCCGTGCACGACCGGGATGCCGAGTTTGACGCTGGCGTCGTTGAGCAGGTACCGGCTGGGGAAGTTGTCGGCCCCGTCGACGATCACGTCGTAGCCGGCGATGATCTCCATGATGTTCGAGGCGTCGAGCCGGGTGTCGTAGGTGACCACGTCGACGTCGGGGTTGAGCATCGTCAGCGTCTTCTTCGCCGAGTCGACCTTGCGGTCGCCGATGCGGTCGATGTTGTGCAGGATCTGGCGCTGCAGGTTGGAGGCGTCGACGTCGTCCATGTCGACGATGCCGATCGTGCCGACGCCGGCGGCCGCCAGGTAGAGGGCGGCGGGCGAGCCCAGCCCGCCGGCGCCCAGCATCAGCACCTTGGCCTCGAGCAGCCGCTGCTGGCCCTCGATGCCGACCTCGGGCAGCAGCAGGTGCCGCTTGTAGCGGTTCATCTGCTCGGGGCTGAGCGACGCCGGCTGCTTCCACGGCCGCCCCTCGTCCTTCCAGCGGCCGAACCCGCCGTCCATCGAGACCGCCGTCAGGTAGCCGAGTTCGTTCAGGGTGCGGGCCGCGAACGCCGAGCGCACCCCGCCGGCGCAGTACACCACCACCGGCGCCGTCTTGTCGGGGATGCGGGCCTCGACCTGGGCCTCGAGGTGGCCGCGCGGGATGTGGATCGCGCCCGGGATCGCACCCTCTTGGTACTCGTCGGGCTCGCGCACGTCGAGCAGCGTGCAGCCGGCGGCGATCTGTTCGGCGGCGGCGGTGGTGGAGACTTCGACGATCGCGGCCTTGGCGGCCGTCAGCAGGTCACGGAACGTTGCCATAGACGGTAAAACCTACCAAGGTGGTCAGGTATTCCGCAGCGCGTTCCGTCAACTCGTGAGCAGTGGCAAGACGTCGGCGATCTGGCCCATCAGCAGGTGGTCGGCGAGACCGTCCATCTCGGTCGGCTGGGCGTTGACGATCACGACCGCCGCCCCGGCTCGTTTGGCGATCGGCACGCAGTGGGCCACCGGGTACACGCTCAGCGTCGACCCGATCGCCAGCAGCACGTCGCACTCCTCGCTGACCCGCAGCGCCCGATCGATCACCTCGGGCACCAGCGACTGCCCGAAGCTGATCGTGTCGCTCTTGAGGATGCCGCCGCACACCAGGCAGGCCGGGTCGGCCTCGCCGCCGCGCACCCGGTCGAGCGTCTCGCCCATCGGGCGCCGGTCCGAACAGCTCCAGCACCTGGTCCAGCGCACCGTGCCGTGCACCTCGATCACCCGGTCGGGGTCGTTGCCGGCCTGCTGGTGCAACCCGTCGACGTTCTGGGTGATCACCGCGTGCAGCCGACCGCGCCGTTCGAGTTCGACCACGCAGCGATGGCCGAGGTTCGGTTCGGCGGTCCACACCGGTGTGTCGAGCCGGTTCGACCAGGCGCGTCGGCGCACCTCGGGGTCGGCCAGGTAGTGCTCGATCGTCGCCATCTTCTCGGCGGCCGGGTTGCGGGTCCACACCCCCTTCGGCCCGCGGAAGTCGGGGATCCCCGAGTCGGTCGAGATCCCCGCCCCGGTGAGCACCACGATCCGTTCCGCGTTGGCCACCCGCTCGGCGGCGGCCGCCAACCCGACCGGCAGTTCGTCCATCGCCCGATTGTGACCGATCCGGGCCGGCGTCCCACGACCCGGCGGGCGCCCGCTTCCGGTCGGTGACCGCCGGGTGCCCCCACTCGCCCGTGACCGGCCGTCACACCGTCACCGTCTCGCCACCACGACTGGAGCCTCCCGTGCAACTCGTCGCCTCGTTCCCCTCCCCCGCCACGATCCGCCCGTGGGTCGACCCGGTGGTCGACGCCCGCGGCCACGACCCGCGCAGCGCCTACGTCGAGCGCTACTGGCTCGGCGTGATCGGTCCGACCGCGACATGGATCATGCGGCGCTTCGCCGACGCCTTCGACGCCGAGCCGTCGGGCTTCACGATCGACCTCGAACACGCTGCGGCGTGCATGGGTGTGTCGTTCGCCAACGGCCGCAGCTCGCCGTTCGGCAAGGCGCTGCACCGGTGCGTGATGTTCGGGCTGGCGCAACCGCTCAGCGACGGCCTCGCCGTGCGCCGCCGCATGCCGTCGGTGGCGCGGCGCCACCTCGAGCGCCTCCCGGCCGACCTGCGCGACTCACACGACGATTGGTCACGGCGCGGCGGCGAGCCGGCGCGGCCGGCGGCGTGACACCCCGCGCTCAACCCGCCGGTTCGAACGTCGTCGCGACGTCGATCAGCAGGCGGGCGCCGAAGCCGGTCGCTCCCTTGCAGATCCAACGGCTGTCGGCATCGGCGTTCATGGTGCCGGCGATGTCGAGGTGGGCCCACGGCACGTCGCCGACGAACTCGCTCAGGAAGATCGCCGCCGTCGTCGCCCCGGCGTACGGGCCGCCGACGTTCTTCATGTCGGCCACCATCGAGTCGAGCAGCTTGCGGTAGCGGTCGCGCGCCAGCGGCAGGCGCCACACCGGCTCGTCGGCCGCCGCAGCGGCCGCTTCCACCCGGGCGACGAGCGCATCGTCCGAGCCGATCACCGCCGCGATCTCGAGCCCGAGCGCCGCCTGGGCGGCACCGGTGAGCGTGGCGATGTCGACGATCGCGTCAGGTCGCTCTTCGACGGCGAGCGACAGCCCGTCGGCCAGCACCAGCCGGCCCTCGGCGTCGGTGTTGCCGATTTCC
>DATCZG010000076.1:0-15084 GCA_036526035.1 Ilumatobacter sp. | reverse complement strand
GCCCTCCTCGGCGAGCCGCGCCGCACATGCCCGGCCGATCCCGGAGGCGCCGCCGGTGATCAGCGCCACCTTGTCGATCAGTCGAAGGGTCACGCCGTACGGCCTCTCGTGTCGCGTCGTTCGCCGGACTCAGTGGTCGTGATCGTGGTCGTGGTCGTGATCGTGGTCGTGGTCGTGGTCGTGGTCGTGGTCGTGGTCGTGGTCGTGGTCGTGGTCGTGGTCGGGCTGCTCGATGGCGTCGATGAACAGCTCGACGTCGGCGTCCTCGCCGCCGATCAGCCACACGACGGGGTCGTCATCGTCGTCGCTCCAGGGCATCACGCCGTCGATGTTGTACCGATCGACCGTGATGTCGTCGTCACCTTCCTTGACCGGCGCGATGATCGACATCTCGACGATCGAGTCACCCGGATGGTGGCTGAGCATGTCGATCAGTTCGGCGACGGTGAGACCGTCAGGTGGCTCGAGGTCCATGTCAATCCCTCCGTGGGGGTCCGTGTCGAACGCGGTGGTGCTGGGGTCAGAAGTCGGCGTCGAGCCAGTTGTCGGCCCGCTCGAGCAGGTACAGGCTCACATGTTTGCACCGATCGAGGGCCTGCGCGATGGATGAGTCGTTGTTCATGTAGACGTCGGCGAGGTCGAGCGAGATGCGGGCCACGATCGACAGGCTCCGCTCGGGGGCGTCGGTGACACTGGGGAACGAGTCGATCGCCGAGACCTCGACCGGCAGGTCGAGCCCGCCGACACCGGCGACCTCGGTGGCGAGTTCGAGCAGGTTCGGAGGGTTCGTGAGCGGGGGCAGCGTCCAGGTGAACAGCATCGGGAACGTGAAGCCCCGCGGCGGGTCGTCGTCGATGTCGTCCATCTTCATGACGTCGTCCTCGAAGCCCAGCAGGGCGCGCGGGTCGACGTCGAGCGAGAGGTGCAGATCGATCGGGCCGGCGCACGCCTCCTCGGGGTGCAGGTCGACCTCCCACAGCTGGCGCAGGGAATACGTCTCGACGAAGTGCCGCTCGTCGTGGACGTGGAACCCGTAATCGATCGCCTGACTCTTCACATCGGCGACGAAACCCGCTACGTCGATGACAGCCACCCCCAGGACACTACCGTCAGCGGGTGTGAACGATCCCACGTTGCGACGCGCCGTCGACACATTCATGGCTGCCGCCGACGCGGTCGCCGCCGTGCTGCGGGCCACCACCGAGTGGGGGGCGTCGGGCGTGCGCGACGGCCAGTACGCGGTCGACCTCGACGCCGACGCGGCCTGCCTCGAGGTGCTCTACGGCGCCGGTTACCGGGTGCTGTCGGAGGAGAGCGGGGTCACCGGCCCGCCCGGTTCGTCGTCGGCGCCGATCGTGGTGGTCGATCCGCTCGACGGCTCGACCAATGCGTCGCGTCACGTGCCGTGGTACGCGTCGGCGCTGTGCCTCGTCGACGACGACGGCCCGGCGGCCGGCGTGGTGGCGAACCACGCGACCGGCGAGCGGTTCAGCGCGGTGCGCGGCGGTGGTGCCGAACGTGACGGCAGCCCGATCCGGCCGTCGGGGGTGACCGTGCTCGCCGATGCGGTGCTCGGCGTGTCGGGCCTGCCCACCCACCACTACGGATGGAGTCAGTTCCGTGCCCTCGGGGCCTCGGCGCCCGACATCTGCGCGGTGGCGTGCGGGGTGACCGACGCCTGGTGCGACATGTACCGCGACGGCCACGGGGTGTGGGACTATCTGGCGTCGGTGCTGATCCTCGAGGAGGCCGGGGGAGTGGCGGCCGAGGTGTTCGGCCGCGAGTTGTGCGTGCTCGATCACACGGCGCGCCGGACCCCGGCGGTCGCCGCCACCCCGGAACTGCTCGAGCTGGTGCTGCGCGAGCGCCGGGCGACGCCCGCCGGATGATCCCTGCCGGGCGACGGCGGGGATCGTGAACGTGTCTCGTCTCGATAGCGTCCCCTGGTCCGGATGTCACCGGAGCTCGACCCGTCTGCGAGGGAGGTTCACATGGCCAACGATTCGACCGATCAGATGCTCGCCCGCATCAGCGGCCCGGTGGTCATCATCGGTTTCGGGTCGATCGGGCGCGGCACGCTGCCGCTGCTCGATCGTCACGTCGCGTTCGATCGCGACCGTTGCACCGTGATCGAGCCGTCGGACGACGACCGCCCCGTGCTCGACCGCTACGGCGTCCGCTACGTGAGCCGGCACGTCACCGCCGAGAACTACCGCGAGCTGCTGATCCCGCTGCTCACCGAGGGCGGCGGCCAGGGGTTCTGCATCAACTTGTCGGTCGACACGTCGTCGCTCGACATCATGCGGCTGTGCCGCGAGCTCGGGGTGCTGTATCTCGACACCGTGGTCGAGCCGTGGGAGGGGTTCTATTTCGACGCCTCCACCGACAACGCCCTGCGCACCAACCAGGCGCTGCGGGCCACGGTGATCGACGAGCGCCGCCGGTCGCCGGGGGGCACGACGGCGGTCTCGTGCTGCGGTGCGAACCCGGGCATGGTGTCGTGGTTCGTGAAGGCGGCGCTGATGCGGCTGGCGGCCGATCTCGGCCGCGACGTGCCCGAGCCGGCCGCCGGTGACCGCGCCGGCTGGGCGCGCCTGATGGCCGATCTCGGCGTGACCGGGGTGCACATCGCCGAACGCGACACCCAGACCACGACGCGCCCGAAGCCGCTCGGCGTGTTCTGGAACACGTGGTCGGTCGACGGGTTCATCTCCGAGGGTCTCCAACCCGCCGAACTCGGCTGGGGAACCCACGAGCGCTGGATGCCGGCGAACGCCCGCACCCACGACGACCCGGCGGCACCGGGGATCTTCCTCGAGCAGCCGGGGGCCGCGACCCGGGTGCGCACGTGGTGCCCCACGTTCGGCGCCCAGCACGGGTTCCTGGTCACCCACAACGAGGCGCTGTCGATCCCCGATTTCTTCACGGTGTGGAACGACGACGGCTCGGTCGCCTACCGGCCGACGTGCCACTACGCGTACCGCCCGTGCGACGCGGCGGTCGTGGCGTTCGACGAGCTGTTCGGTGCCGCCGGCCGCCATCCGGTCGAGAGCCACGTGCTCGACGAACACGAGATCGTCGACGGTGCCGACGAGCTCGGGGTGTTGCTCTACGGCCACGAGCGCAACGCGATGTGGTTCGGATCGCAGCTGACGATCGGCGAGGCGCGGGCCCTCGCCCCCGACCAGAACGCCACCGGTCTGCAGGTCACCTCGGCGGTGCTCGCCGGTGTGGTGTGGGCGCTCGAGCACCCCGAGGAGGGGATCGTCGAGACCGACGACATGGATCATCGCCGCTGCCTCGAGGTTCAGCTGCCCTACCTCGGCAACGTCGACGCGTTCTACACCGATTGGACGCCGCTCACCGACCGTCCCGGCCTGTTCGCCGAGGATCTCGATCGCGAAGATCCCTGGCAGTTCCGCAACGTGCTCGTGCACTGACCCCGGCCGGGGGTGTCGTCACCCGACGCGGGCCGACTGTCCACCGTCGACGGGGAGGCAGACACCGCTGATGAACGCCGCCTCGTCGCTGGCCAGGAACACCGCCGCGTTGGCGACGTCCCAGGCGGTGCCCTGGTGGCCCATCGGCACGCTCGCGGCCCGTCGGGCGGCGAGCACGTCGCGGTCGATGCCCAGCTCGCGGGCGGCCGAGTCGACGCCGAGCGGGGTGTCGATCAGGCCGGGCAGGATCGCGTTGACCCGGATGCCGTACCGGGCGTTGGTGACGGCGAGGTTCTTGGTGAGCGCGTCGATGCCGGCTTTCGACATGCGGTAGGCGGCGATGTGGTTGGCGGCGACCGAGGCGATCGACGAGATGTTGGTGATCACGCCGGCACCCTGTTGCCGCATGACCGGGATCGCCGCCCGGCAGGTGCGCCACAGGGCGCGCAGGTTGACGTCGATGATGCGGTCGAAGACCTCGTCGGTGAGCCGGTGCGGCGGGGCGTCGCCGGCCCCGATCCCGACGTTGTTGTGGAGGATGTCGATGCGCCCGTAGGCCGCCACGGCGGCGGCGATGATCTCGTCGGGGGCGGTGTCGGCGGTGATGTCGACGACGATCTCGATGGTCGCGGTGTCGGTCGCGGTGTCGGTCGCGGTGTCGGTCGCGGTGTCGGGCGTCAGGCCTCGGGCGGCGGCGACGGCCCGGGACGTGTCGGCGAGGGCCTCGGCATCGCGGTCGACGAGCACGAGGCGGGCGCCTTCCTCGGCGAAGCGGATGGCCGTCGCCCGGCCGTTGCCGATCGTGGGCCCGGGTTGCTGGCCGGCGCCGACGATGACGGCGACCTTGTCGTGCAGGCGCCCGCTCACG
Organism: Ilumatobacter sp.; assembly: GCA_036526035.1. Lineage (GTDB taxonomy): Bacteria > Actinomycetota > Acidimicrobiia > Acidimicrobiales > Ilumatobacteraceae > Ilumatobacter. Next base: position 10,776 of record DATCZG010000076.1, on the reverse strand, counting down.
GTCGCCGCTCGCCGTAGTCGCCGAAGGGACGGTCGCGTTCGCGCACCGCTTCCCGGAAACCGACCTCGCTCGAGCGGGCGACGAAGTCGAGCCCCTCCTGGGTGTGGCGGGCGACCCCGTCGAACAGGGTGCCGAGCCGGCGCGACGACTTGGGGTCGTACATCTCGTCGGCGACGGCGTTGATCGCCCAGGTGATCATCTCGAGCTGGCTCACCGGCACCAGGGCGATGCGCTGGGCGAGCGCCATCGCATGGCCGTGCAGTTCGTCGTCGGGCACCACCTCGAGCACGGCGCCCATCTCGAGCGCCTGGCGGGCGGTGAACTCGTCGCCGGTCAGCATGTAGCGCCTGGCGTGCTGCAACCCGAGCCGGGCGACCCAGTTCCACGGCGCCTCGGGAACCCCCCAGACACGTGACGGCGGATAGCCGAAGCGGGCCGATTCGGCGGCGACGATGAGATGGGCGTTGAAGACGATGTTCGTGCCGCCGGCGATGCACCATCCCTGCACGGCGGCGATGGTGGGTTTCGAACAGTCGTGCAGTTTGGCCCACACGGCGGCGAACGAGCCGATCATGTGCTGATCGCGGACCGAGTCCCACACCCGGCGGTCGGTGGCTTCCTCGCGGGCTTGGGCGTCGGTCGACCAGCCGAGGTCGTAGCCGGCGCAGAACGCGGCGCCCTCGGCGTCGAGCAGGATCACCCGCACGTTCGAATCGTGCTCGGCGGTGTCGAGCGCCGCCGAGAGCTCGTCGCGCAGCTCGGAGGTGATCGTGTTGTACCGCTCGGGCCGACACAGCGTGAGCCGTCGGACATGGCCGTGCGTCGCTTCTCGAACTGCCGTCATGGGTGCATGTTCGCGGATCGGGCCGAGAACGTCGCCGTCGGATGCGATCCACGGTGATCGGCGACCGGGGGAGCGGTCGGCGATGCCGGGGCACAGGTCGGCACCTTGCCGGGGAGCGGCTGGGGGAGCGGCTGGGGGAGCGGCTCGGGGCCTGAGGTGCCAGAACCCGAACTGCTCGTCGGCGCCGGATGCCCCTCGCCCTCGGCGCCCGCCGGCTGCGGCGCGAGGCGCGATGGTGGGGCGATGGCGGGGCCGTGGCCGGCGGCCCCGCTCAGGCGGCTCGGCGGTGAGGTGGGCCGGTGTTGTGGACCGTGCCGTCGGGGAAGCGGATCGTGAGCTCGCGGGCGGGGCCGAGGCCGAGCTGCCAGCCGGCCTGGTGGACCTTGGTGTGGTGCCGGCTGCACAAGGGGAGCAGGTTGGCCAGGTCGGTGCGGCCCCCGTGCCGCCACCAGATGACGTGGTGGAGCTTGCAGCGGTCGTAGTGCACCGCGCAGCCGGGGATCGCGCAGCCGGCGTAGAGCCCGCGCAGGGCTCGGCGTTGGGCCCGGTTGGCGAGCCGGGTGGTGCGGCCGAGGTCGAGTGTGCCCGGGGCGTGGATGACGACCCCGTTGCGCACGACCAGGGCCGTGACGTCACCGGCACCCGACAGCTCGGCCAGCACCCGGCCCGGCACGTCGACCGGGATGCCCCAATCGACCTGGGGGCCGCCGGCGCCGTCGGGCTGGGAGGCGTCGACCACGACGACGTACTCGGGCCGACCGGGCCGCAGCCCGGCCCCGGGCTGGTCGGCGAGCAGCCGTGCGAACGCCAACGCCCGCAGGTGGGCCTGTTTCTCGACGGGGTCGCTCGGGCAGGTGTCGGGGACCGCCTCGGCGAACAGGGCCTCGACCGCGGCGTCGAGCCGGGCCGCGATCTGCACCGCCGCCACCGGGTCGAACCGACCGTCGAAGCGCCACATGCCCTCGGCGTCGGTCCAGGTGCGCAGGCGGGCGGCCCGTCGTTGGCGGTCGAGGCGGGCCAGGCCGTCGTCGGCCTGGATCGAACGCACCTCGAGCGCCAGGCGGCGGCGGAACTCGTGGACCGTCGCCACCGAGGCGACACCGACCAGATCGGCGACCCGCTCGAGCAGCTGGGCGCGTTGGTCGTCGTCGAGCGGCTTGCCGGCCCGCGTGATCGCGTCGACGTGGGCGGCGGTGACGAGGGCGTGATCGAGCGCATCGGCGAACGCCGGCACCGCGGTGAGCGTGTCGGCCCGCTCTTTGGCGTTGGCCGCCTCGCCGAGGGTGGAACGTGTGCAGCCGGCGATGGCCTGCTCGGGGAAGGCGACCTGGCCCGCGAGGCGGGCCGTGAGCGCCGCATCGGTGGCGGCCAGCCAGGCCCGCAGCTGGGACGATGCCCGCAACGCCGCCTCGATCGCGGTGCGGTCGGCGCCGGTGTCGGCGCGCACGGCAGCGATGCTGTTCACCCGCTCGACCACGACATCGATCTCCATGCGCCCATCATGATCGAGGGGTGTGACAGTCCGATCGAACAGACGTTCGATCACGGGCCCGATCGCTTCACCGGTCGGGTGGTGCCGCGACCATCAGGCCGGTCGTGTTCCCACCGGCGTCCGCGGCACCTGCCAGGCGCGCCGCAGCGGGTCGGGCCGAGGCCTCCCGAGCGGCCGATAGGATTCCCCACCTGATCAGGGCGCATAGCTCAGTTGGCTAGAGCGCTTCCCTTACAAGGAAGATGTCGGGGGTTCGAGTCCCTCTGTGCCCACGCGTTGTCGAAACCACAACGTTTCCCCAGGTCAAAGGGTGCTTCTGGCGACCATCTGCGTCGCGGCCCAGCCTTCAGTTCAGCCGGTGAACTCGACGAAGTCGGCTTAGTCGTCGGCACGCTCAACGACCTCTCAGGCCGGGTCGCCGGGATCCCCATTCGAGCCGTCAGCAAGACCGTCGAGTGGGACCCACCGAGGCGATGCGCTTTCGAGTCGGTCAAACCCTCGTGGCCGATCAGCGCCCGCATCGTCGAGACGTTCGAACCTTCAGGCACCGGCACGCGTCACACGATCCACTACGAGGTCACGCCAGGCGGACTACTCGGCCGTCTCCCAGCACTCGTCGTGTGCCGCCTCATGCGACGGAGCCGACGGCAATACCAAGAGCGGCTCAGAGATGCGCTCGCCACGTACCCCGACTCATAGAGCATCGTGGAACGAACCCTCGATCGCGAGTTCTGCGACCCCGGGGCGTCGGTGACCTCGGGGCCTTGATGGATTCCTTGGCCGGGAACGCAGAGCTGCCGCCGGGCGCCACTGAGAGGTACGGGCCAGATCAGCTGGTCTGCTGGCACGCGACGACGGTGCGAACGAGCCTGTGGAGCCGGCGTGTCCGGATGCATGTGCCAAGCTGGTGCATGGCATCTGAAACGGACCACCTGCGCGACCGTGCGGCCCAAGCCCTGCGCCGCCGCGACTGGCCGGAGGTGCTCCGGACGCTCGGTGCCGTCGAGCCGAGTGAGCTGACCGCAGCCGAGCTGTCGTCGCTCCACGAGGCCGAGCAGGCCGCCGGAGCGGGAGCCCGGGAACAGCGGCCCACGCTCGAGTTGGCTCACGCCGCCTACGTCCGCGACGGCGACATGGAGGGTGCCTCATGGACGGCCATTCAGCTCATGTTCGGCGCGTACGCCAACAGCGAACGTGAACTCGGCGACGCGTGGGCGGCGACGCTGGGCCGGCTGATGGAAGGTCTGCCGGAATGCCGCGTGCACGTCCTGCTCTCGATCGTGATGTCGTTCCGGTCGATCGAGTCGGGCCACTTCGAACCGACGATCGCCCACATGCAACAGGCCCAGGCGCTGGCGCGGAAGCTCGGGGAACCGGGCCTCGAGGTCTGGGCGCGTCAACGGGAGGCGATCGCAACGGTCCGCGCCGGCGACTTCGATCGAGGCCTGGCGATGCTCGACGAGACCATGGTGGGCACCCTCTCGATCGATCTGAGCCCGGGGGTGAGGGGTGCACTCCTGTGCCACGGGGTCACCCTGTGCCAACTGGTCGGTGACCGCAAGCGGGCCAGCTGGTGGATCGAGGCCGGCGACCGGGCCACGAGTGCGTGTGGTCTGAACCTCTCCGGTGAGTGCCACATGCACCGCGCCGAAGTGCTCAAGTCGCAGGGCTCGCTCGCCCGTGCCGAGGCCGAGGCGCGGCTCGGCTGCGAGGGGTACCCGTTCGACAATCCTCATCTCGGCTGGGGGTGGGTGCAGCTGGGCGAGATCCGGCTCCGCGTCGGTGACCTCGCCGGGGCCGAGGAGGCGTTCACCGTCGCGTACGGCAGGGACTACCTGCCCGACCCCGGTCTGGCGCTGTTGCGGATGACGCAGGGCAACGTCGGCGGCGCCGTGAAGGAGATCGACCGAGCGCTCGAACAGCTCACCGTCGACCGCCCGCGGCGGGTCAATCTGCTGGCTGCGGCGGTGACGATCCGCATCGCCGCTGGTGACCTCGAGGGCGCAGCCGCCGCCTGCGACGAGCTGACCGAGCTGACCGAAGTGTTCGCGTCCGACACGTTCACAGCGACGACCACCTGTGCCCGGGGGGAGCTGCGCTCGGCGCAAGGCGACCATGACGATGCGGTGCGGCTGCTCCGCCGTGGCATCTCCCAATGGCTCGAGATCGGGTCGCCCTACGAGGCGTCGGTGGCGCGCATCCACCTCGCCCAGGCGATGGCGGCACTGGGCGACATCGACGATGCCCGCATGGAGCTGAACGCGGCCCGCCGGGCACTCCAGGAGCTCGGCGCCGAGCGGGACGAACAGCGTGTCGCCAGCCTGCTGGCGGCCCTGGGGGAGTCTGCCGAGCCCGACACCGCGGGTGGCCCGAGGGTCGACAAGGTGTTCATGTTCACCGACATCGAGTCGTCGACGGCGCTCGCCACGGCGATGGGCGAGGAGGAATGGGATCGGGTGTTGCGTTGGCACGACCGGCAACTCGGCGACTGCATCTCCGAACACGCCGGCGTGATCGTGAAACACGAAGGGGACGGCGTGTTCGCGGCGTTCAGCGACCAGGCTCGCGCCGTGTCGGCCGCGGTGGCCATCCAGGAGCGGTTGGCCGATCACCGCCGGCAACACGGGTTTGCGCCGGCTGTTCGGATCGGCCTGCATGCGGGATCGGCCATCGAACGCGGTGGCGACTACTTCGGGATGGCCGTCAACACCGCGGCCCGGGTGATGACCCTCGCTGCCGGGGGCCAGATCGTGGCCAGCGAGTCCCTCCTCGACGCCTGTGGTCCACGGGCGGGCGAGGTGCGGTCGGTCGAGCTGAAGGGGCTCGGCGCTGCGACGACGGTCGTCACCGTCGACTGGCGGCACTAGCCCGAGCAGCGTCGGTCGGCGGCCTCGGACGGCGGCGCCGTGGGGGGTACGCCGTCCCGTCGGGTCCGCTCGACCACCCGGTCGGGGCGAGACCCCGTCGAAGTCGTTCGGCGATCTCGGCGGGTCGACATGGAATCGATTGCGGCTCCGGATGTACCCGGACCGGGCCGTCTTCCACGCCGTGGCGTCGCGTCCGCGTAGTCCGCTGGCGCGGTCGGGTGGCGCGGTCGGGTGGCGTGGCGCGGCCTGGTCGTCGAAGCGGGGGAGACCGCATCGGTCACCTTGGGCGGCGAGCGTTGCGAGGGCGCGATCGCCGACCCGGCTCTCGCGGCTGCGCCGCTCAGTGCTCGAGGGCTGCGGCGAGGCGTTCGAGGGTCGCCTCGATCCCGGCCCGGTTGTGCGACCGGCGGTCGGTCACCCCCGAGATCCGGACACTGGCCTCGAGCCATTCGTCGGGACGGAGGTCCTGCGCCAGCTCGGTGACGATGCACCCGCCCTCGGCCGGTTCGATCGTGTACCCCCACTTCGAGAAGACGGAGCCGCGCGCGCTGCAGTCGAAGAAGAACCGTTCGCCGGGGACCAGTTCGACCACCGTCGCCACCGTGGTCCACTCCTTGTCGCCGTTGCGGTTGTACCCGGTGAAGCTGGCGCCGACGGCGGCGGCGGTCGCCCCGTCGTTCCACTCGGCCCGGTAGGTCTCGGGTGACCACTCACCCATGCGGGCGATGTCGGTCAAGGCGGCGAACACCGCCTCGGGCGAGGCGGCGATCATTCGGGAAACCTGCACGTCGGGAAGCATCGGGCGACTGTACACGTCGAGCGGGGCGCACCTCCGGGCGTCAGCGCACACCGGTGCCGACCCGGCGGCGGGCCCGTCCGTTTGGACATCGGTGCCGCCGGCGTGAAAGGTTCGGTTTGACCCGTCGGCCGGGCCCGTCCCGGACTGAGCAGATCGGAAGGACCCCATGACCCGCCTCGGCTACCAGATCCCGAACTTCACCTACCCGGGTGTGTCCCCCGCCGACCTCTTCGCCACCGTGGTCGCCCAGGCCAAAGCGGCCGAGGCAGCGGGTTTCGACCGGGTGCTGCTGATGGACCACTTCTACCAGTTGCCCGGCCTCGGCGCCCCGAACGAGCCGATGCTCGAGTGCTACACGATGCTGTCGGCGCTGGCCCAGCACACCCAGACGGTCCGGTTGTCGTCGCTCGTGACCGGCAACACCTACCGCAACCCGACCCTGCTGGCCAAGACGGTGACCGCGCTCGACCACGTGTCGGGCGGCCGGGCGACGCTCGGCATCGGCGCCGGCTGGTTCGAGCTCGAGCACCAGGCGCTCGGCTACGAGTTCGGCACGTTCACCGACCGGTTCGAGAAGCTCGAGGAAGCGCTGCAGATCATCTCGCCGATGCTGCGCGACGAGCCGGTCACGTTGGACGGCAAGCACTACCGGGTCACCAACGCGGTGAACTCGCCGCCGCCGATCTCGCGGATCCCGATCATGATCGGTGGCAACGGCGAGAAGAAGACCCTCCGGATGGTCGCCCAGTACGCCGACGAGTCGAACCTGGCGGGTGGGCCGATCGAAGACATCCCCCGCAAACTCGACGCGCTCGCCGAGCACTGCGAGCGGCTGGGCCGCGACCGGTCGGAGATCAAGGTCACCAAGCTCTTGATGGTCCACGTCGCGCCCACGATGGAGCAGGCCGAGGCCGACCTGCGCGAGACCGCCGCCGTCAAGGGCTGGAACGAGGAGGTCATCGGCATGGCCAAGATGGTCCTCATCTACGGCGACCCCGACACCGTCGGCGAACGCCTCCAGGCGTGCATGGACACCGGGATCGACGGCCTCACCGTCAACCTGCCCGGCAACGGCCACCACCCCGACCGGATCGGGCTGCTCGGCGAGATCGGGCTCGCGGCGACAGCCGGCCGGGCCACGCCGGGCGCCTGACCGACCGGGGCGGCACAGGGCGTCCCGACCGGCGACGCCTACAGCACGACCACGTCGGTGTCGACCCCGGCGATCGCGAACCGCTGCGGCCGGCCGCGCCCGGTGACACCCGCTGCGGCGGACGCCCGGGCGGTGACGTGGATGGCACCGAGCTCGCCGAGATCCTCGGCCAGCTTCGACGCGGTGTTGACCGGGTCACCGGCGATGTCGCGCCCGCCGTTGCCGAGGTCGAAGATCAGCACCGGGCCGCGGTCGACGCCGATCCGGCAGCGGATACCTGCCCCCGTGAGCGTCGCCCGCAGCGCTTCGGCGAACGCCACGGCGTCGCCGGCATCGTCGAAGGCGTAGATGCTCAGCAGGCGGAAGGTCTTGATCGCCTCACCCCCGTGCTCGGCGAGGAGCTCGCCGCCGATCCGGACCATCGCCGCGGTCAGCGCCAGGTTGTTCAGCACCTTGACCTCGGCGATGTCGGGGTCTTCCGATTCGCGTTCGACCAGCACCACCGTCGCCCGGTCGTATTCGGGCCGCGGCAGCAGCGGATTGCGCTGCGAGATGCCGTCGTAGAACTCGTCCGAGTAGGGCACCGGGTAGCGGAAGTCGTCGGGCGTGACCCCGGTGAGCCGGGTGCCGCCGACCACGCGCTGCACGTTGCCGAACGCCGCGACGAGATCGGGTCGCGGCTGCAACCCGAACGGGTGGGCCGGGCCGAGCCGCTCGATGAGGGTGTCGGTGACGACGAGCTCGCCCCCGTCGGTGTGCTCCTCCGCGAGCAGCTCGATGCGGTCGGCGTCGGGGCCGTACAGGCCGCCCGCCAACTCGAAGAACCGCCCGTGGTGGGCGCCGACGCCGATCTGCACCTCGCAGTCGGCCGCCACCTGGTCGAGCATCGCCAACAGCATCGCCACGATCCGTTCCGCCGGGATCTGCGACGCATAGAACATCGTGGTGTTGTCGGCGGCCCAGATCCCGATCGCCCGCCCGCCCACCGCCCGTCCCCAGGCGTGCACGAACTCCTTGGGCCGGTTGATCATCGCCAGGATCTCGACGAGCGTGCGGTCGCGGGTCATCCGGGTCAGCCCGGCGGCGTCGCTGCTGACGACGACGCCCTCGACGACGTGCGGTTCGAGCAGTTCGCGCGCCACGGCCCTGGTCTGCGAGCCGGTCGTCCAGCGCTCGACGATGTCGATCGGGAGCCGTGCACCCGAGCCGCGCGGAAGATCGAAGAACCCGGGCGGGAAGCGCTCGCTGGGGAACTTGACCACGGGCCCCACGCTAGAGCACCGGCACCGGGGCACCGCCGCCGGTCAGCCGGCGCGAGCGATGCCGGCCCAGGCGCAGAAGTTGGCGATCATCCGGCGGCCCGCCGGGTGCTCGGCGGTCCAGTACTCGGGGTGGAACTGGGTTCCGGCGATCGGCAGCGTCTCGTGGGCCAGGTACTGGAGTTCGCTCACGTCGGTGCGAGCGAGGTTGACGAACCCGGCGGGCGCCTCCTTCAGCTCCCAGGTGTGGGCGTGGCGCACCACCGGGTGCGGCTCGAGGCCCGCCAACAGCGGGTGGGTCGCGACCAGCTCGACGGGCTGGTACCCGAGTTCCTTGCGCCAGCCCGGTTGGTAGTCGGGATGAGGATCGTCCTCGCCGTCGCCGAGCCGGCCGATGCGTTCGAGCCGGGCACCGAGGGTGCGCCCGATCAGCTGATACCCGCCGCAGAACCCGAACACCGGCGTGTGTCCCGATCGGATGATCGCGGTCAGCCCGACCAGGTCGTCGGGGTCGTACCGTTCGGCATCGGCGCCGTTGCCGCTGATGAACACCGCCGCGATGGCGAGTTCGTCGACGATGCCGGCATCGACGTCGGTGTAGCGCTGCAGCAGGCAGCGCTGCCCGGACACGTCCTGGAGCATGTAGGCGATGCGCGTCCGGGCCGCCAGCAGCCAGCCCGACCGCGGCTCGTCGTACGTGGAGGCGTGCTCGTAGTCGACGTACAGGATCATCGCCGTGCCAACCTACCGGCGCCGTCCGTTCGGGTCGGGTGCGGCGCGCCGCGGCCGTCGGTCGGCGCATCCCCATACCCCGTGCTCGCCGCACCTCGGCCAGTAGCCTGTCGGCACTTGACCAGCGCCGACAGGAGTCGAATGTCACCCGTAGCCGATTCGGTGGCCACTTGCGGGCCCGTGGTGCCCGCCGTGCGGCCGGGCCGCTCCGGCTTCGCCGCGACGTCACCGGTGGCCGGGGGAACGACGCGATCGTGAAGCGCTGCACGCTGCGGCGTACCGGCGGTGGTGCGCTGATCGCGGCCCTGCTCGTCACCGGCCCATCGACCGTCTCGCCGGCGGCTCCCGTCACCACCGACGAACCCGCCGTCGCCGAGTACATCGTCACGTTCGCCAGCGAGCCGGCGCTGCGCGAGGTGCTCGCCGACCGCTCGCCGGGGTCGATCGACGCCGGCCAGGTGTGGGTCGACGCGATCTTCGGCTTCAGCGCCCACCTCACCGCCGAGGAATCGGCGGCACTGCGGCGCCGGACCGGTGTGGTGAGCGTCGAACCGGCGGCGACGATGCGGTTGACCGACATCCAGCCCGACCCGCCCTGGAACCTCGATCGCATCGACCAACCGACGCTGCCGCTCGACGGCGTGTACGAATACGACACGACCGGTCGCGGCGTCACCGTCTACGTGGTCGACTCGGGTATCCGCCCGACCCACCTGGAACTCGCCGGGCGCGTCACCGAGGCGGTCAACTTCGTCAGCGATCTGCAGGGCACCGACGACTGCAACGGCCACGGCACCCACGTCGCCGGCACGATCGGCGGAAGCATCTACGGCGTGGCCAAGGACGTCACGTTCGTGTCGGTGAAGGTCGCCGAGTGCGGGGGCTCGATCAGGAACACCGAACTGATCGACGCCATCGACTGGATCGTGCAACACCACGCCGCCGGGGTGCCGGCGGTCGCCAACATGAGCCTCGGCGGCGCGGCGTCGCAGCCGGTCGACGCCGCGATCGCGGGCCTGCTCGCCGACGGCGTCACCGTCGTCGCCGCCGCCGGCAACGACGCCGCCGACAGTTGCACCCAGAGCCCGGCGCGGGTGCCGGCGGTGATCACCGTCGGCGCCACCCAGCCCGACGACCGGGTTTGGCCGCAGTCGAACTACGGGCCCTGCAACGACATCTACGCACCGGGGTCGCGCATCATCGCCGCCGGGTTCGACAGCGATGCGGCGTTGGCGATGCGGTCGGGCACCTCGATGGCCGCACCGCACGTCGCCGGCGTCGTCGCCCGGTTGCTCGAGCGCGCCCCGTCGAGCACGCCGGCCCAGATCGCGTCCGCCCTGCAGGCTGCCGCGGTGCCCTCGGGTTCGGGGTATGGGGCGTTGTCGCCGGTGCGGTTGTTCGAGTCGCGGTCGGGGTATGCGACGGTGGATGGGGTGCAGCAGGGTGTGGGTCGGCTGGTGGGTGGGGTGCCGGTCGAGGTGGTGGTGGGTGGTCGTGGTGGTGTGCCGTCGAATGCGGCGGCTGCGGTGGTGAATGTGGCGGTGGTGGGCCCTGATGGTGGTGGGTATGTGACGTTGTATCCGTGTGGGTCGCCGCGGCCGTTGGCGTCGAGTGTGAATTTCGCGGCGGG
>DATCZG010000075.1:0-2232 GCA_036526035.1 Ilumatobacter sp. | reverse complement strand
GAGGCGGGCCTCGGGTCCGGTCGGGGCGGCAGCGGCGGTCATGATCGCGGTGACGCTAGCTCCTTGCGGGTTCGGCTTTCGCCGCCGCCGGTCCCCTGGAAGAATCCGCCGCCGTGTCGGCGTTCTGGGGTTCGTTGTCGTCGCTGCTCATCGGGGTGAGCGACCTGCTGTTGGTGCGGGTCAATCACCGCATGTCGATCATCACCTTGATGATCGCGGCGATGCTCGGCGGGATCGGCGCCGCCCTCGTGGTGGTCCCCTTCGTCGACAGTTCCCTCCACGCTCGGTCGATGCTCTTGGGCGCGCTGGCCGGGTTGTCCATGGGCGTGGCCCTCGCGGTCTACATCAAGTCGCTGACCCTGACCTCGGTTTCGGTCACGTCGCCGGCGACGGCCGTGCAGGTGGCCCTGTGGCCGTTCGTGTACGACATCGTCGCCGAAGATGCGCGGCCCGGCGGGGTCGCCTACGCCGGTGTGGTGGTCGCGCTGGTCAGCCTCGTCTTCACCACCTGGTCCCCCGAGTCGGTCGGCCGGCTCTGGGCGGGCATGCGGCTGGCGTTGCTGTCGGGCGCGCTCTACGGGATCGGCAACATCCTGCTCGGCAGCACCGACGAGGCGGCCGGTCTGTGGCCGGCGGTGACCCATCGCAGCGCAGGATTCGTGATGTTCGTCGTCGCGGCCGTGGTGCTCGGTATCCCCCGGATCCCGCCGTCGGGCACCCGGACGGTGGCCGTGCTCGGCGGGGCCGTGGGCACGCTGGCGATCGGGGCCTACGTGATCGGTACGCAGCGGGGCTCGCTCGGGCTGGTTGCGGTGACCGGCAGCCTGTTCCCCGCGGCCAGCGTCACCCTCCTGCACCGCTACGCGGGCCACCCCCTGCGGTGGTGGCAGGGGGTGGGGGTCGGGGGAGCGATCGCCGGCGCGACGCTGATCGCCGTCGCCTGACCGTCGGTCGAGCCTGGTCCCGGCGGACCGACCGGCTCCCCGCCGCATGGCTGCTGCCCGGCGGCCGAAGGCGAGCCGACCTCTAGGCTCAGCGGCATGTCGGAGGAAGCCCGCGGTCGGCGGCTCCAGTGGGCGACCATCGCCTGGAACGTCGTCGAGGTGTTCATCACGATCAGCCTCGGCGTGGCCGCCGGTTCGCTCGCACTCGTCGCGTTCGGGCTCGACTCGCTCATCGAGGTCTTCGCGTCGCTCGTGGTCCTGTGGCACATGAAGCCCCAACCCCAGCGCAGGGTCTCGCCTCGACGCGACCGCCGCGCCCAGCGACTGGTTGCCGCGGCGTTCGCGACCCTGGCGCTGTATCTGCTGATCGCGTCGGTTCGCGCGCTCTGGCAGCAGGCACAGCCCGACGAGTCACCGTGGGGCATCGCCTATCTCTCTGTGACGGCCGTCGTGATGTTCACGCTCGCCGTCGCGAAGCGGCGGGTCGGCGAGCGGCTCGACAGTGCGCCGTTTCGCGCCGAGGCATCGATGACCTTCCTCGACGGGTGCCTGGCTACGGGGATCCTCACCGCGCTCGTGCTGAATTCGGCGTTCGGCTGGTGGTGGGCCGATTCGGTCGCCGCCCTGGTCGTGGCCCTCGTCGCGGCGCGCGAGGCGCGCGAGGGGTGGGACGCGTCGACTTCCGGTCACCGGGCCGGCGGTGCCGCCGACCCGAACTGACCGGAAGTGATGCCGAGGGACTCGCGGCCCCTCGGTCGGCTCAGCCCATCACCAACGGGTCGATGACCAGCACGCCGTCGACCAGCTCGCCGAACACCGTGATCTCGCCGTCGGTGTAGCTGAGCCCGTCGTGGTGGACGATCTCGGCGCCGGTGGCATCGAGGTCGAGGTTCTCGACCGGGACGCTCGCACCGCCGCACTCGTAGCGTTCACCCCCCGGGGCGAGACTCTCGCAGATGAGGGCGGTGCCCTCCTCCACGAATCCGTAGCCCCTCACGGCCAGGATCCCGGTGGCATCGGTGGCGAGCGCCTCGCTCACCGTCAGTCCACCGTCGACGGTCATCCCCGTCGAGGTGGCCCCTTCGTCGCCCACCGAGTCCAGGTCCTGTGCCTCGTCGGGCACGGCCACGGTGTCGTCGCAGTCGGGCTCGTCGGGGAGGCATGCGGGCTCGGTGATGATGTCGTCACCCACGTCTCCCGTGTTGACCGGAAGCTCGCCGGTGTCGTCTCCGTCGCCGGTGTCGGTCGTACTGTCGTCGCCGCATGCGGCGGCGAGAAGCAACAGCGC
>DATCZG010000074.1:0-3925 GCA_036526035.1 Ilumatobacter sp. | reverse complement strand
CGGCGGCCTGGCGATCCTCGCTGCGTGGGGATACACGGGCGGTCCCAGGCCGTACGGTTATCTCGGGCTCGGCGAGTTGTTCGTGTTCGTGTTCTTCGGCCTGGTGGCGACGGTCGGCACGACCTACCTGGCGATCGAACGGATCCCCGGCGTCACGTGGGTCGCCGCCACGGGCGTCGGTTTCCTGGCGTGCGCCCTGCTCGTGATCAACAACCTGCGCGACATCCCCACCGACACGGCGGTCGGCAAGCGAACGCTGGCGGTCCGGATCGGTGATCAATGGACACGCCGGTTGTACGCCTCCCTGGTCGTGGGAGCGTTCATCGTGGCGGCCGTGTGTGCCGGCGAACGGCGTTGGTCGCTGCTCGCTCTGGGGGCGCTGTCGATCTCGCGCGAACCGATTCGCAAGGTGCTCGACGGTGCCGACGGCAAGGACTTGATCCCGATCCTCGGCACAACCGGTCAGACCCAGCTGGCGTACGGCCTGTTGTTCGGGATCGGGCTGGCGCTCGGCTGACGCGAGGCGATCACGCCGGATCGAGCCACGCCGCGACCGCGTCGGCGGTGGCGTCGGGTCGCTCGGTGTGGGCGGCGTGCCCTGCACCCGGAATCGCCACGAACGTGGCGTCGGGGAGCCGTGCGACCATCCGCTGTGCGATCTCGGTGAACTTGGCGTCGAGCTCGCCGGCCATCACCAGCACCGGGATCCGGATCTGGTCGAGCCGCCCCCACAGCGACTCCTGTCGGCCGGTGCCCCAGGTGCGCAGGCTGTGGGCCAGGCCGGCGACGGTGTTGCGGCGACGGTGTTCGAGCCCCTGTTCGTCGGCGGCGAGGCCGGCGAACAGCGGGGCCGCCAGCCACTCGTCGAGAAAGCGGTCGAGCCCGATCAGCTCCAGCCGTTCGGCGCGCTGATCGTCGAGCCGTTGCCGGTCGAGTCGCTCGGCTGGGTCGTCGATCCCCGGCGTCGCCCCGATCAGCACGAGTCGTTCGACCCGCGAGTCGCCCTGCAGGGCGGCGACGAGCGCCGTGCGGCCACCCATCGAGTACCCGACATAGGTGCCGCGACCGGCGAGTTCGACCAACTGCGACGCACCCGCCGTGATCTCGTTGCGGTCGGCGCCGCTGAGCCCGTGTCCGGGCAGGTCGGCGAAGGCGAGCGCAGGGGGGCGCGACACCCGATCGGCGATCAGTTGCGCGGACCGGTGCCAGTGGTGATGGGTCTGCGTGAACCCGTGCAGGAACACCAGACGATCCGTGAAGACGGTGCCGCCGGCGACCGGGTCAGATGTCGCAGGCATCGTCGGCGCACACGTCGGCCTCGGCCGCCAGCTCCGAGACGATCTTGTCGTTCAGCCGACGCAGAACGTTCACGAAGGTGTCGGTGTCCTGTGCGCCGGGGATCGCCCACTGGCCGTTGATGACGAACGTCGGAACGGCGCTGATGCCGTGGTCGCCGGCCTGTTCGAGGTAGGCGGCGACCTCGGCCCGGCCGCGGTCGGACTCGAGGAACTCGATCATCGCCGCTCGCTCGAAACCGATCTCGGCGGCGCACTCGGCGAGCACGTCCGGATCGCCGATGTCGAGCCCGTCGATGAAGTACGCCGCCAGCAGCCGTTCCTTGAGCGCCTCCTGCGGTACGGGAGACTCGGGCTGCTCGGCCAGCCACAGCATGCGATGGGCGAGCAGGGTGTTGGCGCGCAGGGCACGGTCCATGCGAAACGCCAAGCCGTCGCCTGCCGCCGCCTCGGTCACACGGGCCAGGATCGCGGTGGCCTGTTCGGGGCCACCGAACTTGCGGGCGTAGGCCTCGAACACGGGTTGCGACTTCCCGGGGGAGGCGGTCGGGTCGAGTTGGTAGGGGCGGTACACGACGTCGAGCTCGAGTTCGCCGTCGAGCTGCTGGACGGCACGCTCGAACCGGCGCTTGCCGATGTAGCACCACGGGCACACGACATCCGACCAGATCTCGACGTGAATCGCTGGGGCGTTCATGGTTCGCGACCCTACGCCTCGTATCGTCGGAACGCATGACCGCGGGTGACCCATCCTCCATCGGTAGGGCCAATGCCACGGCGTGCGCCACGCTGGTCGACGAGTGGCTCAGGTGCGGGGTTCGCCACGCCGTGATCGCTCCCGGCTCGCGCAGCACGCCGTTGGCGCTGGCGCTCGCCGAGCGCCCGGAGTTGTCGGTGCACGTCGTGCACGACGAGCGGGTTGCGGCGTTCGCCGCGCTCGGCATCGGACTCGACGGTGTGCCGGCCGTGTTGCTGTGCACCAGCGGTACCGCGGCGGCGAACTTCCATCCGGCGGTGGTCGAAGCCGGGCTGAGCGACGTGCCGATGATCGTGGTGACGGCCGATCGGCCACCCGAACTGCGCGGTGTCGGCGCTCCGCAGACCATCGATCAACTCGACCTTTACGGCCGAGCGGTGCGATGGTTCCTCGACGCCACGCCGCCCGACGAGGCCGACCCGATGTCGTGGCGACCGCTCGCCCAGCGGTGCTTCACTGCAGCGTCGCACGGCCCGGCGCATCTCAACCTGCCGTTCCGCGAGCCCTTGGCCGGGTCGGCCGATCGATTGCCGGAGCCGATCGGTGAGCCGCCCACCGAATCGCCGCTCGCCGCGGTCGCGACAGCGCTCGATCCGGGGCTCGACCGTCAACGCGGCGTGATCGTCGCCGGCGGCCGGCACGCGGTGCCGATCGCCGACATCGAGGCACTGGCGGCCCGCCTGGGGTGGCCGGTGCTGGCCGATCCGACCTCCGGGTGTCGCGGTCTCGAGCAGTCGATCACCGCCTTCGATTCGCTGCTCCGGCACCCTGACTTCGCCCGGGCGCACGCACCCGAGCTCGTCGTCCGGTTCGGGCGCCCACCGGCATCGAAGCTGTTGTCGCAGTGGATCGTGGCCGCCGCAGCCCCGGTGTTGCAGGTCGGTGGCCCCGGTGTGATCGACCCCGACCACAACGTGGTGGGCACCTGTTCGGTCGCCGATCTCGGGGTGTTGTCCGGCGCTGCCGGCACGCCGTGGCTGGCACGTTGGCGGCACGCCAACCTGCGCGCCGAGCAGGCGATCGACCTGGCGATCGCCGAACTGCCGGTCAGCGAGCCGGGTGTGGCCAGGACGATCGCCACGGCGATCGGCCCCGAGGTCGAACTCGTCGTGGCGTCGTCGATGCCGGTCCGTGACCTCGAGTGGTTCGGCGGCAGCTCGGCCAGCGCGCACTCCAACCGGGGTGCCAACGGCATCGACGGCGTGATCTCGACGGCGTTGGGGCGTGCGATGGCGGGCCGATCCACCGTCGTGCTCGTGGGAGACATCGCGTTTGCGCACGACAGCAACGCCTTGCTGGGTCTGGCTGCCCGCCGACTCGACCTGCGGGTGGTCGTGATCGACAACGGGGGCGGCGGGATCTTCAGCTTCCTGCCGCAGGCGACGCAGCTCGATCCGGCCAGATTCGAGCAGCTGTTCGGCACTCCGCACGGCACCGACGTCGAAGCGCTCGCATCAGCACACGGGATCGCGGCTCGCACCGTCTCGGGGTTCGACGACCTGGCTGCGGCGGTGCGCACCCCCGGCCCGAGCGTGACCCGGGTCGTCACCGACCGAGCCGACAACGTTCGTCACCACGATCTCATCAACGCCGCCGTGGCGGCAGCGCAACGCTGATCGGCCGGTGGCCCGGCTCCGGCCACCGATTCGAGCGGTCCGCTGCGCCGGTCACCGAACGCCGGTCACCGAACGCCGGTCATCGAACGCCAGTCATCGAACGCCAGTCATCGAACGGATGTCGCTACGGCCGCACGATGGCGCTCAGCATGGCCTGGAACTTGGCCTGCGTCTCGGCCAGTTCCGACACCGGCTCGCTGTCGGCGACGATCCCGCCGCCCGCCACCAGTCGGGCCGAATGGCGATCCTCGGTGAGT
>DATCZG010000073.1:0-85979 GCA_036526035.1 Ilumatobacter sp. | reverse complement strand
CTTCTCGATTTCGGGTCGCGGCACGGTGGTGACGGGTCGGATCGAGCAGGGTTCGGTGAAGGTCGGCGAGGAGGTGGAGATCGTCGGCATCCGCGACACCGTGAAGCGTGTGGTGACGGGCGTGGAGATGTTCAAGAAGCTGTTGGACTCGGGCGCGGCCGGTGACAACGTGGGTCTTCTTCTTCGCGGCACGGAGCGAGCGGACGTGGAGCGCGGCCAGGTGCTCGCGAAGCCGGGGTCGATCACCCCGCACACGAAGTTCAAGGGTGAGGTGTACGTGTTGACGAAGGAGGAGGGCGGTCGTCACACGCCGTTCTTCAAGGGGTACCGACCTCAGTTCTACTTCCGTACGACGGACGTGACGGGTGTTGCGAACCTGCCCGAGGGTACGGAGATGGTGATGCCGGGTGACAACGTGACGATCACGGTGGAGTTGGGTAAGCCGATCGCGATGGATGAGGGGTTGCGGTTCGCGATCCGTGAGGGTGGTCGGACCGTGGGAGCGGGCCGCGTCACCAAGATCCTCAAGTAACCCGAACGCGCTGAACCGAAACGAGCACACACCCATGGCCCAAAGCATCCGCATCCGCCTCAAGGCGTTCGACCACGAGATCATCGATCAGTCGACGAAGAAGATCGTCGAGACCGTCAACCGCACCGACGCCACGATCCGTGGCCCGATCCCGCTGCCCACCGACAAGCACCGCTACACGGTGATCCGTGGCCCGCACGTCGACAAGGACTCGCGCGAGCACTTCGAGATGCGTGTGCACAAGCGGCTGATCGACATCGTCAACCCCAACGCCAAGACGATCGATTCGCTGCAGCGCATCGAGCTGCCGGCCGGCGTCGACATCGAGATCAAGATCCAGCAGGGCTGACCTGCCGGGCGGCGACTCGCCGCCCGACCCGAATCCGAACGAGAGCCGGCGGTTCGCCGCCGGCTCTCGTCGCGTCCCGCCGGACGCGGCGGAGTTCTCGGTGACCGATCTGCCAAGATCCGGAGATGCGCGCCCAGCCGGCAGGAAGCCACTACATCTCCGGACGCCTCGTCGAGTCGTCGGGAGCCGTTTTCGAGAGCCGCTATCCGGCGACCGGCGAGGTGATCGCGTCGCTCCACGCCGCCGACCCCGAGACGATCGAGCTCGCCGTGCGGTCGGCGGCCGACGGCGCCGGTCGGTGGGCGGCCACCTCGTGGGCCGACCGGGGCCGGGTGCTGCGGCGGGCTGCCACCTTGCTGCGCGAACGCAACCGTGAGCTGTCGGTGCTCGAGACGCTCGACACCGGCAAGCCGCTGCAGGAGACGCTGGTCGCCGACGCCGCCTCCGGCGCCGACTGCCTCGAGTACTTCGGCAGCCTGGCGGCGACGACCACCGGCGAGTACGTCGATCTCGGTGGCTCGTTCACCTACACGCGTCGCGAGCCGCTCGGGGTGTGTGTCGGCATCGGGGCGTGGAACTACCCGATCCAGATCGCTTGCTGGAAGGCGGCACCGGCGCTCGCCGCCGGCAACGCGATGGTCTTCAAGCCCTCCGAGGTGACCCCGTTGTCGGCGCTCGCCCTCGCCGAGATCCTCACCGAGGCCGGCCTTCCCGACGGCGTGTTCAACGTCGTGCAGGGCGACGGTCGGGTCGGCGCCGCGCTCGTCGCCCACCCCGACGTCGCCAAGGTGTCGGTGACCGGTTCGGTGGCCACCGGGCAGCGGGTGGCGCTCGGCGCCGCGGCGGGGCTGAAGCACGTGACGCTCGAACTGGGCGGCAAGTCGCCGTTGATCGTGTTCGACGACGCCGACCTCGACAACGCGATCGGTGGTGCCATGCTGGGCAACTTCTACTCGGCCGGCCAGATCTGCTCCAACGGCACGCGGGTGTTCGTGCATCGTTCGGTCCACGACGAGTTCGTCGAGCGCCTGGTCGCCCGCACGAGCAGGATCGTGCTCGGCGACCCACTCGACGAGTCGACCCAGATGGGCCCGCTCGTGAGCGAGGTCCAGTACCGGCGGGTGCTCGACTACCTCGAGGTCGGCATCGCACAAGGTGCAACGATCGCGATCGGTGGCGCGGCGGCGACCGTGGCGTCGTTCCCGCAGGGCTGGTTCGTCGAGCCGACCGTGTTCACCGGTGTCGTCGACTCGATGCGCATCGCCCAGGAGGAGATCTTCGGCCCCGTGATGTGCGTGCTGGCCTTCGACGACGAGGACGAGGTGATCGCCCGTGCGAACGCGCTCGACGTCGGGCTCGCCGCGGGGGTGTTCACCCGCGACGTCCAGCGCGCCCACCGCACGGTCGCCCGGTTGCAGGCCGGCACCTGCTGGATCAACGCCTACAACCTGACCCCCATCGAGGCGCCGTTCGGCGGCTACAAGCGTTCGGGGATCGGGCGCGAGAACAGCCGCGCCGCGCTCGACCACTACAGCCAGATCAAGAGCGTGTACGTCGAGGCCGGCGACGTCGAGTCGCCGTACTGAACCGACCGGTCAGCGAGCGGCGCGGTTCTTGCGGGCCCCGATGACCGTACCGATCAGCATCAGCCCGACGCTCACCACCAGCACCACCGTCGCCAACACGTTGACGCGGGCCGGGAAACGAACCCGGAAACTGCCGTTGATGTAGAGCGGGAACGTGTTGAGCGATCCAGCGTTGAAGAGCGTGATGATGAAGTCGTCGAGCGAGAGCGCGAACGACAACAGCGCCGCAGCGAGGATCCCCGGCAGGATCAGCGGGAAGGTGACCTTCCAGAACGTCCGCAGCGACGAGGCTCCGAGGTCTTGGGCCGCCTGCTCGAGGGTCCAGTCGAAACCCCTCACCCGCGCCCGCACCGTGAGGGCCACGAAACTCACCTGGAACATGATGTGGGCGATCACCACCGTGTTGAAACCGCGCGTCACGTCCCAGTCGAGGAACAGCGTCGCGAGCGACGAACCGAGCACGATCTCGGGGGTGGTCAACGGCAGCACGAGCAGGAAGTTGAGCGTGCCGCTGCCGCGGAACTTGTAGCGCACCAGACCGATCGCCATCAGCGCGCCGAGCATCGTTGCGGCGGCGGTCGAGATCGCGGCGATCTTGAGGCTCACCACGAAGGCGTCGGTCAGCGCCTTGTCGCCGAACGGGTCGCTCCAGTTGCTGAACGTCCAGCGTTGCCACTGGACGTTGTAGTTGCCCTTGGGGTCGTTGAACGAGAACCCGACGATCCACGCGATCGGGATGAACAGGTAGACCAGCGCGAGCATCGCGTACACGTTCAACGCCCACTTGGCGATCGAGCCGCGGATCGATGTCGGCCGGCTCACGTGAGGTCCTCGGTGCCGAAGAACCGGCTGTACACCAAGACGAGCACGGTGATGATCGCCATCAGGACGAACGACATCGCCGACGCCAGCGGCACGTTGTTCTGCACGAGGAACTGGTCCTGGATCGAGTTGCCGATCATCGTGGTGCTCGGGCTGCCGAGATAGAGCGCGTTCACGAAGTCGCCGGCGGCGGGGATGAACGTCAGCAGCGTGCCGGCGAACACGCCGGGCATCGACAGCGGGAGTACGACCTTGCGGAACGCGGCGGCCGTCGTCGAGTAGAGGTCCTGGGCGGCATCGACGAGCCCCGGGTCGACCTTTTCGAGGCTGACGTAGATCGGCAGGATCATGAACGGCAAGAAGTTGTACGTCAGACCACCGATCACCGCCGTCGGCGTCTGCAGGATGCGCCCGTTGTTCATGAGGCCGATCGACTCGAACAGGCCCGACAGCTTGATCGCGTCGAGCAACTGCACCACCTGTCCGGTGTCGTTGAGCAGGCTCCGCCAGGCGATCGTGCGAATCAGGTACGACGTGAAAAACGGGACCACCACCAGCCCGAGCAGCAGGTTCCGGTACTTGCCGCCGCGGAACGCGATCACGTACGCCAACGGGTAGCCGATCAGGATCGTGAGGATGGTGGCCACCCCGGCGTACAGGAACGCCCGCTGGAACTGGGGGCCGAAGTCGGTGAAGGCGTCGCTGTAGTTGCCGATGTTCCAGTCGAACTCGGCGTCGACCGCGAACCTGCTCGGCAGCGTCGACAGCGACAACCGCAGCAGTGTGACCAGCGGCGCCAGGTAGAACAGGGCGAGCCAGAGCGCGCCCGGTTTGAGCAGACCGTACGGTGCGATCTTGCGACGCGCCTGCGGCCCGCCCATCACGGCGGTCGCGATCATCCACACGATCGCCGCGAAGACGAGCGTGAGTGCGATGATCGCGACCGGACCCGTGAACCACCGGGCGCCGATGGCCATCAACAACAGCCCGGCGCCGACGAGGGCACCGAGGCCGACCAGCTCCGGACGTCTCACCTTGACCGCGATGTCGAGCCTCGGCGAGTCGGCCATGGATCGTCGGTCAGGCGCCGATGATCTTGGAGAACGCCGCGTCGTACTCGGCCTCGACCTCCTCGGACAGCGAGGCGAAGCCGCGGGCGTTCGCCAGCGTGGCCTCGTCCGGGAAGATCAGCGTGTTGTTGGCCAGGTCGGGGTCGATCTTCTCGACCTCTTCCCGCACGCCCTTGACCGGCGAGACGTACTGCACCCACGCGGTGAGCTGTGCCGCCTGGACCGGGTCGTAGACGAAGTTCATCCACTTGGCGGCGGCGTCGCGGTTCTTCGCACCCTTGGGCATCACCATCGTGTCGGCCCAGCTGGTGGCGCCGGTCGGCGGGAACAGGAAGCGGACGGCCGGGTTGTCGAGCTGGATCTGGGCCACGTCACCCGACCAGCCGATCGTCGCCGCGAAGTTGCCGTTCGACAGGTCGTCGAAGTAGTCGTTGCCGTGGAAGCGGCGGATCTGGCCGTCGGCCTTGGCCTGCTCGAGCTTCTCGAACACCGGGGCCGCCTGGTCGAAGCTGTTCAGCTCGGAGATGTTGATCCCCATGCTCAGCCCGATGACGCCGATCGTGTCGCGCATCTCGGTGAGCGCACCGATCTTGCCCTTGAAGGCCGGGTCCCAGAGGTCGTCGACGCTGGTGAGCTCGCGCCCCGTCACGTCGAGGTTGTAGGCGATCCCGGCGAATCCGGTCTGCCACGGCAACGAGTACTCGCCCGTGGGGTCCCACGACGGATCGACGAGGTCGTCGCGCAGGTTGCTCTTGTTCGGCACCTTGTCCAACGGCAACTTGTCGACCCATCCGAGGTTGATCAGACGGCCGGCGAGCCAGCTGGTGGGAGCGATGATGTCGGGGTCGATCTTGTCGCCGCGTCCGAGCACCGGCTGGATCTTGGCGAAGTACTCGACGTTGTCGTTGAACGCCTCGGAGTAGGTCATCTCGACACCGGACTCTTCGATGAACCGGTCGACGGTGCCGATCAGGCCGTCCTCGGTGGGGTCGACATAGGCGGGCCAGTTCTCGAAGAAGAGCGTGTTGCCCCCGCCGTCGTCGCCGCCGCAGGCCGCCAACAACTGGGGCAGCGTCAGGCCGGCGGCACCGAGCATGCCCGACCGGACCAGGAACTGTCGGCGGCTGAGTTCGACGCTCTTGGGTCGGATGGATCGTTGGTTCATTGCGGTGTGCTCCTTGTCTTGCTGTCGACTTCTTGCTGTCGATGTCTTGTTGTCGATGTGTTGTTGTCGATGTGTTGCTGTCGATGTGTTGCTGTCGATCTAGAGGGATGCTTCGAGGTTATCGACGGCGGTGTTGGTGGCGCCGGCAACGTCGGGCCAGCCGTCGATCAGGTAGGCGGCGCCGGCCTGCCAGGTGAGGTGGACCTCGTCGCCCGGCCGCACCGCCGGGAGGTCGGTCCGGTCGGTCATCTGGGCGACCGCCGTGCTGCCGTCGGGAAGGACCGCCTCGAGACGGGTGGAGGCGCCCTGGAAGATCAGCTCCGTCACTCTGCCGGTGATACCGCGACCCTCGCCGGCGGCGGCCGAGGAGGCGGTGATGCGTTCGGGCCGCAACATCACCGAGACCTGGGAACCGACGGGGCGTGGCCGGTCGGTGCGCGTGCGCACCGTGGTACCTGCCAGCACGTCGACGATCACGTCGCCGCCGTCGGTGCTGGTGACCTTGCCGGGCAGCAGGTTGGCCGACCCGATGAACCCGGCGACGAACAGCGAGCCGGGGGAGTGGTAGATCTCCTCGGGGGAGCCGATCTGCTCGACCCGCCCCTGGCTCATCACGGCGATCCGGTCGCTCATCGTGAGCGCCTCGCCCTGGTCGTGGGTGACGAACACGAACGTGATGCCGACTTCGCGTTGGATGCGCTTCAACTCGAGCTGCATCGCCTCGCGGAGCTTGAGGTCGAGCGCCGCCAACGGCTCGTCGAGCAGCAGCGCGCTCGGCAGGTTGACCAACGCACGAGCGAGCGCCACCCGCTGCTGCTGGCCGCCCGACAGCTGGGCGGGTTTGCGGTTGGCGAACTCCGCGAGCCGAACGACGTCGAGCATCTCGCGCACTCGCGGCTCGTAGACCGATTTGGCCAGCTTGTGGCTGCGCGGCCCGAACGCGACGTTGTCGGCCACGGTCATGTGGGGGAACAGCGCGTACTGCTGGAACACCGTGTTGACGTTGCGCTTGTGGGGGGGCGTGCGCGAGACGTCGATGCCCTCCAACAGCACCTTGCCGCGCGTCGGTTGCTCGAAACCGGCGATCATCTTGAGCGTGGTGGTCTTGCCGCATCCGGACGGGCCGAGCATCGCGAAGAACTCGCCGCGGGTGATGCCGAAATCGGCGTCCTCGACCGCGACGAAGTCGCCGAACGCCTTGTGGACGCCCTCGAGCACGATCACGTCGTCGTGAGCCGTCGTCTCCCCCATGTGTTCGCCATCACCTCAGCTCCCGACCGACGCTCGGCCGCCTCGCAGGAACATTGCCACCCTCTGTCGCCGGAGTGCAAGCCGCCGTGCCCGCCGCCGCGGTGGGCCACGTCGCCGTACAGGGCTGCCGCGCAGCCGCGACAGGAAAATCGGTTTCTCACTTGGTAGACCTGAGGGGGTGAATCCCGTGCCGCCGCCCCCAACCCCGCCTTGGGCCGCACCGGCCGCACCTGCCGCATCCGGCCCGACCGATGCCGCCGTGCCGGTGGGCGAGCCGGGGTCGGCCCCGAACGGGTTCCCGCCACCGTCGGTCGGGGCCCACGCGACCACCCGGCGGCGGCGCCGTTGGCCGCGGCGCATCGCCCTCACAGCGGTCGTGGCGATCGCCATGGTCGGTGCCGGCCTGGCCGGTGCGATCCTCGCCGACCGTCTCGATCCCGGCAACCGGCCGCCGCAACGGTCCTCCGGTGTCGCCCTCGACGTCGGAGCCCTCCGGGACTCGGCCCTGCCGCCGATCGACGTGGCCGCGGTGGCGGCTCGTATGGCGCCCTCGGTCGTCACGGTCAGCGCCGACCTCGATGGCCCGCTCGGGCCGGGCGGGTCGATCGGAACCGGGGTGATCACGACAGCCGACGGCGAGATCCTCACCAACGCCCATGTCGTGGCCGGCGCGACCGAGATCCGGGTCCGGCTCTCCGGTGAGACCGAACCCCGGCCCGCGACGCTGTTGGCCAGCGACCCCGGCAACGATCTGGCATTGCTGCGCATCTCCGGCACCGGCTTCGTGCCCGCCACGTTCGCCACCCCGGGTTCCGTGCAGATCGGCGACGAGGTGGTCGCGATCGGGTTCGCGCTCGACCTCGACGGCGCCCCGTCGGTCACCCTCGGCATCGTCTCGGCGATCGAACGAACGATCCAGACCGATACCGGCGCGCTCGACGGCCTCATCCAGACCGACGCCGCGATCTCCTCGGGCAACTCGGGCGGGCCGCTGGTGAACGCGCTGGGCGAGGTGGTCGGCATCAACACCGCGGTCGCCCGCAGTGACAGCGTCACGGCAGCGAGCAACATCGGGTTCGCGATCTCGGGCGCCGAAGCGCTCCCGGTGATCGAGTCCCTGCGTCAGCAGGCCAGTGGGGTCGAACGCCAGGAGGGCTACCTGGGCGTCGGCATCGACCAGCGCCGCGACGGAGGCCAGGGCGCCATCGTCGGCTCGGTCGAGCAGGGCACCCCGGCCGAGGCCGGCGGAATCCTCGTCGGCGACATCGTGATCGCCGTCGACGACGCCTCGATCGACGGGCCCTTGGGCCTCGTGGCGGCGGTTCGCGATCACGAGCCGGGCGACGAGATCGTGATCGTCGTACTGCGCGACGGCGAACGGATCACGATCACGGTGGTGCTCACCAGCCGGCCGGAGACCTGACGACACCGCGCCGGGCCCGGAAGTTTTCGATGTCGGTGCCGCACTGGTTGTGGAGGGTGTGGGGCGCCGGTAGCATTTCCTGGCTGTGTCCGAGGTCTACTCGGCACGCGAAGTGTTCGCAATCGATGTCCGTGTGAGCCTGAGGGTCACCCTCAGGGACCGCATGGCGACAACTTGACCGAGTGCTCCGCTCGCCTGAAGAGGCAGCGGAGCATTTGCGTGAGAACTGCAAGGTTCTTCGACCGCAACGGCCATGTATCAGTGGATAGCCCGACCGGGCTCGATCAACTCGAAGGAAGCCGCAATGGCACAAACAGTGATTCTCGGCGAAAAGGTCGGGATGACGCAGAAGTGGGTCGACGACAAAGTCGTGCCCGTCACGGTGCTCCGTGTCGAACCGATGCGTATCGTCCAGATCAAGACCACCGAGCGCGACGGTTACACGGCCCTCCAGGTCACCTACGGGCACCGTGACGCCAAGAAGCTCAACAAGCCGGCCGCCGGCCACTTCGCGAAGGCCGGCGTACAGCCCGGCAAGCGGCTCGTCGAGCTGCGCCTCGACTCGGTCGACGGCTTCGAGGTCGGTCAACAGATCACGGTCGAGGCGCTCGCCGCCGGCAGCCGGGTCGACGTCACCGCCACCAGCCGCGGCAAGGGCTTCGCCGGCGTCATGAAGCGTCACAACTTCAAGGGCCAGGGCGCCAGCCACGGCAACCACAAGAACCACCGCACCCCCGGTTCGGTCGGCGCCTGCTCGTTCCCCGGGCGGGTGTTCAAGGGGCAGCGGATGGCCGGCCACATGGGCCACGAGCAGGTCACCACCCTCAACCTCGAGGTGGTCGACACCGACGTCGAGCGCAACCTGCTGCTCGTCAAGGGTTCGGTGCCCGGCCCCAACGGCGGTGTCGTGTCCGTCCGAAACGCCGTCAAGGCCGCAGTGAAGGGAGCCTGATCGACATGGCGCAGATCACCCTCAAGACCGCCGCCGGCAAGGACGCCGGCAAGATCGACCTCGACGACGTCACCTTCGGCATCCAGCCGAACGTCCCCGTCATGCACCAGGTCGTCACCGCCCAGCTCGCCGCCCGCCGGTCGGGCACCCAGAGCACCAAGACCCGCAGCGAGGTGCGTGGTGGCGGCGCCAAGCCGTTCCGCCAGAAGGGCACCGGCAACGCCCGGCAGGGCTCGATCCGGGCGCCGCACTACAGCGGCGGCGGTGTCGCCCTCGGCCCGAAGCCCCGCAAGTACGGCCAGAAGACCCCGAAGAAGATGATCGGTCTGGCACTGCGTTCTGCGCTGTCGGATCGCGCCGCCGGCGGCAAGGTCATCGTCGTCGACAGCTGGGGTTTCGACACGCCCAGCACCAAGGCCGCCAAGGCGGCGCTCGCCGGCCTCGGTATCGACGGCAAGGCGCTCGTCGTGGTCGGTCGTGACGACGTGGCGGCGGCGCTCAGCTTCCGCAACCTCGTCGAGGTGCAGCTGATCACCCCCGGCGAACTGAACGCCTACGACGTGTTGTGCAACGACTACGTCGTGTTCACCCAGTCGGTGCTGCCGACCTCGGTCGCCGCCGAGGCCGCTGCCCAGGAAAGCGAAGAGAGCTGATGAAGGACCCACGCGACATCATCCTGGCCCCGGTCGTCTCCGAGAAGAGCTACGACTTGATGGAGACCGGCGTCTACACGTTCAAGGTGCATCCGAGCGCCAGCAAGCCCGAGATCCGCGACGCGGTCCAGGCGATCTGGGGCGTCGAGGTACTGAAAGTCAACACCCTCAACCGCAAGGGCAAGACCACCCGCGC
The DNA here is from genome assembly GCA_036526035.1 of Ilumatobacter sp. Classification (GTDB taxonomy): domain Bacteria; phylum Actinomycetota; class Acidimicrobiia; order Acidimicrobiales; family Ilumatobacteraceae; genus Ilumatobacter. The sequence goes on along the minus strand of DATCZG010000073.1, from coordinate 75,980 downwards.
CCGTGGCACCAACCGGCGCGGTTCCAAGCCCGACACCAAGCGCGCCATCGTCACGTTGGCAGCCGGTGAGATCCCGCTGTTCGAGAACTGAGAGAAGACAGGTATCGCATCATGGCGATTCGCTCCCGCAAACCAACCAGCCCCGCCCGTCGCTTCCAGACGTCGTCCGACTTCTCCGAGGTCACCAAGTCGACCCCCGAGCGCACACTGCTGGCGACCAAGACCAAGACCGGCGGTCGCAACACCTACGGCCGCAAGACGTCGCGCCATCGTGGCGGCGGTCACAAGCAGCGCTACCGCATCGTCGACTTCAAGCGCGTCAAGGACGGCGTGCCCGCCAAGGTCGCCGCGATCGAGTACGACCCGAACCGCACCTGCCGCATCGCGCTGCTGCACTACCACGACGGCGAAAAGGCGTACATCCTCGCCCCCAAGGGCCTCAACGTCGGTGACGTGGTCGAGAGCGGCCACGGTGCCGACATCAAGCCGGGCAACGCGATGCCGCTGCGCTACATCCCGGTCGGCACCACGATCCACAACGTCGAGTTGCGTCCCGGTCAGGGCGGCAAGGTCGGGCGCTCCGCAGGGATCGCCGTGCAGTTGGTCGCCAAGGAAGGCGACTTCGCCACGCTGCGCATGCCATCCACCGAGATGCGGCGGGTGGCGATCGACTGCCGCGCCACGGTGGGCGAGGTCGGCAACAGCGAGCACGAGCTGATCAAGATCGGCAAGGCCGGCCGCAACCGCTGGAAGGGCGTCAAGCCCCAGACCCGCGGCGTGTCGATGAACCCCGTCGACCACCCGCTGGGCGGTGGCGAAGGGCGCACCTCCGGTGGCCGTCCCGCCGTGTCCCCGTGGGGCAAGCCCGAAGGCCGTACCCGTTCCAAGAAGAAGGCCAGCCAGAAGATGATCGTCCGTCGTCGCCGTTCCGGCCGTGGGCGCCGCTGAGGCAGGAGAGAGAAGTCATGTCACGCAGTCTCAAGAAGGGCCCGTTCGTCGACGAGCATCTGCTCAAGAAGGTCGATGCGCAAAACGATGCCGGCGAGCGCCGGGTCATCAAGACCTGGTCGCGCCGCTCCACCATCATCCCCGACATGGTCGGCCACACGATCGCCGTCCACGATGGGCGCAAGCACGTCCCGGTGTACGTCACCGAGTCGATGGTCGGCCACAAGCTCGGCGAGTTCAGCCCCACCCGCACGTTCAAGTTCCATGCCGGACAGGAAAAGGGAGCTCGACGCTGATGCGTGGTCCCAAGCTCAACGAGGGCGCCACCGCGATCGGTGAGCGCCACGGTACGAAGGCCACCGCCAAGTACGTGCGGTCGTCGGCCTACAAGGCGCGGGTCGTGCTCGACCTGGTCCGCGGGCTCGACGTCAAGCGAGCCGACGAAGTGTTGGCGTTCACCGACCGGTCGATCGCCCGCGACATTCGCAAGGTGCTCGCCAGCGCCGTCGCCAACGCCACCGACGCCGACAGTGGTGCTTTCATCGCCGACGCCGACGAGTTGTTCGTGCTGGCGTGCTTCGCCGACGAGGGCCCGACGATGCGCCGCTTCCGCCCCCGGGCGCGCGGCCGCGCCACGCGCATCCGCAAGCGTTCGTGCCACATCACGGTCGTGGTCGCCCGTATGAGCGACGAGCGGATCAGGATCGTGCGGGCTCGCGCCGAGGGCGCCGCCGGCGGTGCGGCAGTCAGCCGTCAGGCTCGTGTCGAGCGCAGCCGCAAGCGCGCCGCGGCCGCCCGGCAGCAGATCGACACGATCGAGGCCGACGAGGCCGCTGTCGACACGATCGAGGCCGCGGTCGACGACACCACCGGTGCAGTGACCGAGGAGACGACCGACGAGACGACCGACGAGACGACCGACGAGACGGCCGACGAGACGACCGACGAGACGACCGAGGAGACGGCCGACGACGGGTACGCCCCCGGCCAGTGGGCGGGTTCGGTGCTGCCCGATGCCGACGGCAACGGTCCCGAGTCGCACCCGATCAAGGGCAACGCCGGCTCGATGCTGTTCCACGTCCCCGACAGCCATTACTACAAGGTCACCAAGGCAGAGGTGTGGTTCGACACCGAGGCCAACGCCGAAGCCGCCGGTTTCTCCAAGCCCGGTGCTCAGAAGGACGAGGACTGATTCCATGGGTCAGAAGGTCAATCCGTACGGCTTCCGCCTCGGCGTGAGCACCGACTGGAAGAGCCGCTGGTTCTCCGAGCGCGAGTACAAGCAGTACCTCACCGAGGACTGGCAGGTCCGTCAGGCGATCATGGAGCGGCTCGAGTCGGCCGCGATCAGCCGCATCGAGATCGAGCGCACCCGTGACAAGCTGCGCATCGACGTGCACACGGCTCGTCCCGGCATCGTCATCGGCCGTCGTGGCGCCCAGGCCGACGAGTTGCGGGCGATGATCACCAAGATCACGGGCAACCAGAAGGTCCAGCTCAACATCGTCGAGATCAAGACTCCCGAGCTCGACGCGGCGCTGATCGCCCAGGGTGTCGCCGACCAGCTCACCAACCGCATCGCCTTCCGCCGTGCGATGAAGCGGGCCGTGCAGAACGCCCAACGCGCCGGGGCCCTCGGCATTCGCGTCCAGTGCTCGGGCCGCCTCGGCGGCGCCGAGATGAGCCGCACCGAGTGGTACCGCGAGGGCCGGGTGCCCCTGCACACGCTGCGCGCCGACATCGACTACGGATTCCGCGAGGCCAAGACCGCCAACGGTCGGGTCGGGGTGAAGGTGTGGCTCTACAAGGGCGACATCCTCCCGTACAAGTCGGCCAACGAGGACAAGATCGCGCGTGAGGCGGCGATGGCGGTCGGCGAGACCTCCGGTCAGACCGCCGACGACGGCCCCCGCAGGGTCGTGTCGTCCACCGCCCGCCGCCGTGAGCAGGTCGCCGAGACCGAGCCGCAGCCGCTGCTCAAAGACGCCGACCCCGAGCTCGAGAAGCTGCTCGACGAAGAAGAGACCATTGCCCGCCAGACCCGAGAGGGTCACGAGACGCCGCACTTCCGTGCCGACGACTGAGCGGGAGACAAGGAACACATCATGTTGATGCCCCGCAAGGTCGCACACCGCAAGCACCACCGTGGCCGCACGAAAGGCCTTACCAAGGGTGGTAGCGAGCTGCACTTCGGCGAGTACGGGATCCAGGCCCTCGAGCCGGGCTGGCTGACCGCCCGCCAGATCGAGGCTGCTCGTGTTGCCATGACCCGATCGATCCGCCGTGGCGGCAAGGTCTGGATCAACATCTTCCCGGACAAGCCGGTCACCAAGAAGCCCGCCGAGACGCGGATGGGGTCCGGCAAGGGCAACCCCGAGTTCTGGGTCGCCGTGGTCCGCCCCGGTCGGGTGTTGTTCGAGCTGTCGTTCCCCAACGAGGAGCAGGCCCGCTCGGCCATGAACAAGGCGATCCAGAAACTCCCCATCAAGGCCCGCGTCATCACCCGCGAGGAGGCGATCTGACATGGCTCGCAAGCACAATCTGGCCGAGATGAACATGACCGAACTGGTCGAGGAGCTGCGTGAGACCAAGCACGAAGCGCTCAACCTGCGCTTTCGCAACGCCACCGGCCAACTCGAGAACACCGCCGAGATCACCAAGGTCCGCCGTCAGATCGCGCGGATCAACACCCTCATCCGTCAGCGTGAGATCGCGGCGGCCGAGGCAGAGAGCTGAGAGAGCCATGAGCGACATCGAGATCACCACCGAAACAACGGCCCGCAACGCGCGCAAGACCCGCGACGGCGTCGTGGTGTCGGCGGGGATGGACAAGACCATCGTCGTCGGCGTCACCGACCGGGTTCGCCACCCCAAGTACAACAAGTTCATCCTGCGCACCAAGAAGCTCTACGCCCACGACGAGACCAACGACGCGGGCGTCGGCGACAAGGTGCGCGTCATGGAGACCCGGCCGCTCAGCAAGAGCAAGCGCTGGCGTCTCGTCGAGATCCTGGAGCGTGCCCGGTGATACAGCAGGAATCGCGTTTGCGCGTCGCCGACAACAGCGGCGCCAAGGAAGTGCTCTGCATCAAGGTGCTCGGCGGCACGCGCCGCCGGTACGCGTCGATCGGCGACATCTTCGTGGCGTCGGTCAAGGACGCCATCCCGGGTGCCGCGGTCAAGAAGGGCGACGTCGTCAAGTGCGTCGTCGTGCGGGTCAAGAAGGAGAAGCGTCGTCCGGACGGCAGCTACATCCGATTCGACGAGAACGCGGCCGTGCTGATCAAAGACGATCTGACGCCGCGTGGCACCCGCATCTTCGGTCCGGTCGGCCGCGAACTGCGCGACCGCAAGTTCATGCGCATCGTCTCGCTCGCCCCGGAGGTGATCTGAGTGAAGCTTCGCAAGGGTGATCCCGTTCGCGTGATCACGGGCAAGGACAAAGGCAAGGAAGGCGTCGTCGAACGCGTCATGCCCCAAGACAACAAGATCATCGTCACCGGTGTGAACACCGCGTCGAAGCATCAGCGGGCCCGCCGTGCCAACGAGCAGGCCGGGATCATCGACAAGGACATGCCGATCGACGCATCCAACGTCATGTACGTGCACAAGGGCAAGACCGTCCGCCTCGGGTACGCCGAGGACGAAAAGGGCAACAAGGTCCGTGTCGCGCGTCCGAGTGGTGAGGAAATCAAATGAGCGCCACCGCAACCCAGCCGCGGCTCAAGTCGCGCTACAACAACACGATCAAGGCGCAGCTGGCCAAGGATCTCGGCATCGCCAACGAGATGCAGATCCCCCGGCTCGAGAAGATCGTCATCAACATGGGCGTCGGTCGGGCCACCCAGCAGCCATCGCTGCTGGAGAAGGCTGTCGACGAGCTGACGCTGATCTCCGGCCAGAAGCCGGTGATCACCAAGGCCCAGAAGTCGATCGCGGCGTTCAAGCTGCGTGAGGGCCAGGCGATCGGCACCAAGGTGACCCTGCGCGGCGACCGGATGTGGGAGTTCCTCGATCGCCTGCTGGCGGTCGCGATCCCCCGCATCCGCGACTTCCGCGGCCTGCCGGCCCACTCGTGGGACGGTTGCGGCAACTACACGTTCGGTCTCAGCGATCAGACCGTGTTCCCCGAGATCAACGTCGACAACGTCGACCACCAGCGGGGCATGGACATCACCATCGTGACCACGGCGTCCACGAACGAGGGCGGCAAGGCGCTGCTCGACGCATTCGGGTTCCCGTTCAAGCAGGGCGCCGACGCTGCGGCCGCCCCCCGCAAGCCCAAGCGCCGCGGTCCCTACCGCGGTGGCAAGAAGTGACCGAGTAGGCGAGAGAGACCAAAGAGATCCAGATGGCCAAGAAAGCACTGATCAACAAGGCTGCAGCCAAGCCGAAGTACAAGGTCCGCGGGTACACGCGGTGCCGTCGATGTGGCCGCGCCCGCTCCGTCTTCCGCAAGTTCGGCCTGTGCCGTATCTGCCTGCGCGAGCTCGCCCACGCCGGCGAGATCCCCGGTCTGACGAAGTCGAGCTGGTGAGGGAGGAACCGACATGATGACCGATCCCATCGCCGACATGCTGACCCGGATTCGCAATGCGAACACGGCGATGCACGACGAGGTGCGTATGCCCTCGTCCAAGCAGAAGGTGGCACTCGCCAAAGTCCTCGAATCCGAGGGCTACATCGGCGGATTCGACGTCGCGCCGGCCAGCTCCGGCCCCGGCGACACGCTCACCATCAAGATGAAGTACTCCGCCGACCGCGATCGCACGATCTCGGGTCTGCGCCGCATCTCCACACCGGGCCTGCGGGTGTACCGCAACGCCAGCGCCGTACCGCGCGTGCTCGGCGGTCTGGGTGTGGCCGTCCTGTCCACCAGCCACGGGCTGATGACCGACCGCGAGGCGCGCCGGCGCAACGTGGGCGGCGAAGTCCTGTGTTACGTCTGGTGAGACCAGGCCCAAGGAGAATGGAAAACCACCATGTCCCGCATCGGTAAAGCACCTGTTGCAGTACCCGCCGGCGTCGAAGTCACGGTCGCCGGCCGCACGGTCACGGTCAAGGGGCCCAAGGGGTCGCTCAGCCGCGAGATCCCTGGCGACATCCAGATCAGCCAGAACGACGGCGAACTGACGTTCCTCCGCCCCAACGACGAGCGCCAGAACCGTGCCCTGCACGGGCTGACGCGCAGCCTCGTCAACAACATGGTGATCGGCGTCACCGACGGCTTCAAGAAGCAGCTCGAGATCGTGGGCGTCGGCTATCGCGCCGAGGCGCAGGGTCCCGAGGCGCTGCGCCTGAACCTCGGCTTCAGCCACCCGGTGCAGGTCGCCGCCCCGCAGGGCATCACCTTCGAGGTGCCGGCACCGACCCAGGTGGTCGTGTGCGGCATCGACAAAGAAGTCGTCGGTCAGGTGGCGGCGAACATCCGTAGTATTCGCAAGCCCGAGCCCTACAAGGGCAAGGGGGTCCGGTATGCCGGCGAGCGCATCCTGCGCAAGGCCGGCAAGGCCGGCAAGAAGTGACCAGGGAATGATGGGTAAGCAGTCATGAGTGATATCGCAAAGGCACGTCGCGAGGGGCGCATCCGCCGTCACCGTCGAGTCCGCAAGAAGGTGCACGGCACCGCGGTGCGGCCCCGCATGGCGGTCTACCGGTCCAACAAGCACATCTCGGTCCAGTTGGTCGACGACGATGCCGGGATCACCCTCGCGTCGGCCTCGAGCACCGAGCCCGATCAGCGCAGCCTCGGCGGCGGGGGCAACCTGGCCGCTGCGGTGCGCGTCGGCGAGTTGATCGCCCAGCGGGCCACGGCCGCCGGGATCACCAAGGTCGTGTTCGACCGAGGTGGATTCGCCTACCACGGTCGCGTCGCCGCGATCGCCGAAGCCGCCCGCACCGCAGGTCTGGAGTTCTGATGGCATATCAGCCGCACAACCAAGTCAGCTCGAACGAGGGCGAAGGTGGGCTGCGCGAGTCGCGCGTCATCACCATCAACCGCGTCGCCAAGGTGGTCAAAGGTGGTCGCCGGTTCAGTTTCACGGCGCTCGTCGTCGTGGGTGACGGCAACGGCCGCGTCGGCCTGGGCTACGGCAAGGCCAAGGAGGTGCCGCTGGCGATCCAGAAGGGCACCGAAGAGGCCAAGCGCAATCTGTTCGACGTGCCGCTCGCCGGTTCGACGATCATCCACCCGGTGATCGGCGAGACGGGTGGCGGTCGCGTGCTGATGAAGCCGGCCGCGCCCGGTACCGGCGTGATCGCCGGTGGTGCCGCCCGCATCATCCTCGAGGAGGCCGGCGTGCACGACATCTTGTGCAAGTCGCTCGGCTCCGCCAACCACATCAACGTCGCCCGCGCCACGATCGCCGGGCTGAAGGCCCTGCAGCGCCCCGACGAGGTCGCCCAGCGGCGCGGCCTGGCGGCCGAAACGTTCGTGCCCAAGGGCCTGCTCAACGCCTACAACGAGCGCCAGAAGCAGATGGCTGCCGGCGCCGCGAGGAGCCACGAATGAGCAAGCAGACGAACGAGCCGACCATCACGGTCACCCAGGTCAAGTCGGGGATCGGCGCCAAGCCGAAGACCCGTGGCACCCTGCGGGCCCTCGGTCTCGGCCGGATCGGCAAGACCAACACCTTGCCCGACCGCCCCGAGATCCGCGGCATGATCCACCGGGTGCCCCATCTCATCGAGGTCACCGAGCACGAGGAAGGGTCCAACTGATGCACGTGCACGATCTGGCGCCGTCACCCGGCGCCAAGAAGAACGCCAAGCGCGTCGGACGCGGCATCGGCGGCAAGGGCGGCAAGACCGCCGGCCGTGGCACCAAGGGCCAGCATTCGCGCGGCCGCGGCAAGGTGGCGCGCGGTTTCGAGGGCGGCCAGATGCCGCTCAAGCAGCGCGTCCCGAAGCTCAAGGGCTTCACCAACCCGTTCCGCGTCGAGTATTCGGCGGTCAACCTCGACACCCTCGAGGCGCTGACGGAATCGCAGGTCACGCCCGAGGTCCTCGTCGCCCACGGCATCGTCCGCAAGGACGCCTTCGTGAAGGTGCTCGCCCGCGGTGAGGTCACCCGCAAGCTCGACGTCCATGTCCACGCTGCGTCGAAGGCCGCCGAGTCGGCCATCGTCGCAGCGGGCGGCTCGGTCACCTTGATCACGCTTCCGTTCAAGGAAGCGGGCAAGGCCGGCCGTCCCGCCGCCAAGGGCAACCAGTTCACGAACCGCTGAGTCGGTCACCGGGTTGCCGCGCGGCAACCGGGTGACTGCGATCCGCTGCTCCCAACCTGCGAGGAACTTCGTCAGTGCTCTCGAACGTCAAGAACATCTTCAAGGTCCCGGATCTTCGCAACAAGATCCTGTACACCTTCATGATCATCGGGCTCTACCGGGTCGGCGTCCACGTCCGGGTCCCCGGTGTCGACCCGTTGGCGATCGATCAGCTCAACGAGGGTTCCCAGAACGGTGCGCTCGGACTGTTCAACCTGTTCTCGGGCGGCGGCTTCTCGAGCTTCTCGATCTTCGCGCTCGGCATCATGCCGTACATCACGGCGAGCATCATCATGCAGGTGCTCGGCGTCGTGATCCCCAAGCTCGAGGAGCTCCAGCAGGAGGGCGCGGTCGGTCAGCGCAAGATCACCCAGTACACCCGGTACGTCACGATCGCGCTGGCGCTGCTGCAGGCGACCGTGCTGGTGTTCCTGTTCGGCACCGGCGGCGGCGGAGCGTTCTTCTCGGCGGTCCAGGCACCGTCGGTCCCGCTGCTGCCCGACGGCATCTGGCCCCGTGGCTACCTGATCATCCTGTGCCTGGTGGCCGGCACCGCCGTGCTGATGTGGATGGGCGAGTTGATCAGCCAGCGCGGCATCGGCAACGGCATGTCGATGGTCATCTTCGCATCCGTGGTGTCGTCGCTGCCGGGCGGCTTCTACTCGATCCTGCAGGTCAACAAGTTCTTCTGGTTCGCCGTGATGGTGGTGGTCACGCTGGCGATCATCGTCGCCGTCGTGTTCGTCGAACTCGGCCAGCGCCGCATCCCGGTGCAGTTCGCCAAGCGGGTCGTCGGCCGTCGCATGATGGGCGGCCAGAACACCTACATCCCGTTGAAGGTCAACCAGTCGGGCGTCATCCCGATCATCTTCGCCAGCTCGATCCTGCTGCTGCCGGCGATCATGGTCAGCTTCCTCGGTGGCGCCAGCACCGGGTGGCGGGCCGACATCCAACGCTACGTCGACCGCTACATCCTCAACAGCCAGAACGTCGTGTACGTCACGCTGTTCGCGGTGTTGATCATCGCGTTCGCCTACTTCTACAACTCGATCGCGTTCGACCCGATCCGCCAGGCCGACCAGATTCGTCGTCAGGGCGGGTTCATCCCCGGTGTGCGGCCCGGTCCGCAGACCGAGGCCTACCTGGCGAAGTCGGTCAACCGCATCACGCTGCCGGGCGCGGTGTTCATCGCGGTGATCGCCGTCTTCCCGTACCTCGTGCTGTGGGCCGCCGATGTCAACTCGTTCGCGTTCGCCGGCACCAGCGTGCTGATCTCGGTGGGTGTGGCGCTCGAGTTGATGCGTCAGATCGACAGCCAGTTGATGCTGCGCAACTATGAAGGCTTCCTGAAGTAGGGCCGGGAGGTGATCCCGGGCGCACGCCTGATCATCCTCGGCCGGCAAGGGGCCGGGAAGGGAACCCAGTGCGTCCGTTTGTCGCGCCACTACGTCGTGCCCCACATCTCGACGGGTGACATGTTGCGGGCCGCGGCCCGTGAAGGGTCAGACCTCGGCAAGGCCGCCAAACAGGTGATGGACCAGGGCGGCCTCGTCGGCGACGACATCATGATCGGGCTCGTCGACGAGCGGCTCGCCAAGGCCGACGCCAGCACCCGGGGCTACATCCTCGACGGGTTCCCCCGCACCGTCGGACAGGCCGAGGCCCTGCGACACCTGACGGCGACCAAGCCGATCCACGTCGTGATCGATCTCGACGTGCCGCGCGAACTGGTGCTCGAACGCCTCTCGTCGCGACGGGTGTGCCGTGACTGCGGCACCAACTACCGAACCCGGGGCGACGATCCGTCGCCCTGGATCTGCGACGTCTGTGGTGGCGACGTGCAGCAGCGGGCCGATGACACCCCCGATGCGGTGAACCGGCGCCTCGATCTGTACGAGTCGCAGACCGCCCCGCTGATCGAGTACTACTCGACCCTGGGGATGCTGACGGTGATCAACGGGGTGGGCCACCCCGACAACGTGTTCAAACGGCTCACCGAGGCGGTCGAAGCCCGCCGGTGACCAGCCGCCCCGCCGGGCGGCACGCGCCTGGCCATACCACACGATCACGAAAAGGTGGCGGATCCGGCCTGTGTCGATCGGTCTCGGAACCGGTAGCATCGTTAGTCGGTCTGCGTGCAGATCGATGATCGAAATCATGGAGCAGGGCTGTTGCCCCGCTCGTCACGAGGAGAGTACCCCTGGCAAAATCCGAAGACGCCATCGTGCTGGAAGGCACGATCGTCGAATCGCTCCCGAATGCAATGTTCCGTGTCGAACTGGAAAACGGTCACAAGGTGTTGGCCCACATCTCCGGGAAGATGCGCATGCACTACATCCGCATTCTCCCGGGCGACAAGGTCCAGGTGGAACTCACCCCTTACGACCTCACCCGAGGCCGTATCACGTACCGATACAAGTGAGAGAGCAGTCGTGAAGGTCCGACCGAGCGTCAAGAAGATGTGCGAGAAGTGCCGTGTGATCCGCCGGCACGGCCGCGTCCAAGTCATCTGTGAGAACCCGCGCCACAAGCAGCGCCAGGGCTGAAAGAAGAGAGCACGTATCCATGGCACGTATCGCCGGCGTCGACGTCCCCCGCGAAAAGCGGTTGGAGATCTCGCTCACCTACATCTACGGCATCGGTCAGCCGACCGCGCAGAAGGTCTGCGACGATCTCGGCCTCAGTCGTGACACCAAGGTGTCCAACCTGACCGAGGACGAGATCAACAAGATCCGTCACTACGTCGACGAGAACCTCACCATCGAGGGTGACCTGCGCCGTGACGTGCAGAACGACATCAAGCGCAAGATCGAGATCGGATGCCTCCAGGGCGTTCGTCACCGCAAGGGCCTGCCGGTTCGCGGCCAGCGCACCCACACCAACGCGCGCACCCGCAAGGGCCCCAAGCGCACGGTGGCCAACAAGAAGAAGGCTGTGAGGAAGTAAGCCATGGCAAAGGCCAAGCCGGGCGGTCGCCGCCCACGCAAGCGCGATCGCAAGAACATCCCGACCGGAGTCGTGCACATCAAGAGCTCGTTCAACAACACGATCGTCACCATCACCGACACCCAGGGCAACGTCATCTCCTGGGCCTCGTCGGGTGCCGTCGGGTTCAAGGGCAGCCGCAAGAGCACCCCGTACGCCGCGCAGCAGGCTGCCGAACGTGCCGCGAACGCCGCGATGGAGCATGGTCTGCGTCGCGTCGAGGTGCAGGTGAAGGGTCCGGGTTCGGGCCGCGACACCGCGGTTCGTTCCATCCAGAACTCGGGCATCGAGGTGACGTCCATCAAGGACGTCACCCCGGTTCCCCACAATGGCTGCCGCGAGCCCAAGCGGCGCCGCAACTGAGGAAGGTCGAGATATGGCTCGTTACACCGGTCCCAAGGTACGGCTCTCACGCCGGCTGTCGACCAACATCTTCGAGAACGAAAAGGGTCGCCGGGCGCTCGACCGGCGTCCGTTCCCCCCGGGTGCCCACGGTCGCACGCGGCGCCGCAACGCCGGCAGCGAGTACCTCGCCCAGCTGCAGGAGAAGCAGAAGGCCAAGTACATCTACGGCGTGCTCGAGAAGCAGTTCAAGAAGACCTACAACGAGGCCAACCGGCTCAGTGGTCCGACCGGTGAGAACCTGTTGATCCTGCTCGAGACCCGCGTCGACAACGTCGCCTACCGGGCCGGCTGGGCGTCGACCCGGCCCCAGGCGCGCCAGTTCGTCAACCACGGCCTGATCAAGGTCAACGGGCGCCGCGTCGACATCCCGTCGTTCCGGGTCCGCAAGGGAGACGTCGTCACGCTCAGCGAGAAGGCGGCCAACATGATCGTCATCCAGCACAACATCGACGTGCTCGATCGTTCGCTCGTCGGTTGGCTCGAGGCCGGCGAAGGCGGCAAGCAGGTCACCGTGCGCGAGTTGCCGCAGCGGGCCCACATCGACGTGCCCGTTCGCGAGTCGCTCATCGTCGAGCTGTACTCGAAGTAGCCACGGCCGGCCAGGCCCCGTCACCCGCCGTACCACCACCCGTCGAACACCCCAGAAAGGACCCGGCAGCACATGCTCGTCATGCAGCGCCCTTCCGTCGAAGCACTCGGCGAGGAGAGCAACAACCAGCAGCGCTTCTCAATCGGTCCGCTCGAGCCCGGCTTCGGCCACACGCTCGGCAACTCGCTGCGCCGTACCCTGCTGTCGTCGATCCCCGGCGCGGCGGTCACCACGGTGCGCTTCGACGACGCCCTCCACGAGTTCGACACGATTCAGGGGGTCGTCGAGGACATCACCGACATCATCTTGAACATCAAGGACATCGTGCTCACCAGCACGTCGAGCGAGTCGGTGAACCTGCGTCTCGACGCCCGCGGCCCCGGGGTCGTGACCGCCGGTGACATCGAGTGCCCGAGCGACGTCGAGATCCTCAACAAGGACCTCCCGATCGCGACCCTCAACGGCAAGGCCCGACTCGCTATCGACCTCACCGTCGAGCAGGGCCGTGGCTACGCGTCGAGCCAGCGCGAAATCGAGTCCCGCACGATCGGCATCATCCCGATCGACGCGATCTACAGCCCGATTCGGCGGGTCAGCTTCACCGTCGAGCCGACCCGGGTCGAGCAGTCGAGCGACTACGACAACCTGATCATCGAGATCGAGACCGACGGGTCGATCCAGCCGAAGGAAGCGCTGGCCTCGGCCGGCGCGACCCTGCAGGTGCTCGCCGAGCTCGTGGCCTCGATGAGCGACGAGCCGATGGGCCTCGAGTTGGGCGAGAAGGTCGACACGACCACGAGTTCCCCCGACCTCGACCTGCCGATCGAGGATCTCGACCTGTCCGAGCGTCCCCGCAACTGCCTCAAGCGGGCGCAGGTCAACACGGTGGGCGAACTGCTCACGAAGACCGAGGACGACCTGTTGAACATCACCAACTTCGGCCAGAAGAGTCTGGACGAGGTCAAGGAGAAACTGGACGAGCGCGGCCTCTCGCTGCGCGCCTGACCGTCCAGTTCATCGAAGCAACGAAAGCACCCCTGACATGCCTGCAACCCCACGCCGTGCCCGCAACTTCGGCGGAAGCGCCGCGCACCAGCGCCTGATGATGGCCAACCTCGCCGCGTCGTTGTTCGCCGCCGAGGCGATCACCACGACCGAGGCCAAGGCCAAGGCGCTGCGTCCGATCGCCGAGAAGTTGATCACCAAGGCCAAGAAGGCCCAGGACGGCCCGATGCGCGTTCACCGCATCCGTCAGATCCAGGGCTACCTCGGCGACCCCGAGATGACCCACAAGCTGGTCAACGACGTCGCGCCGCGCTACATCGAGCGCAACGGTGGCTACACCCGCATCTTGAAGTTGGGCACCCGCGAGGGTGACAACGCCAAGATGGCGCGTATCGAACTCGTCTGACCGACGACCGTCCGGCGCCCCGACCGCCCGCGCCCGGCGGCGCGCCGTAGCCTGCCGCTCATGGGCGACCCCGGCGCAACCGACATCCCTGCGGCGGTCGACGGACGCGCCCGGCTCCTCGTCGCCTACCGGGGCACGTCGTTCCACGGGTTCGCCGCCAATCCCGGCGTGCGAACGGTGATGGGCGAACTGACCGAGGCGGTGTCGACCGTGGTGCGCCGGCCGGTCGAGCTCACCGGGGCCGGCCGCACCGACGCCGGCGTGCACGCCTGGGGACAGGTCGTGTCGGGTGACCTCCCCGGCATCACCGATCTGGCCGACCTCGCCCGGCGGGTCAACAAGCTGTGCGCCCCCGAGATCTCGATCCGGGCGGCCGAGTGGGCCGACCCCGGCTTCGACGCCCGGTTCTCGGCGACCTGGCGGCAGTACCGCTATCACGTGTGGAACGACCCGGCGCCCAACCCGCTGCTGGCCGACCTCGTGTGGCACGTGCCGAGGCCGCTCGCCCTGGAGGCGATGCAGCAGGCCCTCGTGGCGCTGCACGGCGAGCACGACTTCTCGTCGTTCTGCCGTCGACCCAAGCTGCCCGACGGCTCGCCCGAACCCAGTTTCGTGCGGATCCTGCTGGAGTTGAGCTGGCAGCGCGTCGCGGGGTCGCCCCTGCTGCGCTGCGAGGTACGCGGGAGCGCGTTCTGCCACCAGATGGTGCGCTCGATCGTGGGCACCACGGTCGACGTCGGTGCCGGCCGTCGCGAGGCGGGCGACATACCTGCGATCATCGCGGCGCGGGATCGGGCCGCGGCGGGGACCGTCGCACCGCCGGCCGGGCTGGTGCTGTGGGCCGTCGGGTACGACGGCGCCCGGTGGGACGCCGTCCCCGAGCCGCCGGCCTAGGACGATCGGGGGCCCGGATGGCCTCGATCGGCTCGCGGGCGACGTTGCCGCGCGTGCCCATCGACCCGTATCATTACCCGGTTCATTTGCAGTCTGTTGCTTCGGACTGCCCAGCCACGATCGTGTCGTGGAGAAGTTGCGAGATCGAGTGTCGATGAAGACCTACACCCCGAAAGCCAACGAGATCGAACGAGCCTGGCACGTCGTCGACGCCGAGGGCCTGATTCTCGGCCGCCTCTGCACCGAGGTCGCCCGGGTGCTGCGTGGCAAGCACAAGCCGACCTTCGCCCCGCACATCGACACCGGTGATCACGTGGTGATCGTCAACGCCGACAAGGTCATCATGAGCGGTGGCAAGGCCGGCGAGAAGCGCATCTACCGCCACTCCGGCTACCCGGGCGGCATCAAGAGCGAATCGTTCGCCAACCTGCTGGCGCGCAAGCCGGCCGACGCCGTGCGCCGGTCGGTCCGGGGCATGCTGCCCAAGGGCCCGCTCGGCCGCCAACAGATGACGAAGCTCAAGGTCTACGCCGGGCCCGAGCATCCCCACACCGCCCAGGCGCCCAAGCCGCTCCAGATCAAGCGCTGAGAACGAGGACACGAACCGACATGGCAACTCCGCTCACCCAGACCACCGGTCGTCGCAAGCGAGCCGTCGCGCGGGCCCGCCTGCGCCCCGGTACCGGCCAGATCAGCATCAACGGCCGATCCTTCGAGGTCTACTTCCCGACCGACGCCCAGCGCATGGTGGTCGCCGAGCCGCTGCGGGTCGCCGACGCCCTCGAGACCTACGACGTCGATGCGTCGATCCATGGTGGCGGTATCAGCGGCCAGGCCGGCGCGTTGCGCATGGCGATCGCCCGGTCGCTCGTCGAACTCGATCCCGAACTGCGCCCCTCGCTGAAGAAGGCGGGCCTCCTCACGCGCGATTCGCGCAAGAAGGAGAGCAAGAAGTACGGCCTCAAGAAGGCCCGCAAGGCGCCGCAGTTCACCAAGCGCTGACCGCGGCGTCGCTCGGTGTCTGACGGCATGCGTTTCGGCACCGACGGTGTCCGGGGTCGCGCCAACACCGAACTCACCGCGGCGTTCGCGCTCGATCTCGGTCGTGCCGCGGCGCGCGTGCTCGACGTGGCCCTTGCCGTCGTCGGGGGCGACAGCCGGGTGTCGACCGCGATGCTCGAGGCGGCGTTCGTCGCCGGGTTGGCGTCGGAGGGGGTGGAGGTCCACCGGCTCGGCGTGACCCCGACGCCGGCCGTCGCCTTCGAGGCGGCCCGGCTGGGCGCGATGGGGGCGGTGATCTCGGCCTCCCACAACCCGTATCACGACAACGGCATCAAGCTGTTCGCCCCGGGCGGCACCAAGCTCGCCGACGAGGTCGAGTCGCGGATCGAAGCGACACTCGCCGACCTCGGCCCGTCGACCGCCGAGCCGGGCCCGGTGCACGGCCGCGGGGCCGCCGACGCCGACTACGTCGCCCACCTGCTCGACGCGCTCGAGGGCCGCGACCTCGCCGGGATGCGGGTCGTGGTCGATGCCGCCAACGGTGCCGCCTCGCATCTCGTCGCCGAGGTGTTCCAGCGCACCGGGGCCCAGGTGATCGTGATCAACGCCGCCCCTGACGGGACCAACATCAACGAGCGCTGTGGGGCCACCGATCCCACCGGGTTGCAGGCGGTGACGGTCGCCGAACGGGCGCACGTCGGCATCGCGCTCGACGGCGACGCCGACCGCTTGATCGCCGTCGACGAGCGGGGTGACGTGGTCGACGGCGACCACATCCTCGCGATCTGCGCCGGCGACCTCAGCCGTCGTGGCCTGTTGCGTGACGACACCGTCGTCGTCACCGTCATGACCAACCTCGGGTTCCGGCTGGCGATGGAGGCGGCCGGCATCCGGGTCGTCGAGACGTCGGTCGGCGACCGGTACGTGCTCGAGGCCCTGGCCGCCGGCGGGTACTCGCTCGGCGGCGAGCAGTCGGGCCATGTCATCTTCCCCACTCGCGCCACCACCGGTGACGGCATGCTGACGGCGTTGGTGCTGCTCGACGTCGTGCAGCGTTCCGGCCGGCCGCTGTCGCAGCTCGCGGCCGGGTCGATGACCCGGTTGCCCCAGGTGCTCGTGAACGTCCGCGTCGCCCACCGGCGCCCCGACGTCGACCGTCTGCTGGCTGCCGAGATCGCCGCCGCAGCGGCGCCGCTGGGTGCCACCGGCCGGGTCCTCGTGCGGTCCAGCGGCACCGAGCCGCTGGTGCGGGTGATGGTCGAGGCGCCCACGGTCGAACTCGCGCGGTCGACGGCGGAGGCGCTCGCCGACGTCGTGCGGACGCACCCCGACCTGCACCCCTGAGCCGCCCTGAGAGCCCCGAGAGGTGCGCGCTCGGTAGCCTGGGCCTCCATGTGCGGCATCATCGGTGTGATCTCTCGGCCCACCGGTCGCGCCGTGCCCACCCGGCACGAACTGCTCGAGCTGCTCGACCGATCGGTCGCCGCGATCGGTGACCCGGTGCGCGTCACCGAGGCCGTGGCCGCCGTCGACGCCCTGTTGCGAGGGGTGCCCGGGGTGATGGCGCTCACCGGGCACGACGGCCTGGTCGCCGAGGTCGTCTCCCGCCTCGAGCGGCTCGAGGCGTTCGCCCACGACCTCGACGCCCACCTCGAGCAGCACCCGTCGACCCCGCTCGAGCACGAGCAGCGCAGCGCCGAGGCGATCGCGCTGCGCGACGTGTTGTGGGCGGTTCGCCACGACCGGCTGCGCACGGCCGGCGAGGTGTCGGCGCTCGCCGGCCCGGGCGCCCACCAGGGGGCGGTCGCTGCCTACCTGGCGATCCAGCAGTCGCTCTCGGCACTCGACCGGCTCGAGGTGCGCGGCCGCGACTCGGCCGGGATCCACGTGCTGGTGCACCACCCGGCGCTCGACCTCGCCGACCCCGACGTCGTCGCCGCGCTCGGGGCGCGCAGCCACGACCCGACCTTCATGTCGACATCGGTGCGGGTCTGCGGCGAGGTGCTGTCGTTCGTGTACAAGGCTGCCGCCGAGATCGGCGAGCTCGGCGACAACACCCGGGTGTTGCGGGCCGCCGTCGTCGGCGACGACCTGTTGCGGCGTGCCGTCGCCTCCGACGACGCCCGCGTCGCGGTGCTGGGGCACACCCGGTGGGCCAGCGTCGGCATCATCTCCGAACCGAACACCCACCCCCTCAACAGCGACGAGCTCGAGACGTCACCCGTCGCCGGGCCGGTGCCGTACGTGGTGGCAGCCCTCAACGGCGACGTCGACAACCACGACGACCTGCGCCGCGACCACCAGCTGCGCATCCACCAGCACATCACCACCGACGCCAAGGTCATCCCCGCGTTGGTGTCGCGCCATCTCGCGGCGGGCGCCGACCTCGTCGAATCGTTCCGGCGCACGGTGGCGGGGTTCGAGGGTTCGGTGGCGATCGGCGCCATGAGCGCCGAACGGCCCGACACCATGTTGCTGGCGCTGCGCGGCAGCGGCCAGGGGCTGTACGTCGGTTTCGCCGACGACTGCTACATCGTCGCCAGCGAGCCATACGGCGTCGTCGAGGAGACCAGCCGCTACCTCCGGCTCGACGGCGAGCACGGCGGCGAGATCGTCGTCCTCGAGGCAGCGACCGCCGGCACGCCCGACGGGGTGCGGCGGCTGGGCTACGACGGCGTCGAGGCGCCGATCCGGCCCTCCGAGATCGTCACCGCCGAGGTCACCACGCGCGACATCGATCGCGGTGCGGCGCCGCACTTCCTGCTGAAAGAGATCAAGGAGGCGCCCGACAGCCTGGCGAAGACGCTGCGCGGCAAGATCGTCGAACGCGACGGCCTGCTGCGGGCGGTCGTCGGCGAACGGGCGTTGCCGCCGTCGATCGCCGAACACCTCGCGAGCGGCCGGATCACGAGGATCCGGGTGATCGGCCAGGGCACCGCGGCGGTGGCCGGGCAGAGCACGGCGGCGCTGCTGCGCGAGCTGTGCGACGGGGCCTTCGACATCGCAGCCACCCCGGCGACCGAACTGTCGGGTTTCCAGATGCGGCTCGACATGAGCGACACGCTGGCGATCGCGGTCAGCCAGAGCGGCACCACCACCGACACGAACCGCACCGTCGATCTGTTGCGGGCGCGGGGCGCCGTGGTGATCGGCATCGTCAACCGGCGCGCCAGCGACCTCGTCGACAAGGCGGACGGCATCCTCTACACCTCCGACGGGCGCGACGTCGAGATGAGCGTGGCGTCCACCAAGGCGTTCTACGCCCAGGTGGCCGCCGGAGCGCTGCTCGCCTGTGCCGTCAGCGAGGTCGCCGGCGTCGGGTCCGACCGGCGTCGCCACGACTTGCTGGCCGGGTTGCGCACCCTGCCCGACGCGATGCGGTCGGTGCTGGCCGGGCGCGACGAGATCGCTGACGCCGCCCGCCGACTGGCGCCCCCCAAGCGTTACTGGGCGGTCGTCGGCAACGGCCCCAACCATGTCGCCGCCGAAGAGGTGCGGATCAAGCTCAGTGAGCTGTGCTACAAGTCGATCGCTGCCGACGTCACCGAGAACAAGAAGCACATCGACCTGTCGAGTGAGCCGTTGATCCTGGTGTGCGCAGCCGGCCTGCAGGGCAGCAACGCCGCCGACGTCGCCAAGGAGACCGCGATCTTCACCGCCCACAAGGCCACGGTGCTCGTGGTCGCCGACGCCGGCGAGACCCGCTTCAGCGCCGCCGCGTCGATCGCCGTGCCGGCGGTCGACCCGGCCCTCGGCTTCGTGCTCTCGGCGATGGTCGGCCACCTGTTCGGCTATGAAGCGGCGCTGGCGATCGACGCGTCGGCCCGCCCGCTGCGCGAGGTGCGCGAGCTGATCGAGCGTTCGGTCGCCGAACACGACTCCGGTGACGCCGTGCTGGCCGCCGTGATCGCCGGTGCGCCGCCCCTGCTGCGCCCGTTCTTCGACGGGTTGCGGGAGCGGATGTACGACGGGCATCTCGAGGCGGGTACCGCGGTGCGGCTCGTCGGACTGCTGCGCGATCTGCAGGCCCCGAATCCGGTCGGCACCTTCGCCGCGTCGACGGGCAAGGTGGGTTCGCCGGCGGCCCTCATCGACGAGCTGGTGGCGGCGCTGACGGCCGGCATCGAAGAGCTGACGCGGCCGATCGACGCGATCAAGCACCAGGCCAAGACGGTCACCGTCGGTATCTCGCGCAGCGACGAGGGGGTGCTCGACCGGCTGCTGGTGCAGGCCACGCTCGACGCCGGTGCCGGCCGTGACGTGCTCAGCTACCACGCCCTCAAGGTGCTCGCCGATCTCAGCCCGGCCGTCGAGGCGGTGGTCGGGTTCACCCGCTACCGCATCGACGGCGAGACGATCGAGATCGTCGACCGCGGCGGCGTGTCGCTCGATCTGCCCAGCCGCGTCGACGTCGACCGCCGTCTGATGGGCACCAAGCACCGGGTGGCCGATGCCCGCGAAGTGCTGGTGGCGCGCGGGCGCCGCGATCAGCGCACCGTGATCTTCGTGCCCGAGGTGAAAGCCGGTGTCTGCACCGGCATCACCCTGCTGCACGTGCAGCTCCACGACCGCCTCGCCGAGTCCGAGATGCGCGGCGTGCTGCAGGGTTACGACCAGCGCTATGACCGGCTGGTCGACTGGGTCAGCGAGACCGAGGGCAGCTTCGATCCGTCGCGACTGGCCGAGCTGTCGGTCGCCGAGCTGCTGATCGATCCGATCTCGGCCGTCGCCGACCACTGGCGGAGCTGACGACGATGATCGGAGTCGGCGTCGACGTCGTCGAGATCGAACGGTTCCGCCGCTCGCTCGAGCGCACGCCGACGATGCGTCGGCGCCTGTTCACGTCAGCGGAACTCGCCTACGTCGCCCCCAAGGCCGACCCGGTGCCGTCGCTGGCGGCGCGCTTCGCGGCCCGCGAGGCCGTGATGAAGTCGCTCGGCCTCGGGCTCGGCGCGTTCGGGTTCCACGACGTCTGGGTCGAACGGGCCGAGTCGGGGGCGCCGTTCCTCGGCTTCGCCGGGCGGGCGGCCGAGCTGTCGGCCGCCGCCGGCGTGGTGCGCTGGCACCTCAGCCTCACCCACTCCGACCTGGTGGCCGTGGCGTACGTCATCGCCGAGTGAGTCCGCCACCGCCCCGAGGGGGTGTCGTCGATCCGGTCGGTGCGACGGGCGTCGGTGAGGCGGTCGGCCCCGAGCGCCGATCCTCGTAGTCTGAGTGGTGTGATCGCGGTCGTCACTCCCGAACAGATGCGCACCATCGACGCCGCGGCGCCGGTTCCGGTGGCGACGCTGATCGACCGCGCCGGCGCCGCGGTGGCGCGTGCTGCGGTGCGGCTGATGGGTGGTGCGTACGGCCGCACCGTGGTGGTGATCGCCGGGCCCGGCAACAACGGCGCCGACGGGCGCGTCGCCGCCGCCCGCCTGCGCGAGCGCGGGGTCTCGGTCACGGTCCACGCCGCCGCCGAGTGCCCCGCCGAACTCTCGCCATGCGATCTCGTGATCGACGCCGCGTTCGGCACCGGCTTTCGTGGCACATGGCAGCCGCCCGCCGTCGGCGGCGCCAAGGTACTGGCGGTCGACGTGCCGACCGGGCTCGACGCCCTCACCGGCGAGGCGGCACCGACCACGTTGCGGGCCGACGCGACCGTGACGTTCGCGGCGATCAAGCCGGGGCACGTCCTGGGCGACGGTCCCGACCTGGTCGGCGTGCTCGAGGTCGCCGACATCGGGCTCGACATCGGGAGAGCGACGATCTCGATCGTCGACGCCGACGATGTCGACGACTGGGTGCCGGCGCGCGCCCGCACGGCGCACAAGTGGCGCGACGCGGTGCGGTTGGTGGCCGGGTCGCCCGGCCTCACCGGCGCCGCCCATCTCGCCGCCGCCGCCGCCCAACGGGCCGGCGCCGGCATGGTCGTGGTGTCGAGCCCGGGGATCGAGGCGAACGCCCCGATCGAGGCGGTCGACCACCGCGTCGGGGCCTTCGACTGGGCCGATGCGGTGCTGGCCGATCTGCACCGGTTCCACGCCCTCGTGATCGGCCCCGGTCTGGGTCGCGAGCAACACACGATGCCGTCGGTCGTGCGCACGGTGCTCGAGTCGGTGGTTCCGGTCGTGGTCGACGGCGACGGGCTGTTCGCGATGTCGTGGAACGACGAAGGCTCGGCGGCGTTCCTGCGCGACCGCCGGGTACCCACGGTGCTGACCCCGCACGACGGCGAGTACGGATTGCTCACCGGGGCCCGGCCGGGCCCCGACCGCATCGCAGCGGCGCGGCACCTCGCCGAGGTCACGAACTGCGTGGTGCTGCTCAAGGGCGCCACCACCGTGATCGCCGCGCCCGCCGCGCCGACCCGGCTGGTGGTCAACGGCGACCAGCGCCTGGCGACGGCGGGCACCGGCGATGTGCTGGCCGGCATCATCGGTGCCCTTCTCGCCAGGGGGGTGGCAGCGGCCGAAGCCGCGGCCGCCGGCGCCTGGATCCACGCCGAGGCCGGTCGCCTTACATCGCCGGTGGGCATGGTGGCCGGTGACCTGCTGGCGGCGATCCCGGCGGTGCTGGCGCGGTGAGCACCGAGGGTTCGCCGCGCGCCGGTCGGTGGGCATGGGCCGAGGTCGACCTGGCGGCGATCGAGCACAACGTGCGCCAGGTGCGTGCCGCAGCTGCGCCGGCCGCGGTGTGGGCCGTCGTGAAGGCCGACGGGTACGGGCACGGTGCGGTGCGTGCCGCCGGGGCGGCGCTGCGGGCCGGCGCCGCCGGCCTGTGCGTGGCGCTCGTCGACGAGGGGATCGAGTTGCGCCGGGCGGGCATCGCGGCGCCCGTGCTGGTGCTCAGCGAGCAGCCGGTCGAACGCCTCGCCGATCTCGTCGGGTCGGGTCTCGCTCCGACGGTGTACACGCCGGCCGGGGTCGACGCCGTGGCCGCCGCCGCCCGGTCGGCCGGGGTGCAGGTCGGGGTGCACCTCAAGGTCGACACCGGGATGCAGCGCGTCGGGGTGCGGCCCGCCGAGGCCCGGGGGCTGGCGCAGTACGTCGCCGACGCCGCAGGGATCGCGCTGGCGGGGATCTCGACCCACCTGGCGTGTGCCGACGAGCCCGCCTCTTCGGCTTCGGCCGCCCAACTCGTCGAGTTCGACCGGGTGCTCGCCGATCTGGCCGCCGCCGACCTGATGCCGCCGCTCGTGCACGTCGCCAACTCGGCGGGCGTCTTCACCTGGCCGGACGCCCACCGTTCGTTCGTGCGCGCCGGCATCGCGATCTACGGGATCTCGCCGGGGCCGGCGGTCGACCACCTGGTGGCCGGGCTGCGCCCGGCGCTGGCGCTCAAGGCCCGGGTGTCGTTGGTGAAGCGGGTGGCGGCGGGCAGCGCGATCTCGTACGGCTGGCGGCACCGCTTCGACCGCGACACGACGATCGCGACCGTGCCGCTGGGCTACGCCGACGGCGTGCCGCGCCGGCTCGGAACGCGCCCCGACCGGGCCGGCGCCGAGGTGCTGCTCGGCGGCCGGCGCTGCCCGATCGTCGGGGTCGTCACGATGGACCAGCTGATGGTCGACGTCGGTGACGGCGACGTCTCGGTCGGCGACGAGGTGGTGCTGATCGGTGAGCAGGGTGGTCATCGCGTCGGTGTCGAGGAGTGGGCGGAGCACCTCGGCACGATCGGCTACGAGATCGTCTGCGGCATCAGCGCCCGCGTCCCGCGCATCGAGATCGGCGACCCCGACGGTGCACCGGGCACCCGGCGGCGCTCCTAGCATCGGGGGCGACATGTTGCTGCGTGCCACTTCGCTCGTCGACACCCATGCGATCGCCACCGCGTTGGCCGGTGTGGCGCGCCCCGGCGACATCATCGTGCTCGCCGGCGAGATGGGGGCCGGCAAGACGGCGTTCGCGCAGGGGTTCGGCCGTGCGCTCGGGGTGACCGAACCGATCACCTCGCCGACCTTCACGATCGTGCACAGCTATGCCTGCCCCGGCAAGCTGACGCTCCACCATGCCGACCTGTACCGGC
This sequence comes from Ilumatobacter sp., assembly GCA_036526035.1. Classification (GTDB taxonomy): domain Bacteria; phylum Actinomycetota; class Acidimicrobiia; order Acidimicrobiales; family Ilumatobacteraceae; genus Ilumatobacter. The sequence continues at coordinate 52,471 of DATCZG010000073.1, read as the reverse complement.
TCGAGTCCCTCGCCGACGTCGGCGAACTCGCCCTGGCCGAACTCGCCGAGTTCGACGGCATCGTGCTCGTCGAGTGGGGCGACGTCGCCGCCGGCGGGCTGGGCGACCACCTCGAGGTGCGTCTCGAACGCGATGACGACGACCCCGCCGCGCCCGACGACGGCGCCGGGTTCGGCCTCGACGAGCGGCGTCTGATCGACATCGAGGCTCACGGACGCTCGTGGGCCGGCAGGTGGGACCGGCTCACCGCCGCCGTGGAGGCGTTCCGGTGCTGATCCTGGGTATCGAGTCGGCCACCGAGCAGATCGGGGTCGCGATCGGTGGTCACGAGGGGGTCATCGCGACCTTCGAAGTGGCGCGCGGCCGTCGGCACGCGGAGATCCTCACGCCGGCGATCGAGTTCGTGTGCCGCCAGGCCGACATCGAGCTCGCCGAGTTCGGCTGCATCGCGGTCGACGTCGGCCCCGGGCTGTTCACCGGGATGCGGGTCGGGTTGGCGGCGGCGAAGGCGCTGGCCCTGGCGCTCAAGATCCCGATGATCGGCATCAGTTCGCTCGACCTGCTGGCGTTTCCGGTGCGCCACACCGATCGTGTCGTGGTGCCCGTCGTCGACGCCCGCAAGGGCGAGGTGTTCTGGGCGATGTACCGTCAGGTTCCCGGTGGGGTGCAGCAGGTGAGCGCACCGACCGTGGGCCCGGTCGAGGAGCTGGTCGCCGACCTCCTCGCCCGCAGCCAGGAGACGCTGTGCGTCGGCGACGGCGCCGGGCGCTATCGCGACGAGATCCTCGACGGTTACCACTGCGAGATCTCGGGCCCCGTGCACCCGTCGCCCGGCGCCCTCGTCCAGCTCGCCCACGCCCGCGCCCTGCGCGAGGAGTGGGTGCGACCCGACGAGATCCAGCCGATCTATCTCCGGGCGCCCGACGCGTTGATCAACTGGTCGGTCAGGGAGCAGCGGCCGTGAGCGTGCTGCCGCGCCTGTTCGCGTCGGCCGACGCGTCGCCGGGCGACCGGGTCGTGATCGAGCCGATGCGCCGCCGGCACCTCCGTGAGGTGGTGCCCCTCGAAGCGGTCGCCTACCCCACGTCGTGGTCGCGCGCCGTGTTCGAAGGCGAACTTGCCCAGGTCAAGGCCGGATCGCGGTGCTATCTCGTCGCCCGCGTCGAGCGCCGGGTGGTGGGGTACGCGGGGCTGTGGTTCGTGGCCGACCCCGGCGGTGATCAGGCCCACGTCACCAATGTGGTCGTCGACCCTCGCCACCGCCGCACCGGCATCGCCACGCGCTTGTTGACGGCGCTCGCCGACGAGGCGATCGGGCGCGGGTGCGTGGCATGGACGCTCGAGGTGCGGGCGTCGAGCGAGGGGGCGCACGCGCTGTACCGCCGCTTCGGGTTCGCCCCGGCCGGGGTGCGCAAGCGCTACTACGACAACGCCGAGGACGCGATCGTGATGTGGTGCCACGACATCCACACCCCCGAGTACGCCGCCCGGCTGGCGGCGCTGAGAGGAGCCGGTGCGACATGACGCACTCCGAGCCGACGCACGGCCCGACGCCGGACGCATCGACGTTGGTGCTCGGCATCGAGACCAGCTGCGACGAGACGGCCGCGGCGCTGGTGATGGGCGGCAACGACGTCGTCTCGAGCGTGGTGTCGAGCCAGATCGAGATCCACGCCGACTTCGGAGGCGTGGTGCCCGAGATCGCCAGCCGGGCCCACCTCGAGGTGCTCAACCCGGTGATCGCCCGGGCGGTCGTCGAGGCCGGGATCGACGAACGGCGTATCGACGCGGTCGCCTGCACCATCGGGCCGGGCCTGATCGGCGCGCTCCTCGTGGGCGTGTCGGCGGCGAAGGCGCTGGCGTTGGCGTGGGATGTCCCGTTCGTCGGCGTCAACCATCTCGAGGCCCATCTCTATTCGGCCTTCCTCGAGGACCCCTCGCTCGAGTTCCCGTTGGTGGTGCTGCTGGTGTCGGGTGGGCACACGATGCTGATCGAGATGCGCGGCCACGGGAACTACCGCCTGCTGGGGCAGACGATCGATGACGCGGCCGGCGAGGCGTTCGACAAGGTCGCCAGGTTCCTCGACCTCGGTTACCCGGGGGGTCCGGCGATCGATGCCGCCGCGCTCGTCGGGGATCCGGAGGCGGTCCGCTTCCCGCGGGCGCTCAGCGACGACCGCGACAACCTCGATTTCAGTTTCAGCGGTTTGAAGACCGCGGTGATGAACTACGTGCGCAAGCACCCCGATGTCGCGTCCGCCGACGTCGCCGCCTCGTTCCAGGCCGCGGTCGTCGACGTGTTGGTCACCAAGGCGCGTCGTGCCGCCGAGCTGGTGGGGGCGACGGGGATCGTGCTCGGCGGCGGCGTGGCGGCCAACTCGCTGTTGCGCGAAGAGCTGCTCGGGGCGTGCGCGTCGGCCGGCGTGGCGGGTTTCCTGCCGAGCCGGGCGATGTGCACCGACAACGCGGCGATGATCGCCGCCGCCGGCTGGTACCGGTTGGCGAGCGACGGTCCGACCCCGCTCGACGTCGGCGCCATCCCGAACCTGCGGTTGTCGCTGTCGGACGCCTGACCACCGGGCCGGTCAGGCCGGTTCCGGGTCGTGCCGGGTGAGCCGCATCGGCACGTGCGCGATGCCGTCCTCGAGGAACTCGGGCCCGGTCGGCGCGAACCCGATCCGCCGGTACCAGTCGACGAGGTAGCTCTGGGCGTCGAGCACCACGTCGCCGTCGAGGCCCCCCAGGATGTCGGCCAGCAGGCGGGCGGCGACACCCCGGTGGCGGTGCCCCGGCGCCGTGACGACTCGGCCGATCCGCGCCGCGGTGCCGGCGCCACCGTCGGCCACCGTACGGGCGTAGGCGATGATCGCCCCGTCGTGCTCGATCCAATGGTGCCGGGTGGTCCCTTCGGTGTCGCGGCCGTCGACGTCGGCGTAGGCGCACTGCTGCTCGACGACGAAGACGTCGCTGCGCAGGCGCAGGATCTCGTGCAGCTCGGTGGCCGTGAGCTGCGCGAACGCCCGCGTGATGACGTCGTGGGGAGCCATGGCAGCGACTGTAGCGAGCAGCACCCGGTACCGTGATCGGGTCATGTTGCCGCTTCGTATCGGAGACTTCACGCCGGCCGCGCCGGTCGTGCTCGCCCCCATGGCGGGGGTGACCAACCGCGCCTTCCGCACGATGTGCCGGTCGTTCGCGCCCGACCTGGTGTACGTCAACGAGATGGTGATGTCGGCAGCGGTCGTGCACCGCAACGACAAGACCAAGCGGATGATGTCGTTCGGGTCCGACGAGACGCCGCGCAGCCTCCAGCTCTACGGCAGCGATCCGGCGGTCCTCGGGCAGGCGGTGCACCTCGTGTGCGACGAAGGACTCGTCGACCACGTCGACCTCAACTTCGGCTGCCCGGCAGCCAAGGTCACCCGCAAGGGCGGGGGCGCTGCCGTGCCGGCGAAACCACTGCTGCTGCGGGCGATCGTGCGGGCCGCGGTGCGGGCAGCCGCACCGTACGGCGTGCCGGTCACCGCAAAGTTCCGGATGGGCCTGTTCGACGACGTGCGCACCGACATCACCACCGGGTCGATCTGTGCCGACGAGGGCGTGGCGTGGATCGCGCTGCACGCCCGCACCGTCGAGCAGCACTATTCCGGCGATGCCCGCTGGGACGCGATCGCCGAGTTGAAGCAGGCGGTCAGCGGCATCCCCGTGCTCGGCAACGGCGACATCTGGGAGGCGGCCGACGCGCTCGAGATGATCGCGGCCACCGGGTGCGACGGAGTCGTGATCGGGCGGGGTTGCCTGGGCCGGCCCTGGCTGTTCGGCGACCTGGTCACGGCGTTCGGCGGTGGCGCCGCGCCCGCCGCGCGCCCGTTGGGCGATGTGCTCGACGCGATGGCGCGGCATGCGCGGCTGCTCGTCGAGCACTACCAGGGCCATGGCGGCGAGCCGCACGCGATGCGCGACTTCCGCAAGCACACGTCGTGGTACGTGTCGGGGTACCCGGTCGGCCCGCAGGTGCGCCGGGACCTGTCGCAGGTGTCGTCGCTCGGCGAGCTCGACGACATCGTCGGCGGGCTCGACCGGTCGACGACGCTGGTCGCGGGTGGGGAACGGATCCGGCGGGGCCACACCAACGGGCCGATCCGCGTGGCGTTGCCCGACGGGTATCTCGACCGGACCGACGACCTCGTCGTGCCCGACGACGCGGACGTGATGGCGCTGTCGGGCGGCTGACGATGAACCCTGACGGCACCAGCGACCGCGACGCGCCGGCGCCGCACGGGTACGCCGCGCCCCGGGTGGTGCTGGCCTCCGCGTCGCCGCGGCGCCAGGAGCTGCTCCGGTCGATCGGGCTGCGGTTCGCCGTCGAGCCCTCCGACGCCGACGAGACCGAACACCCGGGCGAGTCGCCGCGCGACTACGTCGGCCGGGTGGCGCAGGCGAAGGCCGGCGCGGTGGCCGATCGCCTCGGTCGGGCCGCCGGCCTCGTCGTGCTGGCGGCCGACACCACGGTCGACCTCGACGGGCAGATCATGGCCAAACCCGTCGACGACGCCGACGCCCGCCGGATGCTGGGGTTGCTGTCGGGCCGCACGCACCAGGTGCACACCGCGGTGTGCGCCTGGTGCAGCACCGGCTTGCACGCCGTCACCGTCACCACCGACGTGACCTTCGTCGCGCTCACGGCGGCGACGATCGAGTGGTATCTGTCGATGGGGGAGCACCTCGACAAGGCGGGGGCCTACGGCATGCAGACCGCCGGCGGGGCATTGGTGCGTCACATCGCCGGCAGCCCGAGCAACGTGATCGGCCTGCCGGTCGTCGAGACCGTCGCGCTGCTGGCGGCCTGCGGCGTCGCGCTCGACTCGTCCTGAGCCGCCGGGGCGCGGTGCGAAGTGGTAGATGTTGCGCATGCAGATTTCTGATTCGACCTGGGTGGTCACGGGCGCGTCGGTGGGGATCGGTGAGGCGATCGCCGCCGAGGCGGCGGCGCGCGGCGCGACCGTGATCGGTATCGCCCGGCGGGGCGACGTGCTCGGCGCCGCCATGGAACGCATCGGTGGCTCGCCGCTGGTCGCCGACCTCGCCGACCCCGAGGCGGTCGTCGGCCTCGTCGAGCGGATCGAGGCCGAACACGGCCCGATCGACGTGTGGGTCAACAACGCCGGCGTCGAGGTGGTCGGGGCGCTGCGCGAGGCCACCGCCGACCACGTGCGGATGATTCATCAGGTCAACTTGCTGGCCCCGATCGAACTGTGCCGCCAGGTGATCCCGCTGATGGAGCGACGCGGCGGCGGGCACGTCGTCAACGTGAGCTCGATGGCCTCGAGCGCCGGGTTCAGCGGGATGAGCCTGTACTGCAGTACGAAGGCCGGACTCTCCAACTTCCACCGGGTGCTGCGCGCCGAGATGAAGGGCTCGCCGGTGGCCACCACGGTCGTCGAGATCGGGCCGATCCCGACCGCGATGCTCGAGCGCGTCTACGGCCACCCCCCGACCGAGCGTGGGTTCCGTCGCTTGCGCCGGCTGCAGCTGATGCCCGAGGTGCCGCGCGAGGTCGTCGCCCGCGGTGTGGTCGAAGCGGTCGCCAAAGGTCGCCGTACGGTCAGGTACCCGCGGCGGGCGATGTTGTTCCCGTTGATCACCTCGACCCCCCAGCGGGTCGTCGACGTGCTGCTCGTCGGGCGACGGCGCCCGGTCGTCAACCCGCTCTGACCCGCCGCCGACACCTGCCCCGCAGCGGTGGTGCGCCCGCCGCAACGCGGTTCGGCGTTAGCACTCTCGATGGCCGGTTGCTAATCGGTGATCGACCCGTCTACGATTGGCACTCGCACGGGCTGAGTGCTAACGGCCCAGATCATCAGATCAATCCCCACTGTGACACGCCAACGGAGGCATGCACCCATGAACCTGAAGCCGCTCGATGACCGTATCGTCGTCAAGCCGAACGAGGCCGAGACCCAGACCGCATCGGGTCTCGTGATCCCCGACACCGCCAAGGAGAAGCCCCAGCAGGGCACGGTTCTCGCCGTGGGCCCCGGCAAGCGGGCCGAGTCGACGGGTGAGATCATCCCGCTCGGCATCGAGGTCGGCCAGACCGTCCTGTACTCGAAGTACGGCGGCACCGAGGTCACCCTCGCCGGTGACGACGTGCTGGTGCTCAACGCTCGCGACGTGCTCGCGATCGTCGAGAAGTGACCAACCCCCTGTACGCAACCAACACCGCAACCGACACTGAGGACTGAATCGCATGTCAAAAATGCTCAAGTTCGACGATGATGCTCGTCGATCACTCGAAGCCGGCGTCAACAAGCTCGCCGATGCCGTACGCGTCACGCTCGGGCCGAAGGGCCGCAACGTCGTGCTCGACAAGAAGTTCGGCGCTCCGACCATCACCAACGACGGTGTGTCGATCGCCAAGGAGATCGAGCTCGAGGACCCGTTCGAGAACATGGGCGCCCAGCTCCTGAAGGAAGTGGCGACCAAGACCGACGACATCGCCGGTGACGGCACCACCACCGCCACGGTGCTCGCCCAGGCCATGGTGCGCGTCGGCATGAAGAACGTCGCCGCCGGCGCCAACCCGATGGCCGTCAAGAAGGGCATCGAGAAGGCGGTCGCCGCGGCCGTCGAGTCGCTGGCCAGCCAGGCCAAGGACGTCGAGGACAAGAGCGACATCGCCAACGTCGCCACCATCTCGGCCGCCGACAGCTCGATCGGCGACGTGATCGCCGACGCGATCGACAAGGTCGGCAAGGACGGCGTCGTCACGGTCGAGGAGTCGAACACGTTCGGCACCGAACTCGAGTTCACCGAAGGCATGCAGTTCGACAAGGGCTACCTGTCGCCGTACTTCGTGACCGATGTCGAGCGCCAGGAAGCGGTGCTCGAAGATGCCTACATCCTGCTCAACCAGGGCAAGATCTCCACGGTGCAGGCGATGCTGCCGGTGCTCGAGGCCGTCATGAAGACCGGCAAGCCGCTGGTCATCATCGCCGAGGACATCGAGGGCGAAGCGCTCGCCACGCTGGTGGTCAACAAGATCCGTGGCACCTTCAACGCCTGTGCCGTCAAGGCCCCCGGCTTCGGCGACCGCCGCAAGGCGATGTTGCAGGACATGGCCGTGCTCACCGGCGGCCAGGTCATCAGCGAGGACGTCGGGCTCAAGCTCGAGAACACCACCCTCGACCTGCTCGGCACCGCCAAGCGCATCATCATCACCAAGGACAACACCACCGTCGTCGACGGTGGCGGTTCGCACGATGACGTCAAGGGCCGGATCAGCCAGATCAAGGCCGAGATCGACAACACCGACTCCGACTGGGACCGCGAGAAGCTCCAGGAGCGCCTCGCCAAGCTGGCCGGCGGCGTCGCCGTCATCAAGGTCGGCGCGGCCACCGAGGTCGAGCTCAAGGAGAAGAAGCACCGCATCGAAGACGCCGTGTCCTCGGTGCGGGCGGCGATCGAGGAGGGTGTGGTCGCCGGTGGCGGCACCGCCCTGATCCGCGCCCGGCCGGCGGTTCAGGCCGTCGTCGAGTCGCTCGAGGGCGACGAGCAGACCGGTGCCCGCCTGGTGTGGGAGTCGCTCACCGCTCCGGCTCGCAACATCGCCGAGAACGCCGGCCTCGAAGGGTCGGTCATGGTGCGGGCGATCGAGGCCGAGACCGGCTCGATCGGCCTCAACGCGGCCACCGGCGAGATGGTCGACATGGTCAAGGCCGGCATCATCGACCCCGCCAAGGTGACCCGCTCGGGCCTGCAGAACGCGGCCTCGATCGCTGCGCTGGTGCTCACCACCGAGTGCCTGGTCGCCGACCGGCCCGAGCCGGCCGGTGCCGGCATGGGCGGCGGCATGGACCCGATGGGTGGCATGGGCGGCATGATGTGATCAGGCCTCGTCGAGGCTGAACACCACGTTCGCACCACGGCCCGGGGGAGACCCCGGGCCGTGGCGCGTCCCCGTTCGGCGCCGCCCGGCCGACGAACCGGTGCCCCGCCGGGTAGGTTGCCGCAGATGGGCGAACGCGCGCTGCGACCGTTCTGGGTGCACCAGCTGGCCGAGTACCTGATCGGCGTGTCGCTGGTCGCCCAGGGCATGCAGGACCCCTCGCCCCTCGTGCCGACGGTGGCCGGCGGGCTGGTGCTCGTCAACGCGGCGATGGTGCGCGGCCCGCTCGGCGCGTTCAAGCTCGTCGGGCGCGCTCTGCACCGATGGCTCGACGTGGTGGTGATGGCCGTCATCGCCGCCGGTGCGCTGCAGCCGTGGATCGCCGTCGACGTCAGCGGCCGGTTCATCATGGGGGTGATCCTGGTGCCGCTGGGGTTCTTGTGGTTCTACACCGATTGGGCCGAGCGCCCGCAGCGCAAGCAGCGCCGCGTCGACCGGGCCGGTTCGACCGGTGAGGTGGTGGGGCGTTCGGCGGGCCGGATCGCGGCCTCTGCCTTCCTTGCCGGCAAGCAGGCCGTCAAGAAGCGCTCCCGCTGAGGGTTCGCCGGGTCGGTCCGGTGCCGCGGCACCCGTAGGCTGGAGGCATGTCGACGTTCGAACGTCCCGTCCCCGATCTCGCCAAGCTGGTCAGCGCCTGGGAGGACTTCGAGCGCGGTGACGAACAGCCCGGCAAGGTGCTCGCCAACCTCAAGACCGCCGGGCTCGCGGTCGTGCTCGAAGAACTCGTCGCCAGCGGCTGGACGCCGGCCTCGTCGGCCGGCTGACGTCGGCCGGTTGACATGGTGGCGTCCGGCGACCGCCCGATGCACGGGGCTGCCCGGCGACCCGGTGGACGCCAGATCGTGCCGCGACCGGCGGCCTGGTCGCCGGGGCCGAGTGCACCGTGGGCGGCGGGGGCGGTGCCGACGTTCGACGCGGTGCTCGCGGCGGTGCCCGAGCACGACCGGCCGCTGGCACCGGCGTTCCCCGACGCCAAGGCGTCGGCGGTGCTGATCGCCCTGGCCGACGGGCCCACCGGGCCCGAGGTGTTGCTGACCCGCCGTTCGTGGGAGCTGCGCCACCACCGCGGCGAGGTGAGCTTTCCGGGCGGCCGTCTCGACCCCGGGGAGACCGCGGTCGACGCCGCGCTGCGCGAAGCCCACGAAGAGGTCGGCCTCGACCCCCGCCACGTCGAGGTGCGCGGCGAGCTCGAGCATCTCAACACGGTCGTCAGCCGCAGCTACATCGTCCCCAAGGTGGCGACGCTGCGCGAGCCGATGCCGCTGCAGGCCCACACGATGGAGGTCGACCGGGTCATGTGGGTGCCGCTCGGCGAGTTCACCCGGCCCGACACCTACCGTTCGGAGGTGTGGGGCGTCGGGGGAACCCACCGGTTGCTGCACTTCTTCGAACTCGACGACGAGACCGTGTGGGGTGCGACCGCCCACATGCTCGTCGACCTCCTGCGCCGCAGTCTGGCCTGACCGCCACCGGTCAGGAGCCGCCGACCAGGTCGTCGATCTCGGCCCACAGGGCCGCGATGTCGTCCTCGTCGGTCGATCGGGCGCCGATGCTGACCCGCAGCACGGCGCGGCCGTCGAGCACGGTGCGCGTCACGTGGAACCGCCCACCGGCGTTGAGGCGCGAGATCAACTCGTCGGTCGCTGTGTCGTCGTCGGTGGCGACCCGCAGGCACACGAGGGTCAGCGGGTGTGGGGCGACGAGTTCGAGGCGCGGGTCGCGGCCGACCAGGCCGGCGAACCGTTGCGCGTTGGCCACGTCGCGGAGGATCCGTTGCCGGATCGCGGCGACGCCCTCGAGGCGGATCGTGAACCAGAGCTTGAGGGCCCGGAAGCGGCGTCCGAGCGGCACCTGCCAGTCGCGGTAGTCGATCGCCGCCCCCGACTCGGCCGCCGCCGAGCGGAGGTACTCGGGCAGGATGCTGAGCGCGCCCAGCAGCGCGGCGCGGTCGGCGGTCCAAAACAGTGTGCAGTCGAAGTTGACGCCCATCCACTTGTGCGGGTTGGTGCAGTAGCTGTCGGCGCCTTCGAGGCCGGCGTTGACCCAGCGGTAGTCGGGCACCAGCGCTGCGATGCCGCTCATCGCACCGTCGACGTGCAGCCACACCCCGTCGCGTGCGCACAGCTCCGCGATGCGGCCGGTCGGGTCGAACGCCATCGACGACGTGGTGCCGTGGGTGGTGCAGACGATGCACGGCACCAGGCCGGCGCGGCGGTCGGCGGCGAGCGCGGCGGCGAGCGCCTCGGGGCGCATCGCGTACCGGTCGTCGTGGTCGATCAGCCGGATCCGGTCGGTCCCGATACCGGCGATCCGCAGACCCTTCTCGACCGACGAGTGGGCGTGGGCGGTGCAATAGGCGGTGAGCCGTGTGGTGTCGCCGTCGACGTTGACGACGCCTGCCGTCGCCCGCCACCGGGCGGCGAGGATCGCGACGAGGGTGGCTTCGCTCGCCGAACCCTGGATCACGCCGCCGCCGCGCTCGCTGGTCGAGCGGAAGCGGGCGGGCAGCGCCAGCAGCTCCTGCATCCAGTCGAGCATCAGGGTCTCGATCTCGGTGCACGCCGGTGACGTCACCCAGCTCATGCCTTGCACGCCGAGCCCGGCCGTGAGCAGCTCGCCGAGGATCGACGGATAGCCGTTGTTGGCCGGGAAGTAGGCGAACCAGCCGGGGTGCTGCCAGTGCGCGATGCCGGGCAACACGACGCGCTCGACGTCGGCGAGCACGGCCTCCCAGGGCTCGGGCTCGGCCGGCGGATGCTCGGGCAGCAGCGCTCGCACGTCGCCGGGTCGCAGGTCGGGGGTGATGCGATGTCCGCCGACCGTCTCGAGGTAGTCGGCGATCAAGTCGATCAGCTGGTACCCGCTCGTGCGGAACTCGTCGGGGGTCACGCCCGGGCCTTCCTGGCGCCGGCGACGACCCGCCACGCGATGAACCCCAGCCCGACCAGGATCGCCCCCAGCACGAGACCCTGCCGCCAGCCGCCCCTGGCCTCGCTGCCGCAGCCGGGTTTGGGCAGCGAACTGAGGCAGTCGCCGAGGGAGCGGTCTTCGGGGAGGAACTCGTTGAGGGTGACCGGCGGCGGAACCGAGGTATCGGAGCCGGCCACCGTGGCGGCCACCGCAGTGGCGGCGAGGTCGGCCGCGGCACGGGTGGGCGGTGCCGACACCGACACGGCGAGGAAGATGACGAACGCGCGCAGCAGCACCGCGAATGTCTACCATCGAGGGCTTGAGCACCGACACGTCCACACCCGGGTCCGACCGCGTCGACGCCGGCGACCCCCATCGTGATGCGGTGCTGGTGGTCGATTTCGGCGCCCAGTACGCCCAGCTGATCGCCCGCCGGGTGCGCGAGCTGCACGTGTTCTCCGAGATCGTCAACCATCGCATCACGGCCGGTGAGGTGGCCGCCCGTCAGCCGTCGGCGATCATCCTGTCCGGGGGTCCGGCGAGCGTCAACATCGAGGGCACCCCACGGCTCGACCCGGCGATCTACGAGCTCGGGATCCCGATCTTCGGGATCTGCTACGGCGCCCAGCTGATCGCCGCCCAGCTCGGCGGCACCGTCGGGCGCGGTCTCGCCGGCGAGTACGGCCGCTGCCACCTGGTGCGCACCGCCGAGTCGTCGGTGCTGCACGCCGACATCCCCGACGAGCACGACGTGTGGATGAGCCACTTCGACGCCATCACGGCGGTGCCGCCGGGGTTCCGCGCCACCGCCTCCACGAAGGACGCCCCGGTGGCCGTGCTCGAGCACGACGAACGCCGCATCTGGGGTGTGCAGTTCCATCCGGAGGTCGTGCACTCGCCGCACGGGATGGCCGTGCTGCGCACCTTCCTGCACGAGCTGGCGGGCTGCGATCCGAACTGGCGGATGGCGTCGGTGATCGACGAGCAGGTCGCCGGGATCCGCGCCCGGGTCGGCGACCAGCGGGCGATCTGCGCCCTGTCGGGTGGTGTCGACTCGTCGGTGGCGGCAGCGCTCGTGCACCGCGCGATCGGGCACCAGCTCACCTGCATCTACGTCGACACGGGCCTGATGCGCAAGGGCGAGAGCGCCCAGATCATCGAGACCTACGGGCGCAACATGAACCTCGAGCTGATCCACGTCGACGCCGGTGACCGCTTCTTCGCGGCGCTCGCCGGGGTCAGCGAGCCCGAAGCCAAGCGCAAGATCATCGGTGAGCAGTTCATCCGCATCTTCGAGCAGCACACCGGTGGGTTGACCGAGGCGGCGTTCCTGGTGCAGGGCACGCTGTATCCCGACTTGATCGAGAGCGGTGGCGCCGACGGGACCGCCGAGGTGATCAAGAGCCACCACAACGTCGGCGGCCTGCCCGAGGACATGACGCTCGAGTTGATCGAACCGTTGCGCGACCTGTTCAAGGACGAGGTGCGGGCGCTCGGCAGCGAACTCGGGCTACCCGACGAAATGGTGTGGCGCCAGCCGTTCCCCGGACCCGGACTCGGGGTGCGGATCATCGGTGAGGTGACGCCCGACAAGGTCGCCACGCTCCAGGAGGCCGACGCGATCGTGCGCGAGGAGATCGCCTGGGCGGGGCTCGAACGCGACATCTGGCAGGCGTTCGCCGTGCTGCCCGACATCCGCTCGGTCGGCGTGATGGGCGACGAGCGCACCTACGGTCACCCGATCATCATCCGTGCCGTCACGAGCGACGACGCGATGACCGCCGACTGGGCGCGGCTGCCCTACGACCTGTTGGAGAAGATGTCCCAGCGGATCATCAACGAGGTGCCGGGGATCAACCGGGTGGCCTACGACATCACGTCGAAGCCGCCCGGCACGATCGAGTGGGAATAGCGCCGGGTGGGTGGCAGATCGCGAGCGATGTTGCGAACCGGGGACATTTCCGGTCCGATCGCAACACGTTCGTAATGTTGGGTACACTCCGGACGTCCTATGAAGCGGTTCCCAGCGCTACGACTCGGCCGGTTGGTCGTCACCACCGTGACGGTCGCCCTGCTCGCGCCGGTCGTGTCGCCCGAGGTCGCCAGGGCGAGCGTCGCCGACCAGCGTCGCGAGGTCGAACGGATCGTCGACGAGCTCGACCGGCTGGAGGAGCTGGCTGACATCCTCGCCGAGGACTACGCCGAGGCGGTCGACAACAAGGCCCAGCTCGATCTCGACATCGTCGCCTCGCAGCAGCGCATCGCGGTGCAGGAGGCCGCGTTGGCGGCGTTGCGCGGCGACCTCGCCGAGGTCGCGGTGCGGGCGTTCACCGGCAACGGGGCCGACGTGCTCGGCCCGTTGTTCTCCAACGCCAGCCAGTACGGCGAGATGCTGCGCCGTGACCAGTACAGCCGGATCGCCCTCAGCGTCGGCACCAGCACCACCGACGACCTCGACGAGCTGATCAGCGACCTCGAACGGGAACGCCGCGACCTCCAGGTGAAGCAGTCCCAGGAGGAGGCGCTCGCCAGGCGGATCACCGAGAAGCAAGAACAGACGATCGCGTCCACCGCCGAGTACGAGCAGCGCCGGTCGGCCGCCGAAGCCCGCCTGGGCGTGTTGATCCAGGAGGAGCAGGCGCGTCGCGAAGCCGCCGCCTATGCCAGGTGGCAGGCCCAACTGGCGGCCCAACAGGCTGCCGCCAACCAGGGCGGCGGCGGTGGCGGCGGTGGCGGCGGTGGCGGCGGTGGCGGCGGCGGTGGCGGCGGTGGCGGCGGCGGTGGCGGCGGTGGCGGCGGCGGTGACGTCCCGGTGGCGAACATCCCGGCGGTGTCGGGCCGGGCGGGGATCGCCATCCAGGCCGCCCAGGGTCAGCTCGGTGTCGCGTATCGCTACGCGACCTCGAACCCGGGCGTGTCGTTCGACTGCTCGGGCCTCACCCACTACGCGTGGGGCCAGGCCGGGGTGTACCTGCCGCGCAACTCGCGGGCTCAGGCGGCGTCGCTCCCGAGGGTGCCGACGGCGGCCGCCCAGCCCGGCGACTTGATCTTCTACTACTCGCCGATCAGCCACGTCGGGATCTATCTCGGCGGCGGGATGCTGATCCATGCGCCGAACTCGGGCACCAACGTGAAGGTCTCGAACGTCAGCTGGAGCAAGGTCACCGCCGTCGGCCGGCCCGGTTGACCGCCGCCGGTCGGGGCGCCCCTTCGGGCGCGGCGTGCCTTCGGGTGTACCGGCCGTTCGGGCTACGGTCGGGCCCGTGCAGGGCATCGACCGCGACCGGGTGAGCGCGTGGCTGCTCGCCAACATCGACGACGTCGCCGGGCCGTTCGAGTTCGAGTTGATCGTCGGCGGCCGCTCGAACCTCACGTTCCTCGTGCGCGACGGTGGCGGCCGGCGCCTCGTGTTGCGGCGTCCCCCGACCGGTCACGTGCTGGCGACCGCCCACGACATGGCGCGTGAGCACCGCATCATCTCGGCCGTCGGCCGTACCGCCGTCCCGGTGCCGCGGACGCTCGGGCTGTGTCTCGACGAGGCCGTCAACGGCGCCCCGTTCTACGTGATGGAGCATGTCGACGGCGTGGTGCTCGACAGCCCGGCGCGGGCCGAGCTGCTCCCCGTCGAGTTGCGGCGCCCGACGTGCGAGCACCTCGTCGACGTGCTGGCCGACCTGCACGCCGCCGACGTCGACGAGATCGGGCTCGGCGACCTGGCGCGTCGTGAGGGTTATGTCGAGCGGCAGATCAAGCGGTGGTCGACGCAGTGGGCGAACTCGAAGACCCGTGAGCTGCCGGCGATCGACGAGGTCGCCCGCCACCTGGTGGCCAACGTCCCCGAGCAGCAGGGCGTCTCGATCGCCCACGGCGACTACCGGTTCGGCAACTGCATCACCGACGTCGGGCGCGGTCGCATCGCGGCGGTGCTCGACTGGGAGCTCTGCACGCTCGGTGATCCGCTCGCCGACCTGGGCTACCTCGGCGTCTACTGGGTGGGATCCGACGGCACCGGTCGCCACAACGATCCCACCAGCCTGCCCGGATTCATGTCGTACGCCGAGGTCGTCGACCGGTACGCCCGGCGGACCGGCCGCGACGTGTCGGGCATCGACTACTACGTGGCGTTCTCGTCGTGGCGCCTGGCGGTCATCAGCGAGGGGGTCTACGCCCGCTACCTGCACGGGGCGATGGGCGACCAGGTCGACCCCGAGGCCCTCGCGCTGTTCCGGGTGGGCACCGAGGAACTCGCCGTCAACGCCCTCGAGGCCGTCCGCCGGCTGGCCTCGTGAACGGCGCGGCGAGGGTCGCGCCGTGCCGGGGGGTGCGGCGATGAGCGCGGCGCTGGCGGGCTGGGAGCGGTCGTCGTTCTCGGCGGCGGGGTTCACCCACGACACCTACCGCAAGGGGCGCGGGCCGGGCGTCATCGTCATCCACGAGATCCCCGGGATCACCCCCAAGGTGGCGGCCTTCGCCGACGACGTGGTGGGGCGCGGCTTCACCGTGGTGATGCCCGATCTGGTGGGCACCCCCGGCAAGGAGGTCTCATTGCCGTATCTCGTCGCCAGCATGGCCAAGGTGTGCGTGTCGCGCGAGTTCACCAGTTGGGCGCTCGACCGCACCACGCCGGTCACGTCGTGGCTGCGGGCCCTCGCCAGGGCCCTCCACGGTGAGCTCGGCGGCCCGGGTGTCGGCGCGGTCGGCATGTGCTTCAGCGGCGGATTCGCCCTCGGGATGATGCTCGACGAGATCATGGTCGCCCCGGTGCTGTCGCAGCCGTCGTTCCCGATCGCGAGGGGCGGCGGGGCGGCGAGCGGCAACCTCGGCCTCTCACCCGACGACGAGGCGGTCGTGGTGCAGCGGGCTGCCGACGGGTGCGAGGTGTTGGGGCTGCGATTCGTCGATGACCGGGTGGTCGGCACGCGGTTCGCGACCCTGCGCGAGAAGCTGGGCGATGCGTTCATCGCGGTCGAGTTGCCCAGCGCGTCGAAGCGTGACCACTCGGTGCTGACCGAGCAGCGCGACGAGGCGAGTGTCGACGCCGTGTTGGACTTCCTCGCCCGACGCCTGCTGGTGCGGCCGGCCCGACCTTCTTGACTTCATAGTATACCCAGGTATGGTATGGGCATGGCTGTGGATGCAGGCACGAGCGGCGGTGCGGGAGGGCCCGGCTACCACGACGACAAGGCGGCCGTGCTGGCCAGGCTCCGGCGCATCGAGGGCCAGATCCGCGGCCTGCAACGTCTGGTCGACGACGACACGTACTGCATCGACGTGCTCACCCAGGTCTCGGCGGCGACGCGTGCCCTGCAGAGCGTCGCGATGCAGTTGCTCGACGACCACCTCCACCACTGCGTCGCCTCCGCCGTGACGTCGAGCGACCCGGCCGAGGCCGACCGCATCATCACCGAGGCCAGCCGGGCGATCGAGCGCCTGGTCAAGTCGTGAGTGGGGCCCGCCGCCCCCCGTCCGTCCCGATCGAGGAGCAACCATGTCCGACACCATCACCCTGAACGTCCCCGGTATGACCTGTGGCCACTGCGAGGCCGCCGTCAAGGCCGAGGTCGGAGCGCTCGCCGGGGTCGCCTCCGTCGAGGTCGACCTGGCGACGAAGCTGGTCGTCGTGACCGGCTCTGGCCTCGTCCACGGCGCCATCGTGGCCGCGATCGATGAAGCCGGCTTTGACGTCGCCTGACGACCGGCGCCGGTCGCCCGTAGCGCCCCTCGACCTCGATGTCACGGGGATGACATGCGCGGCGTGCGCGGCGCGCATCGAGCGCAAGCTCAACCGTGTCGAGGGCGTGTCGGCATCGGTCAACTACGCCACCGAGCGGGCTCGGGTGCAGATCGCCGACCCGTCGATCGCGGTCGCCGACGTGATCGCCGTGATCGAGGCCACCGGGTACGGGGCGCGGCTGCCGTCCCGCGACGATCCGATGCCCGACCGTGCCGCCTACCTGCGGGTGCGCCTGATCGTCGCGATCGCCCTCGGCGCACCCGTGCTGCTGGTGTCGATGGTGCCGGCGACCCAGTTCGACGGGTGGCAGTGGCTGGCGCTGGCATTGGCGACGCCGGTCGCCAGTTGGGCGGCCTGGCCGTTCCATCGCGCCATGGCGCTCAACCTGCGACATCACCAGACCACCATGGACACCCTGATCTCGGTCGGTGTCTCCGCCGCCTATCTCTGGTCGGTGTGGGCGCTGCTGTTCACCGAGGCAGGCGACATCGGCATGGAGATGTCGATGTCGCTCGGCGTCGGCGGGGCCGACGAGCCGCATCACATCTATCTCGAGGTGGCCTCCACCGTGGTGGCGCTGATCCTCGCCGGGCGCTACTTCGAGGCCCGGGCCAAACACCGCGCCTCGAACGCGCTGCGGATGCTGCTCGATCTCGGCGCCAAGGACGTCGCCGTGCTCGACGCCGACGGCGCCGAGCACCGGGTGCCGATCGAACAGCTGCGCGTCGGCGATCGGTTCGTCGTGCGGCCGGGCGAGAAGATCGCCACCGACGGCCGGGTCGTCGACGGCGAGTCGGCCGTCGACCGGTCGCTGGTCACCGGCGAGAGCGTCCCGGTCGAGGTCGGGCCTGGCGACCACGTGATCGGCGCGACCCTCAACGAGAACGGCAGGCTCGTCGTCGAAGCCGTGCGGGTCGGCGCCGAGACGCAGCTGGCGGTGATGGCCCAGATGGTGGCCGACGCCCAGTCGGGCAAGGCTCCGGTGCAACGGCTCGCCGATCGCGTCTCGGCGGTGTTCGTGCCGATCGTCATCGTGCTGGCGGTCGCCACGCTCGTCGTCTGGGCGGTGCGCACCGGTGACATCGAGCGCTCGTTCAGTGCGGCGGTGGCCGTGCTGATCATCGCCTGCCCGTGCGCGCTCGGTCTGGCGACGCCGACGGCGCTGCTCGTCGGCACCGGCCGCGGTGCCCAGCTCGGGATCCTCATCAAGGGCCCCGAGATCCTCGAGAGCACCCGGCGGGTCGACACGGTCGTGCTCGACAAGACCGGGACGGTCACCACCGGCACGATGTCGCTCGTCGAGGTTCGGCCGGCGGCCGGCGTCGACGCCGACCAGCTGCTCGCCGCAGCAGCCGCCCTCGAGTCGGCGAGCGAGCACCCGATCGCCCGGGCGATCACATCGGCGGGACGCGAGCGGTTCGGTGCGCTCGCCACCGTCAGCGGGTTCGTCAACCGTCCGGGGCGTGGTGTCGCAGGGGTCGTCGATGGTGTCGAGCTCGAGGTCGGTCGGCCGGGGCCCGCCACCGTCGTGCACCCCGGCGAGACGGTCGTCGAACTGCGCCGCGGGGCATCCGAGGCCGATCACGGAGAGGTGCTCGGCCATCTGGCGGTTCGTGACACGGTCAAGCCCGACAGCGCGGCGGCGGTCGCCCGGTTCCGCGAGCTCGGTCTCGAACCGGTGCTGCTCACCGGTGACCATCGCGCGACGGCCGAGTCGATCGCCTCCGAGGTCGGCATCACCACGGTGCACGCCGAGGTGATGCCGAGCGACAAGGTGGCCGTCGTCCACGAGCTGCAATCGCGCGGCAGGGTCGTGGCGATGGTGGGTGACGGCGTCAACGACGCCGCTGCGCTGGCCACCGCCGACCTCGGGATCGCGATGGGCGGCGGTACCGACGTCGCGATCGAGGCCAGCGACCTGACCCTGGTGCGCGCCGACCTCTCGGCGGCCGTCGATGCGATCCGGCTGTCCCGCCGGACGCTGGCCACCATCAAGGGCAACCTGTTCTGGGCGTTCGCCTACAACGTGTTGGCGATCCCGCTGGCGATGGCGGGGCGGCTCTCACCGGTGATCGCCGGTGCGGCGATGGCGTTCTCGAGCGTGTTCGTCGTGACCAACTCGTTGCGCCTGCGCCGGTTCCGCGGCAGCTGACGATCAGCCGTCGAGCGCGTCGAGGGCGAGTCGGCGGGCGGCCGGATAGTCGGCCTTGCCGTTCGGGGCCCGTGGCACCTGGTCGACCCAGACCACCCGCTTGGGCGCCTTGTAGCCGGCGAGTTCGGACTTGACCGATGCGATGGCGTCGGCGTCGCTGACGGTCGCGCCGGGTGCCCGTGAGGCGACCGCCGTGACCGCCTGACCGAACTTGTCGTCGTCGAGGCCCACCACGAGGCAGTCGATCACCCCGGGCACCCGCTTGACGGCCTCCTCGACCTCCTCGGGGAAGATCTTCTCGCCGCCGGAGTTGATCACCTGGCTGCCGCGCCCGAGCAGGATCAGCGTGCCGTCGGCATCGAGCTGGGCGAGGTCGCCGGGAAACGAGTAGCGCACCCCGCCGATCGTGCGGAACGTGCGCGCCGACTTGGCGGGGTCCTTGAAATAGCCGCGCGGGACGAGGCCGCCGGCGGCGACCATGCCGATCTCGCCCGACCCGGGCACCACCTCGGTGTCGTCGTCCTTGAACACCTTCGTCGTCGGGTTGATGTTGAACTTGGCCGTCTCGGTGCGCACACCGCGCATCGTCACCTGGTTGCCCATCGAACCCTCGCTCGAGCCGATCGCGTCGAGCAGCACGACCTGGGGGATCAGGTCGAGCAGCTGCTCTTTGACCTCGGCGGTCCACATCACTCCCGACGACACCATCATCTTGAGCGTCGAGGTGTCGTACGGCTCGCGGCGTTCGATCGCCGCCCGCAGGGCGCGGATGATCGGCTTCGAGAACGAGTCGCCGACGATCGTGTTGTGGGTGACGCGGTGGCGTTGGATCGCGGCGAGCAGTTCGTCGGCGTCGAGGCTGCGGCTGGTGAGCGTGACGACGTGGCCCCCGGCGAGATGGTGCATCATCGCCCCCAGCCACAAGCCGGTGCCGTGCATCAGTGGCGCGCCGGTGATCGACACCGACCGCTGGCCCTGTTCGTGCAAGCCGGCCACCGCGGGGGCGAGCTCGTCGGCGGTCGCGGGCACCGGCAGGCCCAGGGCGCCGAACCCGAGGGTGCAGAAGAACCCGGTGATCATCCCGATGTCGTACATCACGCCCTTGGGCATCCCGGTGGTGCCACCGGTGTAGAGCATGTAGGTGTCGTCCTCGCGGCGTGAGATGCGCGGCATCGGGTCGTGCCGCGTGATCGCGTCGTCGTAGGCGATCGCACCCGGCACGCTGTGTGTGCCACCGTCGTCGACCGCGATCAGCAGCTTCAGTTTCGGGAGTCGGCCGGCCACGCGGTCGACGCGGTCGGCGAGCGAGCTGTGGAACACCAGTGCCTCGGCGTCGGCGTTGTCGAGCAGGTACCACAGCTCGTCGTCGAGGTAGCGGTAGTTGACGTTGATCGCGACACCGCGCATCTTGAACGTCGCGAACTGCGCCTCGAGGTACTCGTTGCCGTTGTAGAGGTAGAGGCCGACCTTCGAGTCGGGGCCCAGGCCGGCACCGACCAGCGCGGCGGCGATCCGCGCCGCCCGGTCGTCGAAGGCGGCCCAGGTGACCGTGACGTCACCGTTGGTGACCGCGGCTGCTTCGGGGATCGCGTCGGCGATCGACTCCCAGGCGGTGGCCCAATGCATTTCCATGCGGCGCCACACTAGATGCCGTCCCCCGCAGCGTCGTAGTCGCCGTTGGTGATCGCGTTCGCGTCGTGGCCGGCGCCTGTCGTGG
The DNA here is from genome assembly GCA_036526035.1 of Ilumatobacter sp. Lineage (GTDB taxonomy): Bacteria > Actinomycetota > Acidimicrobiia > Acidimicrobiales > Ilumatobacteraceae > Ilumatobacter. The sequence goes on along the minus strand of DATCZG010000073.1, from coordinate 32,010 downwards.
CGGCCGCCCGGTGTGGCAGGCTCGCGACGTGGACGCGAACGACGCCCGTCATCGCAACGTGATCGAGGCGGCATGGCGTGATTACGGCGACCCGCGCCGGATCGACCGGTTCGAGGAACTGAGCGCGATGGTGTCGACCAACCGGGTGTACCGGTTGCTGCTCGACGACGGGGCACCCATCATCGCCAAGTCGTCGAACTACGGCTCTTTTTTCTTGTTCGCCGAGGACCACGACCGGTTGCACCGGGCGACCGAGTTGCTGCACGGCGGCCCGTACGAGCATTTCATGGCGGCGACGTTGACCAGGCACGGCAAGCCGTATCTCTGGTACGACGGCGAGATGTGGGCGGTGTTCTACCAGGAGGTCGCGGTCCGCGACCGGCTGCCGGCGATCCTCACCGATGCCCAGGTCTCGAACCTGGGTGGCGAGCTGGCGCGTTTCCACCTGGCGTGCGCGGCGATCGCCCCCCGCATCCCGCCGCCGTCGAAGACCGCGAAGAGCGACGCCGTCAACCTGTTCGAGATGCTCGGCTCGCGGCGGGCCGGCGAGCAACTCGGCCTCGAGCCGAGCCGGCTCGACCTGGTGCGGCGGCACACCCACCGGTTCTTGATGGCGAGCCACGAATCGGGCTACGACTCGTGGCTGAAGATGCCGGTGCTGATCGACTGGAACCTCGGCAACTTCTCGGTCGAACCCGACCCCGACGACCCCGGGGCGTTCCGGTTGTTCAGCCGGTGGGACTACGACTGGTTCCGGATCGAGTCACGGCTGCTCGACTTCTATTTCCTGTCGCGCGTGTCGTCGCGCACGGGCGACCGCAGCGCCTTCACGTACGGGTCCCACACGCTGCTCGAACCGCGGTTCCGGCAGTTCCTGGCGGCGTATCACCAGGTGTACCCGATGACCGAGCAGGAGGTGCTGTTCCTCCCCGAGGCGTACCGGTTCTTCCTGCTCAACTACGTGGTCAAGGAGGGCCGGCACTTCTTCCGGCTCCCGTTCTGGCAACAACTGTTGCACGACGCCGTCGACGTGCACCTGCCGTCGCTCGACACGCTCGACCTGTCGCCGCTGCTCGCCGTGCTCGACTGAGCCGGCGCGGCGGTCAGTGCAGGGCGTGCTCTTTGCGGGTGACCAGCCGCTTGATGTTGCCGAGGTGGCGCACCATCACCAGGGCGCAGATCCCGGTGGTGGCCAGCACCTCCCAGGCCTCCTGGCGCATCAGGCCGACCCCGACCGGCAGCAGGGCGACGGTGATGATCGAGGCGACGGAGGCCTTCTTGGTGAGTTTCGACAGTACGAACCACAGCGCCAGGATCGACACGAACACGATCGGCGAGAGCGCCCCGAAGACGCCGCCGCCGGTGGCCACCCCCTTGCCGCCGCGGAGCCGCTGCCAGACCGGGAAGACGTGCCCGACGACGGCGGCCGCCCCGAGCCAGTAGCCCGCCGGCCGGCCGTCGACGACGAGCCCACCGCCGGCGGCGAGGGCGCCCTTGGCGGCGTCGAGCACGAACACCCAGACGCCGCGCCGCCAGCCGAGCACCCTGGCGACGTTGGACGCCCCGGGGTTCCCGGAGCCGACCGTGCGGATGTCGATGCCGTTGGCGCGGGCCACCAACGCCGCGCTGGGGAAGGTCCCGACCACGTAGGCGACCGGCAGCAGCAGCATCCACACGGCTGGGACGCTACTTCCGTACCAGGGTGACGGGGGTGCTCGAGGAAGGCCGTGGTGGCTTCGAGTGATCCATCATCGGCCGTGGGACCGACCCGGCGGCCACACCGGCGAGGGCCACCTCGCCGTCGCCGCCGACGCACTCGGGGTCGGGGCCGTCGAGCGGTAGGCCGGTGAAGAACTTCGCCGCCATGCACCCGCCCTGACAGGCGTCGTAGGAGCCGCACGACGCGCAGGCGCCGGCCGACTGCGGCCGGCGCAGCTCGCGGAACAGCGCGCTCTGGCGCCAGACCCCGGTGAACCCGCCGGGGTCGCGGACGTTGCCGGCCAGGAACTCGTCGTGGATGACGAACGGGCAGGCGTAGACGTCGCCGATCGGGTCGATCAGGCACACCACCCGTCCGGCGCCGCACAGGTTGAGGCCGGGCAGGTTCTCGTCGCCGAGGGCGTTGAGGTGGAAGAACGAGTCGCCGGTGAGCACCCGGTCGCCATGGGCGAGCAACCAGTCGTAGATCTGGCGTTGCTGGGGGTTGGTGGGGTGCAGAGCGTGCCAGGTGTCGGCGCCGCGCCCCGACGGCCGCAGCCGGGTGATCCGCAGCTGGGCGCCGTACCGATCGGCGAGTGCCCGGAACTCGTCGAGCTGGTCGACGTTGTGGCGGGTGACCACGACCGAGATCTTGAACGGGCCGAAGCCGGCGTCGCGCAGGTGGTCCATCGCCGTGATCGCGGTGGCGTACGAGCCGGTGCCGCGCACCGCGTCGTTGGTGACGGCGTCGACCCCGTCGAGGCTGATCTGGATGTCGAGGTAGTCCATCGCCGCGAGGCGGCGCGCCTTGTCGGCGTCGATGAAGGCCCCGTTGGTCGAGAACTTGACGCCGATCCCCTTCGAGACGGCGTACTCGACCAGCTCGAAGAAGTCGCGGCGGATCATCGGCTCGCCGCCGCCGATGTTGACGTAGAAGACCTGCAGCGCGTGCAGCTCGTCGAGGACCGCTTTGGCCTCGGCGGTGGTGAGCTCGTGCGGGTCGCGCCGGCCCGACGACGACAGGCAGTGCACGCACTCGAGGTTGCACGCGTACGTCAGTTCCCAGGTGAGGCAGATCGGCGCGTCGAGGCCGCCCTTGAGCTGGTCAGCCAGCGCGGTCATACAGCATCTCCGAGTCGATCATCGACGCCAGGGCCCGCTCGAACGCCCCGTAGCGGGCGGGGGCGATCCCGCAGGCGACGAGGGTGTCGGCGACGGTGGCGTGATCGGCGAGCGAGCCGACCACCCGCACCACGTCGGGGTGTTTCAGGAACACCAGCCTCCGGTTGAGGTAGTGGTAGGCGAGGGCACCGAACGGCTCGGGTCGCAACGCCACCTGGGGGTGCAACGCGAGCCGTCGACCGAGGAGCGGGCCGGGTTGGTCGACGTCGGCCACGGGCGTGTCGCGCTCAGTAGACGCCGCACATGCCGTCGATCGAGATCTCCTCGATCAACAGCTCGTCGACGATCTCGTCGGCGGCCACCGGTTCGGTGGCGTCCTCGGTCACGGTGGTGTCGTGTTCCATCGTCGCGATGGTAACGCCTCGGGGCGCGACGGCCCGAACACGGCGGCCGGGTCAGCCGACGGCCACGCCGCCGTCGCAGGTGATCACGGCACCGACCGTGAACGCACCGGCGCGCGAGGCGAGGTAGATCGCCAGCCCGGCGATGTCTTCGGGGGTGCCGACCCTGCCGCGCGGCGCACCGGCACCGACCGCCGCCCAGTCGGTGCCCTCGACGTCGCCGCCGGTGCCGACACCGGTGCTGAGCATCCAGGTCGGGAACGGCCCGGGGGCGATCGCGTTGACCAGGATGTTGCGGCGCGCCAGCTTGGCGGCGAGCTGTTGGGTCATCGTGTGCAGGGCCGCTTTCGACGGACCGTACGAGAAGGTCTCGAACACCGGTGGCCGGATGCCGTCGATCGAACCGATGTTGATGATGCGGGCCGGGTCGTCGGGGGTGCCGGCGGCCTCGAGCAGCGGCAGCAGGCGTTGGGTCAGGAAGAACACGCCTTTGACGTTGGTGTTCATCACCTTGTCCCAGCCGATCTCGGGGAACTCGTCGAGCGGCGCCCCCCACGAGACGCCGGCGTTGTTGACGAGGATGTCGAGGTGGGCTTCGCGTGCCGCGAGCGCGGCGGCGAGGGCGTCGACGCCCTCCAGCGTCGACGCGTCCCCCGGCAGCGCGATGCACTCGCCGCCGAAGCGTTCGACGAGGCGGCGGGCGGTCGCCTCGCAGGCCGGCGCCTTGCGGGAGCTGATGTACACCTTGGCGCCGTTCGCCAGGAAGCCGCCGGCGATCATCTCGCCGATGCCGCGCGAGCCGCCGGTGATCAGGGCGGTCTTGCCCTCGATCGAGAACAGGTGCCGGATGTCCATGGCGTGGCCGGTCGGTGCCGGTTGGTGGGCTGCTGCGTCGTTCACTGTGGGGTCCTTTCGGGTCCCCGCGATGATGGCGCACCGGTGGGCCCGGCGACGACCCGCGGCCCGGTGCGACGGTCGGCGACGGCGCCGCAGCCGCCCCGGTCACCTAGCATCGCCTGCATGCATCGCCGCTCGGGTTGGTCCGTGGTCGCCTGCCTGGTGGCGGCCGCCTGCTCGGGCGGCACCCCGCCCGTCGAGGTGGTCTCGGCAACCCCCGGTTCCGACGTGGCCCCCGAGGTGCCGGCGGCGAACGACGACGGGGCGTCGACGTCGGTCGACGGGCTCGACCTGTCGTTGCCCGGGTTGCTCGACCCGTCGGACGCGCCGATCCCCGACGACCCGGCGGTGCGCACCGGCGTGCTCGCCAACGGCCTGCGCTACTTCGTGCGCGCCAACGACAACCCCGGTGGCAAGGCGTCGCTGCGGCTGGCGATCGACGCCGGCTCGGTCGACGAGTTCGGGCCGTCGGGCGGCGTCGCCCACTTCGTCGAGCACATGCTGTTCAACGGCACCGAGAAGTTCCCGGAGAACGAGCTGATCGACGTGCTGCGCAGCTTCGGTGCCGCGTTCGGGGCCGACATCAACGCCTACACCGATTTCGACGAGACGGTGTACGAGCTCACGGTGCCCAACTCCGACGGGTCGCTGCGGACCGGGTTGACGGTGCTCGAGCAGTGGCTCTCGCACGCCACGTTCGCCCCCGATCAGGTGATCGCCGAGCGGGGGGTGGTGCTCGACGAGTGGCGGCTGAGCACGCAGAGCCTGAACGGGCGCCTGTTCGACGTCGCCGAGGGGATGTACCTCGCCGGCACCGCTTACGGCGATCGCTCGCCGATCGGCGACTCCGGGTCGATCTCGGCGATGACCGCCACCGAGCTGCGCGACTTCTACGACGCCTGGTACCGCCCCGACAACGCCTCGGTGGTCGTGGTCGGCGACATCGACGTCGACGCCGTCGTGACCGAGATCGAGCGACTGTTCGGCCCGGCGGTCGACCGCTCGGGCGGGGCGGTGACCCCGGTCGACGTCGCGTTCCCGATCGACACCGAGCCCGACTTCGGCCTGCACGCCGATCCGGATCAACGCACCGTCGATGTCGAGGTGACGCTGCCGTTGCCCGCCGTCGAGGGCCATGGAACCGCCGCCCTGCGGGCGCGTTTGCTCGACTCGATCGTCTACGACGCCCTGATCCGGCGACTCGATCAGGACGTCGCGTCGGGTGTCGCGCCGTTCGACCTGATCGGGCCGGGTACGAACAGCTTCGTCCGGTCGCTCGACGCGCCGGCGCTGTACGCGATCACCGATGTCGCCCGTGTCGAGGCCACGCTGCAGGCGCTGCTCGACGAGTACACCCGCGCCGACCGGTTCGGTTTCACCGCCGACGAGGTTCAGCTGGCGGTGGATTCGCTGCGCAGCGACTACGACCTGTTCCACGCCGGCCGCGAGAGCGCCCAGGACGACGACTATGCCACCGCCTACGTCGAGCACGCCCTCACCGGATCGTCGTACCCGGCGATCGCCGACGAGTACGCGATCGCGGTCGCGGTGCTCGACGGGATCACGGCCGAGGCGGTCGCCCTCCGGTTCCGGGCGCGCTGGGCGAACAGCGCGCCCCACGTGATCATCTCGACGCCGGCGGCCGATGCCGGCCGGATGCCGTCGGAATCCGACGTGCTGGCGATGATCGCCGCCACCGCCACCCGCGACCTGGCGCCGCGCCGGGTGTCGCGCGACCTCCCCGACGAGTTGATGGCCCGGCCCCGTGCGGTGTCGCCGGCATCGGTCGACGACCTGCTCGACGGCGCCGGTGACTGGTTCTTCGACCCGATCGACATCGTCTTCCCGAACGGGGTGCGGGTGATCCTCAACACCAACGTGATCGTCGAGGGCCAGGTGTACTTCCTCGCCGGCAGCCCCGGCGGGTCGTCGCTGGTGGCCGACGACGACGTCGTCGACGCGCTGTACGCCCCCCAGGTCGTGTTGGCCGGCGGGGTCGCCGGCTTCGACCGGGCCGAACTGGCCGAGATCCTCGCCGGCAGCACCGCGGAGGTGAAGGCGTACATCGCGCCCCACGTCGACTACCTCTCGGGTTCGGTGGCGGCCGCCGACGTCGAGGACCTGCTGCAGCTGGTGCACCTGTACATGACCGCACCCCGGTTCGACCCGGTGGCGATGGCCCAGATCGAGAGCCGCGTGCGCCCGGTGATCGAGGACCCGGCCTCGCAGCCCACGGTCGCCTCCGACGACGCCCTGCGCGACCTGCGGTACCCCGGCGAGTTGCGGTACGCGACCCTGCCCACACCCGAGCAGTTCGCGACGCTCGACCTCGCGGGTGTCGAGCGGGTGTGGAACGACCGCTTCGGCAATGCCGCCGACTGGGTGTTCGTGTTCTCCGGTGACTTCGACCCGGTGATCGTCGCCGAACTCGCCGGCGCCTACCTCGCGACGCTGCCGGCGACGGCGCCCGAGGCCTGGGTCGACGTCGAGCCCCCGCCGCCCGACGGCGTGGCGAGCGTCACGATCGAGGCCGGGACCGGCGACACCGCGTCGGTGACGATCCTGTTCACCAGCCCGGTGCCGACCGCCGACGCCGGGCTGCGGGTGCACGCCGACGTCGCCAGCGAACTGTTGACGGCCCGGCTCACCGACGTGATCCGCGAACGCGACGGCGACTCGTACTCGCCGTACGCGGTCACCTACATCGACCTCGATCCCGATCCGGCGATCGAGACGTACGTGTCGATCACCGGATCGCCCGACCGGATCGCAGCGGTCGCCGACCTGGCGATCGCCGAGCTCGCCGACCTCGCCCTCAACGGGCCCACCCCGCAGGAGTTCGCCAACGCGTACGCCCAGGTCGAGGAGTCCTACAACTTCGTCAACAACGGCGAGTTCCTCGACGAACTGTTCGACGCGGCCATCTATCCGGGGGGCGACCTGCTGGGTTATCTGGCCCGGGACGAGGGGCTGGCGTCGGTCACCGCCGAGAGCCTGCGCGGTTTCGTCGCCCAGCACGTCCCGGCCGATCGGTTCATCATGGTCACCGTGGTGCCCCGCAGCTGACCGCCGGCGGTGTCCGACGGGGCGACGGGCACACGGCCTGGCTATCGTCGGGCGCTGTCAGCGATCCGACGTCAGCGAGGACTCCCATGAAGACCCGAGCCGCCATTCTCCGTGCCCGCAACACCCCGTGGAGTGTCGAGGAGATCGAACTCGACCCGCCCAAGGCCGGCGAGGTGTTGGTGAAGCTGGCCGCATCCGGCATGTGCCATTCCGACGAGCACGTGATGACCGGCGACCTCGCCGGCGTCTCGCCGAACCCGCCGATGATCGGCGGACACGAGGGCGCCGGCGTGGTGCTCGAGGTCGGCGAGGGTGTGCGCACCGTCGCCCCCGGCGACCATGTCGTGTTCGGTTTCATCCCCGCCTGCGGCCGCTGCGAGTGGTGTGCCCGCGGGCGTTCCAACCTGTGCAACGACGCCGCCAACCTGGCGGTCGGCAGCCAGATCTCCGACGGTACGTTCCGGCACCACAGCCTCGCCGGCGAAGACCTCGGGCTGATGTGCCTGATCGGCACGTTCGCCGAGCACACCGTGGTCAACGAGGCGAGCCTGGTCAAGATCGACAAGGGGTGGCCGCTCGACCGGGCCTGCCTGCTCGGGTGCGGTGTCGTCACCGGGTGGGGCTCGGCGGTGTACTCCGCCGACGTGCAGCCGGGCGACTACGTCGCGGTGGTCGGGATCGGCGGCATCGGCGCCAACGCCGTGCAGGGCGCCCGGATGGCAGGGGCCCGGGTCGTCGCGGCGATCGACCCGATCGAGTTCAAGCGCCAGAAGGCGATCGAGTTCGGGGCGACCCACACCTACGCCTCGATCGCCGACGCGACGATGGCGCTCCCCGACGCCACCTGGGGCCGCGGCTACGACAAGGTCATCATGGCGATGGGCACCGGTGACGGCGACGCCCTCGGTGAGGCGTTCTGGCTCGCCGGCAAGGGCTCGCGGATCGTGGTGACCAACATCCACCCGGTCACCGAGACCAGCATCGCGATTCCCGGGCTGCTGCTGGCGGCGTTCGAGAAGCAGGTGGTCGGGTCGTGGTTCGGCTCGGCCAACATGCGCCGCGACATCCCGCGCCTGATGGAGCTGTACACCCAGGGCCAGTACAACCTCGACGACCTGATCACCCGCACCTACACCCTCGACCAGATCAACGAGGGCTACGACGCGATGCGCAAGGGCGAGAACATCCGCGGCGTGATCGTGTACGAGTGAGCCGGGTCACCGTGCTGCTGCCGGCTGCCGGGCCACCGAGCCGGGTGGTGCGGTGGCGGCGTGGGCTCTCGACGAGTTGGTGATCCTCGCGCCCGCCGCGTCAGGGGCAGGTGATGTCGCGGGTGGGGGCGACACCGACGGTGTTCTCGGTGGCGACGACCTCGGGCAGCGTCGACGCCGGGGGCGGGCCACCCGACGTCGCTGACGGGTCGGCCGTGGCGACGGTGGTCGAGGTCGCGGTGTCGAACTGCTGCTCGGTCGCCGAGGCGAGGGTCGCCTTGCCGCGGAAGACGTCGAGCACGGCCCGCATGTTCTGTCCGTCGATGCGGGGCAACTCGACGGCGTCGCCCGAGCTGAGGGTGTCGCCCTCCGACTCGATCCGGTACGTCATGATCCCGGCCGGGTCGATGGTGCGCAGCGTGTTGGCGAACTCGAGCATCCGGCGCACGGTGAGCCCGGCGTCGGTCACGACGAAGTCGCGGTTGGTGGTGATCAACGCCGAGGCGACGCGGGGCGAGTACAGCCCCTCGTCGACCACCTTCCGCACCACCCGACGCAGGAAGTCCTGCTGGCGGTTGATCCGACCGAGGTCGGACGTGCCGTCGGTGACCCAGTTGCCGCTGTCGGGCGGATCCTCGTACTGGTAGTAGCGCGAGCGCACGTAGGCGAGCGCGGTGGCGCCGTCGAGCCGGATGCAGCCGGCGATCGGGATCGACAGGCCGCTGTGCCGGTCGCGGGCCGGGTACTGGAACGGCACGTCGACGCCGCCGACCGCGTCGACGAGGCGCTGGAAGGCGCAGAAGTCGATCTGGACGTAGTGGTCGATCGGGATGCCGAAGTTGAGATCGATCGTGGCGATCAGCTCGGTCGGGTCGTTGCGCCGGAACGTGCTGTTGATCCGCGCCTTGCGACCGCCGGGCACCTTGACGTAGAGGTCGCGGGGCAGCGAGAGCACGGCCAGCTGGTCGACGGCCGGGTTGGCACGCCAGATCATGATCGTGTCGCTGCGCTCGCCGAGCTCGGTCCGGTCGCCGATCGTGGGGTCGGAGGTTTCGAGGCAGGCGTTGTTGTCGGCGCCGACGATGAGGAAGTTGGCGGCATCGGGTTCGACGAGCAGCACGCCGTCGTCGGCCTCGGCCGGGGCGTCGCCGGCGGCCATCACGACACCGCCGGGCAGCACGACGTCGACCGAGCGTTGACGCTCGGTCTCGCGGCCGGGCACGTCGAGCACGATCAGGTTGCGCTGCGACAGCACCCACTGGCCGACCGCCAGTCCGGCGGCGGTGGCGAAGCACGCCACGGCGGTGAGCACCACGAGGCCGAACGTGAGACGTTGGGGCCAGGTTCGCCGCATGGTCTGGGAGGTCATGGCCCCGACATCGTACCGGTCGCCCCACGGGGGATCGCTGCGCCCGGACGGCCCGGAGGCGCCGACGGGTCGCCGTGGCGTCAGCCGAGGTTGGCGAGCGCGTTTTGGGCGGCGGCGAGATCGGCCTCGGCGGCGACCAGCATCGCCCGGGTGTCGGCGACGACCTCGGGTTTCGCGTTGTCGAGGAAGCCGGGGTTCGACAGCCGGCCGCGGAACCCGGCGATCTGCTTGGTCTTGGCCTCGATGGTCTTGTCGAGCCTGGCCCGTTCCTGGTCGAGGTCGACGTCGTCCATCAGCCCCGACAGCAGGATCTCGGCGCCCTCGAAGGTGATCGGGCTGACGATCGGCGGGCGTTCGGCGGCGATGTCGACGACCTCGCCGACGCCGGCGAGCACCTCGACCGCCCCGTCGACCGCGGCGAACAGTTCGCGGGTGCCGGCCGGGGCGTGCACCACGATGCGCTGCTTGGGCGACAGGCTCTGGCTGCCGCGCACGGCGCGGATGCGGCCGACGAGTTCGTCGGCCCGGTCGAACAGCGCGATCGCGGCGCGGTCGTGCAGCCGATCGGCGACGGTCGGCCAGGCGGCGCCCGCCAGCAGCGCCGCCGGCGGGAGCTCGATGCCCTCGACGTCGCCGCAGCGGGCGGCACTGACGTGGGGCCACAGCGCCTCGGTGACGAACGGGCACACCGGGTGCATGATCCGCAGCACGGCGTCGAGGATCGCGGTCAGCACCGCCTGCTGGGCGGCGTCGTCGTCGACCGTCGGCTTGATCATCTCGAGGTAGCGGTCGCACACGTCGTGCCAGACGAAGTCGTAGAGGGCGTCGGCGTAGGCGTTGAACTGGTAGCCGGCGAGGGCTGCCTCGAGGCGCCCGACGGTGCGGGCGAGGCGGGCCGTGATCCAGCGGTCGGCGAACGGACGGTCGGCGATGCGCACCGGCGCCGGGTTCGCCGCCGCCGGGTCGACGCGCTTGAGCGCGAACCGGGTGGCGTTCCACAGCTTGTTGGCGAAGTTGCGCCCGAGGTCGAACTTCGACGAGGTGTTGCGGGCGAGCGGCATCTCGGCGGTCGCCTCGACCAGGCCGGCCGCCACGCCGTAGGCGCTCACCATCTTGAGGTTCGGGTCGGCCGGTGACGTCTGCACCGGTGCGGCGACGACGTGCCCGGCCGGCGTGGTGATGAACTCGGGCGCGAACGAACGGCCCGAGTGGGGGCACACCAGCTCGACCGGCATCCGCACGTCCTGGGTGTCGGTGGTCATCTGCACCAGCGTGAACCGCATCGCGTCGGCGCCGTGGATGTGGATGATGTCGCGCGGGTCGACGCCGTTGCCGAGGCTCTTCGACATCTTCTGGCCGTGGCCGTCCTGGATCATGGCGTGGATGAACACGTCGTGGAACGGGAGCTGCCCGCCGAGGAAGTAGCGGTTGAACATCACCATCCGGCTCACCCAGAGCGTGATGATCTCGCGGGCGGTGGTGAGCACCGATGTCGGGTTGAACGACTCGAGCAGGCCGACTGCCTCGGGGAAGTCGTCGGGCCACGGCCACCCCATGGTCGACATCGGCCACAACCCCGACGAGAACCAGGTGTCGAGCACGTCGGGGTCGCGTCGGAAGCCCTCGGCCTCGAGCGCCGCCACCAGTTGCGCCTCGTCCATCGAGCCGTCGGGCCGGCCGCTGCGGCGCAGCGTGCCGTCGGGTGGCACGCAGACGGCCTCTTCGACCTCGTGTTCGGTGGTGCGGCGGGCGATGTGGGCGGCGCCGGCGGCGATCCAGCGCGACTCGATCGCCACGGCGACGTCGATCGCGATCGAGCGTGCCGCGGGGGGAGCGTCGGCGATGTCGACCGTGCGGACCCAGACCGGGATCTGGTGGCCCCACCAGAGTTGGCGGCTCACGCACCAGTCGCGGATCCCGTCGTGCCAGGCGTGGTAGGTGCGGGCATAGCGGTCGGGGAAGATCCGCAGGCCGCCGTCGCCGGCGGTGTCGGTGCGGGCGGCGACGCCGGCCGGCAGCGCCGGGGCCTGGCCGGGATCCTGGGCCCGCAACGCCGAACCGCGCAGGCGCTCGTCGGTCACCGCGACGTACCACTGGTCGCTGAGCCACGGCTCGATCGGGACGTGGCTGCGGTAGGAGTGGCCGACCGAGTGGGCGTAGTCGCGCACCTCGTCGAGCAACCCGTGGCGCTCGAACCACTCGACGACGGCGGCGCGGGCGTCCTCGCGCGACAGCCCGACGAAGGCGCGGGCGGTGTCGCTGACGTCGTCCCAGCCGTGCTGGTCGGAGATCGCCGCGTCGGGCCCCATGACGTTGATCACCGCCAGGCCGTGGCGCAGGCCGATCTCCCAGTCGTTGGGGTCGTGGGCCGGGGTGACCTTGAGGAAGCCCGAGGCGAACCGGGCCTTGGTGTCGGAGCTGTCGGGGTCGGCCATCACCACGTAGTCGTCGGCGACGATCGGGATCTCGCGGCCGACGATCGGCAGGATCACGGTCTTGCCGACCAGCGCCTCGGCGCGGGGATCGGCGGGGTTGACGGCGACGGCGGTGTCGCCGAGCATCGTCTCGGGACGGGTGGTGGCGACGGTGACGTGGCCGCTGCCGTCGGCCAGCGGGTACCGCAGGTACCACATGTGACCGGCGACGTCCTCGTTCTCGACCTCGTCGTCGGAGAGCGCGGTGCGGGTGACCGGATCCCAGTTGACGAGCCGTTTGCCGCGGTAGATCAGGCCGTCGCGGAACAACACGAAGAAGGCGTGGCGGACCGCCGTGGCGCACATCTCGTCCATCGTGAACCGGGTGCGCCGGAAGTCGCACGAAGCGCCCATCGCGACGAGCTGTTCGATGATGACCTGCTCGTACTCGTCCTTCCACTCCTGGGTCTTCGCGACGAACGCGTCGCGGCCCATCGCGAGACGCCTCACGCCTTCGGACAGCAGCCGCTTCTCGACGACCGTCTGGGTGGCGATGCCCGCATGATCGGTGCCCGGCATCCACAGGGTCTCGTCGCCGCGCATGCGGTGGTACCGGATGAGCACGTCTTGGAGCGTGTTGTTGAGGGCGTGTCCGAGGTGCAGCGCGGCGGTGACGTTGGGGGGCGGGATGACGATCGAATAGGTCGCCGCGCCGTCGCCGACGGGTTCGGCGTGGAAGACGTCGCAGGCTGCCCAGGCGGCGGTCACCGCCGGCTCGGCGTCGGCGGGGGAGTAGGCCTTGGGCAGCTCGGGGAGGCGGTCGATGGCGCTCATTCGGCGCCCCAGGGTAGTGGGGTGGGTCGGCACAACGCGGGCCGTCGGCGGTGGACGCTCAGAGCACCGACTCGTAGATCGCCATCGTCTTGCGGGCCGCCGCGTCCCAGCCGAACTCGCGCACCGCCCGCCGGCGGCCGGCCTTGCCCATCGCGTCGGTGCGGTCGGGGTCGTGCAGCAGGGTGTTGACGGCGGCCGCGAAGTCGTCCTCGAACGCCGCCGGGTCGGCCTGGTCGTAGTGCACGAGCGTCCCCGTCTCGCCGTCGGTCACCACCTCGGGGATGCCGCCGACGTCGCTGGCGACCACCGCTGTCTCGCACCCCATCGCCTCGAGGTTGACGATGCCGAGCGGTTCGTACACCGACGGGCAGGCGAACACCGTGCCGTGGGTGAGCACCTGGCGCACCTGGTCGCGCGGCAGCATCTCCGACACGACGAACACGCCGTCGCGCCTGGCGCGCAGTTCGGCGATCGCGGCGTCGGTCTCGGCGGCCAGCTCGGGTGTGTCGGCCGCCCCGGCGAGCAGGACGAGCTGGGCGGACTCGTCGAACTGGAGGGCGGCCCGCAGCAGGTGGGGGACCCCCTTCTGGCGGGTGATCCGCCCGACGAACACCACCGAGTGGCGACCGGGGTCGACGCCGAGCCGCTCGAGCACGTCGGTCGCCGGGTCGGGCCGGTAGAACTCGGTGTCGATGCCGTTGTGCACGACGTGCACCTTGGCGTCGTCGAGGTTCGGGTACGACGCCATCACGTCGCGCCTCGAGCCGTGACTCACCGCGATCACGGCGTCGGCGGCCTCGTAGGCGGTGCGCTCGGCCCACGACGACACCCGGTACCCGCCGCCGAGCTGTTCGGCCTTCCAGGGGCGCTGCGGTTCGAGCGAGTGGGAGGTGACGACGTGGGGGATGTCGTGGAGCAGTTTGGCGAGGTGGCCCCCCATGTTCGCGTACCAGGTGTGCGAGTGGACCAGGTCGCACCCCGCGGTGGCGTCGGCCATCGCCAGGTCGGCCGCCAACGTGCGCAGCGCGGCGTTGGCCCCCGCCAGGAACGGCTCGTGCTCGGAGTGGGCGATCGCGCCGTCGCGCGGCGCCCCCATGCAGTGCACCTCGACCTCGGCGAGCTTCACGAGTTCGCGCACCAGGAAGTCGACGTGCACGCCGGCCCCGCCGTAGACGTCGGGGGGATATTCGCGGGTCAGCAAGCCGATGCGCACCCGCCGAGCGTAGACCGGGGAGCGTCACGCCCCGGCACCCGTCGGGGCGGCGATCAGCCGGCCGGCGTCACTTCAGGAACTTGCTGGTGGTGTTGTCGGCCAGCACCTTGCCGCCGGTCTGGCAGGTCGCGCAGTAGTTGACGGTGTAGCCGCTGTACTCGACGGCCCGCACGGCGTCGCCGCACACCGGGCACGCCGCCCCGGTGCGACCGTGGACGGCGCTCGGGCGGTCGCTCGACGAGCTCATGTCGGGGCGGGAGCGTTCGGCCGTCAGCCCCTCGTCGACCACCGCCCGGATCGCGGCGACGAGCCGCTCGGCGCCGTCGGCGCCGAGTCGGGCGGTCATCGCGAACGGGCTCAGCCCGGCCCGGTGACAGACCTCGTTGGCGAGGCGCCGGCCGAGGCCGGCGAGCGCCCGCTGGTCGCGCAGGAAGCCGTGGACCCGTTGGTTCCGGGCGGCGAGCAGCGCGTTCATCGTGTCCGGCTCGACCTGATCGGCCTCGGGGCCCAGCACGTCGAGCGGTGGTGACGACCCGGCGGTGGCGGCCGGCAGGCACCACACGCCGGCCCGCCGCTCGGTGCCGGCCTCGGTGAGCAGCAGCGCCGGGCCGTCGAACACGAATCGGGCCTGGCCGCCGCGGGGCTTCGGGGAGCGCGCGGCGTCGGGGACCAGCCGGCCGCCCTGCATCAGGTGGACGGCGAACACGACCGGCTCGAACTCGAGCAGCAGGAACTTGCCGCGCCGGCCGACGCCCAGCAGTGGCCGCCCGTAGGCCGCGTCGGGCGGTGGAACGGCGGTGCGCAGCGCCGTGAACTTGATCGGCTGGAACCGTTCGAGCACCCGCCCGCCGAACCCCGCCGACAGACGCTCGGCGTGGGCCTGCACCTCGGGGAGTTCGGGCACCGGACCGGCTCACTCGTAGCGCGTGCGGGCCCGCACCGTGGCGAAAATCGAATCGAGGGCCCCGAACACCGGTTGGGCGGTCATCAGCGCCTGCTGGTCGCCGGTCATCAGGATCTTGCCGGTGAGGAACGCCTCGCCGGCGTTCATGGTGCCGGTCGCGACCGCCACCGCGGTCTCCCAGTGCTGTTGCATCCTGACGTGCTCGGGTTCGGCCGGTCCGGCGCCGAACGAGGCGCGGCCGTCGCCGACCTGCAGGTGGTAGGTGATGTCGCCTTCGGGGCCGTCGGTGACGACCTGGGTGACCCCGATCGTGTGCTCGCGCGACAGCTCGCGCATCGCCGCGCTCTCGCCGACCTCGCGGGTGAGTTCGCGGATCCAGGCGAGGCCGAGATACCGGATCGTCGTGTCATCGCTCATGAGGGTCCCTAGTCTGCCCGATCATGGCGCTGTCGCCCACCGACGACCTGCCCCACGACGGTGCCGCCGTGGAGGAGTGGCTGTTCGCGGCATGGACCCCCGACGGCGCGGCGGGCCTGCTGTCGGGCCACCGGCTCGCCGTGGGTGGCGACTGGTACTGGGCGGCGCTGGTCGAGGCCGGCCGGCCGCTGCTGCATCTCGCCGAGTGGGGCGTGGTCCGGCGGTCCGACCCGTTCGTCGTGAAGGCCCCCGAGATGTGGGCCGAGCACCACTGTGTCGCCCCGATGGAGCAGTGGTCGGTGGGCAACGAGGCGTACGCCGTCGCACTCGACGACCCCGACGACGCGCTCGGCCGGGCCTACGGGGTGCCGACGCCGACGGCGATGGACCTCGAGTGGTACGCGACCGCCGGCGCGACCGAGGTCGCCGACGGGTACCGCCAGCTGGGGGTGGCGCACGGCCTCGTCGAGGTGCTCGGACGGCCGGATCTCGAACTGGTGGAGGTACCGGCGGTGCGTTGGCACCGCTGGACCGAGCGGCCGCGCCTGGGCCCGCCGGAGCTCGCCGCGGCGGTCGCCCACCGCGGCCTGCGGGCGCCGTTCCGCTTCCCCGACGGCGCGGTCGCCGATTGGGTGCTCAGCCCCTCGGGCTGGCGGGTCCGCGGTCGGCCGCGCTGACGGGCGTCCGGCCCCCGCTGCCGCGATCGCACGCTGTTCCCGTGGCACACTCGAGGGTCGCATGGGCTACGACCGCGACATCCTCGACGAGTTCGCCGAGCGCCGCAAGTCCGCCGCGTACCCGGCGGTCGAGGTGGCGATGGGTCTGGTGGTCGAGGATCGTGCGAGCGGCTTCGTCGGCGATGTCGTGCGGTGGAACGCCGAGGCCGTCACGCTGCGCGACCGCAAGCAGCACCTGCGCCACTTCACGTGGAAACCGGGTGGGTTCCTGCTGGCCGGCAAGCCGGTCACGCTGACGCGCCCGGCGCAGCGGGCGACCGCCAGCCAGCAGCTCACCGCATCGGGTTCGGTCGCCGCCGACGGGTCGGCGCGGGCGCGGGTCGCGAGGGCCGGCAGGATCTGGGTCGAGGGCCGCCACGACGCAGAACTCGTCGAGCACGTGTGGGGTGACGACCTGCGCGAGCTGGGCATCGTGGTCGAGCCGATGCACGGCGCCGACGACCTGGCCGACGCCGTCCGGGCGTTCGAACCGGGCGATCGCCGGCGCCTCGGCGTGCTGCTCGACCACCTCGTCGCCGGTTCGAAGGAGTCGCGGATCGCCGCCACGGTCGACCATCCGGCGGTGCTCGTGACCGGGCATCCGTTCGTCGACGTGTGGGCCGGGATCCGCCCGAAGGTCGTCGGGTTGCAGGCCTGGCCCGACGTGCCCAAAGGCCTCCCCTGGAAAGAGGGCATGTGTGCCGCGCTCGGCGTGCCCCTCGAGGGGTTCTGGCCGCGACTGCGCAACCAGGTCACGACCTACGCCGATCTCGAGCCGGAGCTGGTCGGCGCCGTCGAGCAGCTGATCGATTTCGTCGCCGAGACCTGACGGTGGCGGCGGTCACGCCGATCGAACCGGCTCGGGGAGCGAGTGCGTCAGAACGCGTTCGCGTGTCAGGTGGCCCCGTGCCGGCAGTAGCACGAGGCCCGGATGGGCACGTCGGCTCGAGCGAGTGCCTGCACCAGCAGCGCCCGCACGTGCGGTCGTTCGACGGTCTCGCCGCGCGCTGCCAGGCACTCGTCGAGACCGTGCAGTGACCAGACGTTGCGCGGGTGCTGGACGGCCCGTGGGAGGGTCGCATCGAGGCCGAGGTCGGCCCGGTAGATCGCCTCGGCCTCGGCGTGGCGGCTGCGCTCGAGCAGCAGTGCGGCGAGCGCGTGGCGCGGCGGCTGCATCCACCCCCACGGCTCGTCGTAGAGCAGCTGGTCGGAGGCCGCGACGGCGTCGCGCAACCGCTCGAGCCCGTCCTCGAC
Organism: Ilumatobacter sp.; assembly: GCA_036526035.1. Classification (GTDB taxonomy): domain Bacteria; phylum Actinomycetota; class Acidimicrobiia; order Acidimicrobiales; family Ilumatobacteraceae; genus Ilumatobacter. The sequence continues at coordinate 14,494 of DATCZG010000073.1, read as the reverse complement.
ATCTCCCGCCTTGTAGGCGAGCTCGCCGGCGGCCATGTGATCGGCGATCGCCAGCACGTACTCGGCAGGGTTGTTGAACATGTAGCGCGTCTCTTGGACGCGGGAGCGGGCCTCGGTGAAGCGCTCGCGCTCGGCCCGTGCCTCGTCGATCCGGCCGAGGTTCGCCGCCGCCACGCTGCGGGCGTAGTACTGCAGCGCGGTGGTGAAGCTGAACAGGTCGGCATCGTCGGGGAGGGGCTCGTCGAGGATCGCCTGCCACATCCCGAAGCGGACGAGCACGTGGAGGCGGATACCCCAGAACGCCTCGAAGAAGTCGGGCAGGTAGGCGACGGTCTCGACCGGCAGCAGTTCCCGCAACGCATCGGCGGCGGCGAGGGCGCGTGCACGCCGTCCCATCAGCATCGCGCCGTATGCCTCGAAGTGGACGTTGTGGACCCGGTACAGCGTGTAGAAGTTCTGGCTCCCGGCGTGTTCTTCGAATTTGCGATCGATGATCGCCGCCCGGCGGTTGCGGTCGATGACGCTCTGGTAGTCGCCGCAGAGCACGTCGATGTGGGTCGCCATGTGCTGCAGATGGCCGCTGTCGGGCACCAGCTCGCAGAGACGGTCACCGTGGCTGAGCGCGAGCTCGGGCCACGGTGACATCTCCATCAGATGGATGTAGAGGTGCAGCAGCCCGGGATGGTCCCACGCCTCGGGCAACGAGTCGAATGCCCGCTCCAGCGCGGCGCGGGCCTCGGTGGTGGACGCGCCGTCGGCCGGCACGCCGCGCTCGAGGTCCCACAGCTGCCACGGGGTTCGGTTCATCGCGGCCTCGGCGAACACGGCCACGACGTCGAGGTCTTCGGGGTAGGCCGCGTGGACCGGTCGCATCGCATCGGTGAACGCGTCGTTCCACGGACCGAAATCCTCGATCGTCGGATCGGTCGGGTAGCGCGCCGCGAGCGCCTCGATCATCGCCGTCTCGACGGGCGTGAGACCCGTCAGCGACTGTGCGGCGCCGAGGGCGCCGTGCGCTTCCTCGAGCGCCGCTGCCCGCTCGTCGGGCTCGAACAGCGCCCACGGCTTGTTGTAGTTCGGGCCGATCGCGTAGGCCAACCCCCAGTGGGCCATGCCGCACCCGGGATCGGCCTCGATCGCTCGGCGGAAACAGTGGGCTGCCTCTTCGTGGTTGTAGCCGTAGGTCCAGCGGAGCCCCTGGTGGAACCAGGCCAGCGCGGTGCTCGAGGTTGCGGTGACGGCACGCGAATAGGTGCCGAGATCGAAGTCGGATGCGACGTGCTGCATACGGGTTCCCTCCTGGAGACCGAAAGCTAGCAGGGCCGGGATTCGTCGCGCTACGGGGTCTGCTGCGAAGCCATGGGGTGTCGCGGTGTGACGAGGGCGAGCTCGACCTTGCTGCCCGGCCGGCGTGCCGATCGATCAGACGAAGGCGCCGGCGAACACCAGGCTGACGATCGTCATCACCTTGATGAGGATGTTCATCGAGGGGCCGCTGGTGTCTTTGAACGGGTCGCCGACGGTGTCGCCGACGACGGCCGCCTTGTGCGGGTCGGAGCCCTTGCCGCCGTGGTTGCCGGCCTCGATGTACTTCTTGGCGTTGTCCCAGGCGCCGCCGGAGTTCGCCATGAAGATCGCCAGGGCGAAGCCGGTGACGAGTGCCCCGGCGAGCATGCCGCCGAGCGCATCGACGCTGATGAAGCCCATCACGAGTGGGGCGACGACGGCGAGAGCGCCCGGCACGATCATCTCCTTGAGGGATGCTTCGGTCGAGATCGCCACGCAGCGGGCGGAGTCGGGCACCGCACCCGGGGCGCCTTCGCGCAGACCGGGGATCTCGCGGAACTGGCGGCGCACCTCTTCGATCATCTGGTTGGCCGCCCGGCCGACCGCATCGATCGTGAGGGCGGCGAACAGGAACGGCAGACCGGCGCCGATCAGCAGCCCGATGAACACCTCGACGTGGCCGAGGTCGAGGTCGAGCGGCGCGCCACCGGCGTGGTCGACGGCGTACTGGAAGCTCTTGAACAGCGCCAGGGCGGTCAACGCGGCCGAGCCGACGGCGAAACCCTTGGCGACCGCCGCAGTGGTGTTGCCGAGCGAGTCGAGCGCGTCGGTGACCTTGCGGACCGACGGGTCGAGTTCGGCCATCTCGGCGATGCCGCCGGCGTTGTCGGAGATCGGGCCGTAGGCGTCGACCGACACCACGATGCCGGTGGTGGCGAGCATGCCGATCGCCGCGACGGCGATCCCGTAGATCCCGCCGAACTCCTCGCCGAGGGTCTGCTTGCCGCCCCAGTAGGCGACACCGATCCCGATGAAGATCAGCGTCACCGACGCCGCCACCGACAGCATGCCGGTGCTGATTCCCGAGAGCACGGTGGTGGCCGGGCCGGTCTCGGACTGCTTGGCGATCTTCTTCACGGGGCCGTAGTGATCGGACGTGTAGTACTCGGCGGTCTTCCCCAGCGCCCATCCGACGACGAGGCCGCCGATCACGGCGAGGGCCAGACCCCAGGGCTTGTCGAACATGTCGCCGCCGAAGAGCCAGTAGGAGATCGCGACGGTGGCGGCCGCGGTCAACGCCATCGCGACGTTGGTGCCCATGTGCAGGGCCTTGCTGAGCGCCTGGCTGTCGGTCGAGTCGCCACCCTTGACGAAGAACGATCCGATGATCGACCCCACCATGCCGACGAGGGCGATCGCCATCGGGAACACCAGCAACTCGATCGTGCCGGCGTCGCTGCTCTGTTGGGCGGTGAGGCTGGCCGCGAACGCCACGAGCGAGATCGGGGCGATGATCGACCCGGTGTACGACTCGAACAGGTCGGCGCCCATGCCGGCGACGTCGCCGACGTTGTCGCCGACGTTGTCGGCGATCGTGGCCGGGTTGCGCGGGTCGTCCTCGGGGATGCCGGCTTCGACCTTGCCGACGAGGTCGGCGCCGACGTCGGCGGCCTTGGTGTAGATGCCGCCGCCGACGCGGGCGAACAGGGCGATCGACGAGGCACCCAGACCGAACGCGGTCAGGATCTCGAAGGCGTCATCGACCTCGAGCCAGCTCACGAACACGAGGTAGGTCGCCATCAGGCCGAGCAGCGCGAGGCTGGCCACCGAGAAGCCCATCACGGCACCGCCACGGAACGCGATCGGCAGCGCCTTGCCGGGCCCTTCCTTCGCCGCCTCGGTCGTGCGGGCGTTCGCCATCGTCGCGACCGTCATGCCGACGAAGCCGGCCCCGGCGGACAGCAGTGCACCCAGCACGTAGGTGACGGCGGCGAGCGGGTCGATCACGATCGCCAGCAGCACCGCCATCGCGACGACGAACACCGACACCCACTGGTACTCCTTCTTGAGGAACGCCCGGGCACCCGTTTGGATCTCGGTCATCAAGAAGACCATGCGCTCGTTGCCTGGCGAGGCCTTCTTGACCCAGGTGTAGTAGTAGCCGGCGAGCACCAGCCCGGCGAGGGCCGAGAGCGCGGCGAGATAGGGAATCGCTTCCACGGGTTACGAGCCTCCTCGGGCGTCGATGCAGAGATTCGAAGTCGTCCAATGATGGTCGGTCGGACCGCCCGTCTCCAACCCGGAGTCGAAAGATCACTGCGCGCCCGAGCCGCCCTGTGGTCGCGGCCGACTCAGGATTTCGGGGTCGCACGGCCGACCGGAGTAGTTTCGGGCGAATGGCACAGACCATCTCCGACGAGCGAGGGCGTGGGCCCGTCTCGGGCACTGCGGTCGACAAACCGGGCAGGCGCAAGCCGTTCGTGCTCGACTTCTACTCCACGGCAGTCGGCAAGAAGTACGTGATGGCGATCACCGGCATCATCGGGATCGGCTTCGTGATCAGTCACATGATCGGCAACCTCAAGGTCTACCTCGGGGTCGTCGACGGCACCTACGACATCGACGTGTACGGCGAGTTCCTGCGCGACCTACTGGTGCCGATCCTGCCCCGCACCTATGCGTTGTGGCTGCTGCGCCTGGTGTTGATCGGGGCGGTGATCCTGCACGTGCACGCCGCGTACTCGCTCACGGTGCTCAACCGCAAGGCGCGGCCGGTCAGGTACCAGTCGGCCCGTGACTACCAGGTGGCCAGCTTCGCCAGCCGCACCATGCGCTGGACCGGCATCTTGGTGGTGCTGTTCCTCTTCTGGCACCTCGCCGACCTCACCTGGGGCTGGTTCAACCCCGACTTCGAGCGCGGTGCGGTGTATCGCAACCTCGACGCCAGCCTCAGCCGGGTGCCGGTGGCGGTGCTGTACATCGTCGCCAACGTCGCCCTCGGGATCCACCTCTTCCACGGCACGTGGAGCCTGTTCCAGTCGATGGGCTGGAACAATCCGAGGTTCAACCGCTGGCGCAAGGGTCTCGCCGCCGGCGTGGCCACGCTGATCGTCGTCGGCAACGTCTCGTTCCCGATCATGACCCTCGCCGGGGTGATCGAGTACGACCCGACCGTGCCGAGCGCGCAGGAGGTTCACGGATGAGCATCGATCTCGACGCCAAGGTGCCCGCCGGGCCGATGGCCGACAAGTGGGACAACTTCAAAGAGCACGAGCGGCTGGTCAACCCGGCCAACAAGCGCAAGTTCAAGATCATCGTGGTCGGTACGGGCCTGGCCGGCGCGTCGGCCGCCGCGACCCTCGCCGAGCTCGGCTACCAGGTCGACGCGTTCACGTTCCACGACTCGCCGCGGCGGGCCCACTCGATCGCCGCCCAGGGGGGCATCAACGCCGCCAAGAACTACAAGGGCGACGGCGACTCGGTGTACCGGCTGTTCTACGACACCGTGAAGGGCGGCGACTTCCGCAGCCGCGAGGCCAACGTGTACCGCCTGGCGCAGGTCTCGGTCAACATCATCGACCAGATGGTCGCCCAGGGCGTGCCGTTCGCCCGCGAGTACGGCGGCCAGCTCGACAACCGTTCGTTCGGTGGCGCCCAGGTGAGCCGCACGTTCTACGCCCGCGGCCAGACCGGCCAGCAGCTGCTGCTCGGCGCCTACCAGCAGCTCGCCCGCCAGGTCGGGCTCGGCAACGTGCGTCTGTTCAACCGTATGGAGCTCGTCGACATCGTCAACATCGACGGTCGTTGCGCCGGCATCGTCACCCGCGACCTCGTCAACGGTCAGATCGGCTCGCACTCGGCGCACGCCGTGGTGTTGGCGACGGGCGGTTACGGCAACGCGTTCTTCTTGTCGACCAACGCGATGGCGTGCAACGTCACCGCGGCCTGGCGCGCCCACCGCAAGGGTGCGGCGTTCGCCAACCCGTGCTTCACCCAGATCCACCCGACCTGCATCCCGCAGGCCGACGACTTCCAGTCGAAACTCACGCTGATGTCGGAGTCGCTGCGCAACGACGGGCGCGTCTGGGTGCCGGTCGATCCCGACGAGACCCGCCCGGCGGCCCAGGTGCCCGAGGCCGAGCGCGACTACTACCTCGAGCGGATCTACCCGAGCTTCGGCAACCTGGCGCCCCGTGACGTCTCGTCGCGGGCCGCCAAGCGGGCCGTCGACGCCGGCCAGGGGGTCGGCCCGCTCAAGAACGGGGTCTACCTCGACTTCGCCGACGCGATCGCCCGGCTCGGCAAGAACACCGTGAAAGAGCGCTACGGCAACCTGTTCGAGATGTACGAGCGGATCACCGGCGAGAACCCGTACGAGACGCCGATGCGGATCTACCCGGCGTCGCACTACACGATGGGCGGGCTGTGGGTCGACTACGAGTTGATGACCACCGTGCCCGGCTTGTACTGCGCCGGCGAGGCCAACTTCTCCGATCACGGCGCCAACCGGCTCGGCGCGTCGGCGCTGATGCAGGGGCTCGCCGACGGCTACTTCGTGCTGCCGTACACGATCTCGAACTTCCTCGCCGGATGGCTCAACAAGCCGATCCCCGACACCAGCCACGCCGCCTTCAAGCAGGCCGAGGCCGAGGCTGCCGACCGGTTCCGGCGGTTCCTGTCGATCGGCGGCACCCGCTCGCCCGACTACTTCCACCGCGAGCTCGGCAAGATCATCTGGGACTACTGCGGCATGGACCGCACCAGGGAGGGCCTCGAGAAGGCGCTCTCGGAGCTGCCGGCGCTGTACGCCGAGTTCCAGACCGACCTGCGGGTCACGGGGTCGGGCGAGAGCACCAACCAGACCCTCGAGAAGGCCGGCCGGGTCGAGGACTTCTTCGAGCTCGGCATGCAGATGTGCCTCGACGCCCTGGCCCGCGAGGAGTCCTGCGGCGGCCACTTCCGGTCGGAATACCAGACCGAGGACGGTGAGGCGGTGCGCGACGACGAGAACTTCGCCCACGTCGCGGCCTGGGAGTGGTCGGGCGACCCGATGAAGCCGATCCGGCACCAGGAGCAACTCGCCTACGAAGTGATCCAGTTCCAGACGAGGAGCTACAAGTGAGCCATCAGCTGACCGACATCACGCTCAAGGTCTGGCGCCAGAGCGGGCCGGCCGATGCCGGCCGCTTCGAGTCGTACGTCGTGCCCGAGATCAGCGACGAGGCCTCGTTCCTCGAGATGCTCGACATCCTCAACGAGCGCCTGATCGGCGAGGGCAAGGAGGCGATCGTGTTCGACCACGATTGCCGCGAGGGCATCTGCGGCACGTGTTCGCTGATGATCGACGGGCAGGCCCACGGCCCCCAGCGCGGCACGGCCACGTGCCAGCTGCACATGCGCAAGTTCGCCAGCGGCGACGAGATCGTGATCGAGCCGTGGCGGGCGAACGCGTTCCCGATCATCAAGGATCTGATGGTCGACCGCTCGCCGCTCGACCGCATCGTCGAGGCCGGCGGTTTCATCACCGCCGAGACCGGCGGCGCCCCCGATGCGAACCTGATCCCGATCCCCAAGCCGGTCGCCGACGCGGCGATGGACGCCGCCGAGTGCATCGGCTGCGGCGCGTGCGTGGCGGCCTGCCCGAACGGCGCCGCCAACTTGTTCACCGGTGCCAAGCTGGCGCACCTCAACCTGCTCCCGCAGGGGCAGGCCGAGCGCTTCTCGCGAGCCGAGGCGATGGTCGAGACGATGGACTCGTACTTCGGGTCGTGCACCAACCACGGCGAGTGCGAGGCGGCATGCCCGAAGTCGATCTCGATCGACGTGATCGCGATCATGAACGCCGACTACCTGAAGGCCAAGTTCAAGAACCGCAAGGCCCTCAGCCGCAGCTGACCCGGCGGGCGCCGGGGCCGCCGGTCACTCGGGGACGACGGTGACGACGGTGTGGTAGCGGTTGTCGGCGGAGAGGTCGCCGGCGGCGAGCTGCAGCGTGAAGGTGAGGGCGCCCAGTGTCTGGGGCACCTCGAGTTCGAGCGTGCCGACGCGCGACACGTCGTCGGCGCCCACCGCGCCGCCGAACCGCCAGCGCTCCTCGCCGCCCGCCCACTTCGCCTGGATGTCGACGATCGCCGGATCGAGGTCGATCCGCAGGTCGTTGACGACGTGCACGTCGAGTTCGAGCAGCTGGCCGGGGGCCACGATCGCCGGTGGCCGGTCGGCCACCACGACCACCGGCCGGCAGGCGTCGCGCAGGGCGGCCCAGCCGAGCTTGGGGACGCGTTCGTGGTCGAGCACGCTCCACGACACCATCGGCGCGGCGTCGTTGAGGGCGAACATGCAGAACCCGCCGGCCGGCCGGTACTTCAGCCGTCGCAGCACCTCGACGTGGTGGCGCAGCAGCTCGGCCTGGTACACCTGGGTGGCGTGGCGCCACTCGGCGAAGGTGGCGAACTCGCTCGGCGGCACCCGGTCGTCGAACACCCATTTCTGCAGGCCGTGGTGGCGTTCGAGCGCCTCCCAGTCGAGGTTCGGCCATGCCGCGGCGTCGATGAAGTCGCACGTGTCGGGCACCGACTGCGCCCCGAACTCGCTGAGGAAGCGCACCACCCGCGGCACGCTGCGGGCGAGGCGCTCGATGTCGCGCACGTCGCCGTGGTACCACCCGAAGTAGAAGTGGCTGTCGGTGCCGTCGAGTTGGGGGAAGTGGGGCAGCACCCCCGAGTGGGGCACGCACAGCCGGGTCGGGTCGGCCCGCTCGAACGAGCGTTTGACCCAGCGGTCGAGGACGGTCTTGTTCCAGGTCGGCAGCTGTTGGCCGGCGAGGTAGGCGAGGCGCGCCCTGGCGCTGTCGCCGTGGATGCCGACCGCCACCGCCGTCGGGTCGTTGTGGGCGTTCCACTGCACGATCGAGGGGTGGTGGCCGAGCAGGTCGACCGCGGCCTGGGCCTGCTCGACCGCCTGCGACCGCACCGAGCGGGCGTAGCCCCACTGCAGCGGGAAGTCCTGCAACAGCAGCACCCCCAACTCGTCGGCGGCGTCGTACACCTCGGGCGGCGCGATGTGGCCGTGGATCCGGAGCGCGTCGAGGCCGGCCTCGGCGGCCAGTTCGACGTCGCGGCGCAGTTCGGCGTCGGTCGCCTCACCGATCGCGACCCGCGTCGGCAACAGGTTGGCGCCCTTGAGGAACAGGCGCTCGCCGTTGACCGAGCACGACCAGTTGTTCCAGGCCACGACCCGCAGCCCGGTGCGGCGCACCTGGCGGTCGCTGCGCTCGTCGTCGACGCGCACCTCGACCTCGATCTCGGTGAGCGGCTGGCCGCCCAGTGCCCTCGGCCACCACAGCGCCGGGTTGGCGATGTCGAGGGTCCAGTTGACGTTGTTGAGGCCGCTCGCCACGCGGCGTTCGTCGAGTAGCACGGGCTGGCCGTCGACGCTGGTGCAGATCGTCACCGTGGTGGCCCGGTCGCTGTCGAGACGGGCCGCCAGCAGCAGGTGGGCGCGGGCGTCGTCGGCGTCGCGGCACAGCACCCGGAACCGGTCGATGCGCACCGGGCCGGTGTCGTGCACCCGCACCCCGCGCCACAGGCCGCCCGGGTTCCAGTCGCGGTCGATGCCGTCCCAGTGCTGGAAGATGCCGGTGATGTTGCGCCGGCCGCGGTTGCTCGAGTGGGGCGCGCACGCCACCTCGACGGCGAGCACGTGCTCGTCGCCGATCCGTGCCAGGGCGGTGATGTCGAACGTGTGCGGTGCGAAGTATCCCTCGGCGTCGCCGAGGTAGGCGCCGTCGAGCCAGGCGTCCGCCTGGTAGAAGATGCCGTCGAACGTGATCCAGCGGCGCCGTCCGGTGCTCGGCTCGGCCAGCTCGAACCGCCTGCGGTACAGCAGCGGGCCGTCGTGCCCGGCGAACGACGGGTGCCGCTGCCAGTGGCCGGGCACCGTGATCTGGGGCCACGACGAGTCGTCGCGGTCGAGGCCGAGGCCGTCGCGCCGCAGGTCGTCGTCGGCGGGCAGCACCCGCCACACCCCGTTCAGATCCACGTGCGGATCGTAGCGATCGCCGGCTCGGCAGCCTTGCGGGGGCGGTCGGTGCGGGCGGATCGGTCGCCGACGGGGCGCGGTGTCGCATCCGAGGCTAGGTTCCGCTCATGGCTGATCGTGCGACGACATTGGGTGGGCTGCGGGCGTCGGGGTGGGTCTCGCGCCCGGTCAAGGACGAGATCCGCGCCAATGCGGTGGCCAGCATCAGCGCAGGCCGGGCGCTGTTCGAGGGTGTCGTCGGTTACGAACACACGGTGATGCCCCAACTCGAGAACGCCCTGTTGGCCGGCCACGACGTGATCTTCCTCGGCGAGCGGGGCCAGGCGAAGACCCGCATGATCCGCTCGCTGACCGGGTTGCTCGACGAGTGGATGCCGATCGTCGCCGGCAGCGAGATCAACGACGACCCGTACCACCCGGTGTCGCGTCACGCCCGTGATCTCGTCGCCGAGATGGGCGACGACACGCCGATCGCGTGGGTGCACCGTGATGCGCGCTTCGGCGAGAAGCTGGCCACCCCCGACACGTCGATCTCCGACCTGATCGGCGAGGTCGACCCGATCAAGGTCGCCGAGGGCCGGTACCTGTCCGACGAGCTCACCGTGCACTACGGGCTGGTGCCGCGCACCAACCGGGGCATCTTCGCGATCAACGAGCTGCCCGACCTCGCCGAGCGCATCCAGGTCGGTCTGCTCAACGTGCTCGAGGAGCGCGACGTGCAGATCCGCGGGTACAAGATCCGGTTGCCGCTCGATGTGATGCTCGTCGCCTCCGCCAACCCCGAGGACTACACCAACCGCGGCCGCATCATCACGCCGCTCAAGGATCGTTTCGGGTCGCAGATCCGCACCCACTACCCGCTCGACGCCGAGCTCGAGTACCGCATCATGAAACAGGAGGCCAGGCCGTTGTCGGTCGGCGAGACCGCCGGTGTCGCGGTGCCCGACTATCTCGGGCAGGTGGTCGCCACGTTCAGCCAGTTGGCGCGCTCGAGCAACCACGTCAACCAGCGCAGCGGCGTCAGTGTGCGGTTGTCGGTGTCGAACTACGAGGCGTTGGCGGCCAACGCCCTGCGTCGCGGCCTGCGCGCCGGCGAACGCTGGGTCGTGGCGCGCGTCGACGACCTCGACGCGCTGGCGGCCAGCTCGATCGGCAAGATCGAGATCGAGGCGCTCGAGGACGGGCGCGAGGGCGTGATCTTCGACAACCTCGTCAAGGGGGCGGTGTTGACGGTGTTCAAAGAGCGCGTCGACCCGTCGCACACGACGCCGATCGTCGACGCCTTCGAGGACGGCCTCATCGTGCACACCGGTGAGGACATGACGAGCGACGACATCGCGGCGCTGGTCGAGCGGGTGCCGGCGCTGCGCGAACCGGTCAGCGCGTTGACCGCCGACGATTCGTCGCCGGCGGCGCTGGCCGCTGCCGTCGAGTTCCTGCTCGAGGGGTTGCACCTGTCCAAGCGGCTCAACAAGGACCACTCGGGCACCACGGCCACCTACCGCGGCCGGCTCTGACCGACGGGCACGAGCCGGCCGAGACCGGACGCCGGTTGTGCGTTACGTTGGGCGCATGGCACCTCGTTTCACCTACTCGCGGTGGGACGGCACCCAGCGCGGCTTCGACCTCGACGCCGACTTGCTGTTCGATCAACTCACCGACGAGTTGCTCTACCACGGCGACGTCAACGCCGCGCTGCGCCGCATGATGCAAGACGGCATGCGCGGCCCCGACGGCGAGCGGCTCGCCGGGTTGCGCGACATGCTCGACCGGCTGCGCCAGGAACGCCGGCAACGGCTCGAACAGTCGAGTCTCGGCGGGGTCTACGACGAGATCGCCGACGCCCTCGACGACATCGTCGACGAGGAGCGGCACGCGATCGAGAACGCGGTGCGTGACGCCGAGACCAGCGGTGACCAGCGGCGCGCCGACGCCGCCCGTGCCACGGCCGCCGAACGCAACATGCGCCTCGACCTGATGCCCGACGATCTGGCCGGCAAGGTGCGCGAGCTGAGCAGCTACGACTTCGAGTCGGCCGAGGCCCAGCAGCGGTTCGAGCAGCTGCTCGACCAGCTCCGCCAGCAGTTGATGCAGCAGGCCGTCGACCGGATGAGCGAGGGTGTGCAGAACATGACCCCGGCCGACATGGCGCGCATGAAGGACATGTTGGCGGCGCTCAACGAGATGCTCGAGCGCCACCAGCGCGGCGAGGACCCCCGTTTCGAGGAGTTCATGGAGGAGTTCGGCGACTTCTTCCCCGAGCAGCCCGAAACGGTCGAAGAGCTGTTGGAGGCGATGGCCCGCCGGATGGCGGCGATGCAGGCGATGCTCAACTCGATGACCCCCGAGCAGCGCGCCCAGCTGCAGCAGCTCTCCGAGCAGTTGCTGTCCGACATGGACCTGCAGTGGCAGATGGACCAGCTCGGCTCGAACCTGCAGCAGATGTTCCCGCAGCTCAACTGGGGTCAGTCGTACGATTTCGAGGGTCAGGACCCGATGGGGATGGGCCAGGCGCTGCAGGCGATGGCCGACCTCGGCGACCTCGACCAGCTCGAGCACCTGCTGCAGAACGCGACCAACCCGGGCGCCCTCGCCGAGGCCGACATGGAGCGGGTGCGTGACCTGCTCGGCGACGACGCCGCGAAGTCGCTCGAGCGGCTCAGCCAGCTCACCAGGATGCTCGAGGAGGCGGGTCTGATCGAGAACAAGGAGGGCCGCCTCGAGCTCACGCCGCGCGGTCTGCGGGCGATCGGGTCGAACGCGTTGCGCGACCTGTTCACCAAGCTCACCAAGGAGCACGTCGGCCAGCACCAGACCCACCAGCTGGGGCAGGGCCACGAGCGCACCTACCAGACCAAGGCGTACGAGTTCGGCGATCCGTTCCAGCTCGACCTGCACCGCACGATCCGCAACGCCCTGGCGCGCGCCGGGCAGGGGACGCCGGTGCGTCTGCAGCCCGACGATTTCGAGATCGAGCGCACCGAGCATCTCACGCGGTCCTCGACGGTGCTGATGCTCGACTTGTCGATGTCGATGCCGATGCGCGACAACTTCCTGCCGGCGAAGAAGGTGGCGATGGCGTTGCACCATCTGATCTCGTCGCAGTTCCCGCGCGATTACCTGGGGTTGGTCGGCTTCAGCGAGACGGCCCGGGTGATCACCGCCGAGCAGCTGCCCGAGGTGTCGTGGGACTACGTGTACGGCACGAACATGCACCACGGGTTCACGTTGGCCCGCCAGTTGCTCGCCAAGCAGTCGGGCACCAAGCAGATCATCATGATCACCGACGGCGAGCCCACCGCCCACATCACGCCGCACGGCGACGTCTACTTCAACTATCCGCCGGTGCGCGAGACGGTCGAGGCGACGCTGCGCGAGGTGGTGCGCTGCACCCGCGAGCAGATCCGCATCAACACGTTCGTGCTCGACGCCACCACGGCGCTCACCCAGTTCATCGAGCGGCTCACCGAGATCAACGGTGGGCGGGCGTTCTACACGACCAACGAGGCGCTCGGCGACTACGTGCTGGTCGACTTCCTCGAGCACCGCCGCCGCATGACCCAGCGCCGCGCGGTCTGATCGGGCCGGGGCCGCCGCCGGCGGCGACCTCGGCAGGGGTCGCGCGATGGCCCTGGTCAGGCTGCCGCGAAATCCACTCTTGCGGTGGGCCGGTCTGGTATGTGAGAATCACGTCCATGTAATTACACCGCCGTCACATCCGTGGCGACGGCAAGCGATCGACATCGGTTCGTTGCTCCGGGGTGGGTCCGGTTCGCCGGGCCGAACGGGCGACCGGCCGAGGGGGCCCTTCCAACATGACGCAGAGCCATGACCACATCTCCGAGCAGGTGGAGTTGCCGGAGAACTGGCAAGACGACGCCAACTGCCTCGGGGTCGACCCCGACTTGTTCTTCCCCGAGCGCGGTGCGTCCACCCGCGAGGCCAAGGAGGTGTGCCGCGGTTGCGTGGTGCGCGAGCAGTGCCTCGAGTTCGCGTTGCAGAACGGCGAGAAGTTCGGGATCTGGGGCGGCCTGTCCGAACGCGAGCGTCGTCGCATCCGCCGCCAACGCGCCCAGGCGGCGCGCAGCATCATCGGCGCATGAGTCGGTAGGCTGTTGCGATGCCAAGTGGTTCCGAATGGATCATCGTTCTCGTCATCGTCTTGTTGGTCTTCGGCGGCGCACAGCTCCCGAAGCTCGCCAAGAATCTCGGTAAGGCCCAAAAAGAGTTCAAGGACGGCCTCGCCGAGGGGTCGAAGACCGAGCCGGACAAACAAGACGCCGACGACAAGAGCTGACTCGACGGCGGGCGATTCGCCCGCCGGTCGTCGGTCGGTGGGGGGTCGATGCGTCCATGGGCGCGCCCGCGCCGACGCGTTTCGGGTGTGCCGCCATGTCAGCGTGCCTGTCGTCGTGGCCGCCGTCGTGAGCGGCACCGGTGGGCGATCAGGTGGCGATGATCACGGCCGGAGTGCGGTGGCCTCTGCCTCGTGGCGTCGCCGCTTGAGGATCCTGCGCCGTTCGCGTTCGCTGGCTCCGCCCCACACGCCGTGCTCGATGCGGTGCTCGAGAGCGTGCTCGAGGCACGTCTCCTGCACGGGGCAGCCGGCACAGATCTTGCGGGCCCGGTCGACGCCGACGCCGTCGCTCGGGAAGAACGTCGCCGGCGGGTACATCCGGCATTTCCCGTCGGCCATCCAGGCGGTCGGCGAATCGGGATCCGGTAGTGGGCTGGTGTTCATCGTGCTCGTGCCTCCTGTGGGTCGTGGTGGCCGAACCGGGGGGTGACCACGCAGTTGCGCACTTGTTCGAACCTTTCGGCGTCTTGCGTCCTTCGGGCTAGTGATCTTGACGTTTCGCGGAAGCTTTCGGTTCCCGCTTGCCGACCGAGCGTAACCTAACCGTAATGAAAAGTCCATGATTGATACGGAAGTGTGTCGATCAGCGGCCTTCTCGTCACGAAGTCGTCATGTGCCGGGGGTTCGTTCGTCGCTGCTCCGTCGTGCGGACCGGCCGATAGACTCCGGCGAATGTCCGACGTCGTGGAAGAAGCAGCACCACGGGCGCACGCCCGCATCGTGTATCTCGGCTCGGTGTCGCCGCATTGGGAGGTCTACGCCGACTGGGGTGAGCGTCAGGTGTTCGACGAGTTCCGGGCGAGGGCCCTC
>DATCZG010000072.1:0-2731 GCA_036526035.1 Ilumatobacter sp. | reverse complement strand
CGGCAGCACGGCTGCCTGGTACGGCGACCGGACCGAGATCGTCGTCGTCGAAACCGACGGAACGGCCACCTACGCGGCGGCACTCGCCCACGGCGCCCCGACCGACATCGAGGTGTCGGGGATCGCCGCCGACGCACTCGGAGCGACCCGGCTGGGGTCGCACCCGTGGGATGCGCTGCACCGGGTCGGCGCCACCAGCGTCGTCGTGTCGGACGCCGACGTGGTGGCCGCCCGCCGGCAGCTCTGGAGCTGGTTGCGAATCGTGGTCGAGCCGGCCGCCGCGGCACCGGTCGCCGCCCTGATCACCGGCGCCTGGCGGCCGACGCCGGGGACCCACATCGGGATCGTGGTGTGCGGGGCCAACACCACGCTCGACCTCACGCCGTGACGAACCGCCGGGGGCGGACGGGCTGACGCCGAACGCCGGACGCGCGACCGGTGTCGCCGGATGGGGCAGACTGTCCCGGTGACCGACACCGCTCGACCGACCGGTCGCACTGGGGAAACGCCGAGTGCGCACGACTACCAACTCGCCGATCGCTACCGGCGCGAAGACGGGCGGGTGTTCCTGTCCGGGCTGCAGGCGATCGCCCGGCTGCCCGGTGACCAGCTCCGCCTCGACCGTCGCAACGGGCTCAACACGGCTGCCTTCATCAGCGGCTACCAGGGGTCGCCGGTCGGCACCTTCGGCGAGGAGGTCGAACGGGCGCTGCGCACGGTGCCCGATCTGCCGATCGTCAACCGACCCGGCGTCAACGAAGAGCTCGCCGCCACCTCGGTGATGGGCAGCCAACTCGCCGTCACGCTCGACGACTGCCAGTACGACGGCATCCTCGGCATCTGGTACGGCAAGGGCCCCGGCATCGACCGCGCCGGCGACGCGATCCGCCACGCCGTGTTCGCCAGCACGGCGCCGCACGGCGGCGTGGTCGCCGTGGTCGGCGACGATCCGAGCGCCAAGTCCTCGACCGTGCCCTCGTCGAGCGACGCCACCATGGTCGACCTGCACATGCCGCTGCTGTTCCCCGGCGACCCGCAGGAGGCGCTCGACATCGCCCGCCACGCGGTCGCCCTGTCCCGGGCGTGCGGGATCTGGTCGGGGCTCAAACTCGTCACACCGGTCGCCGACGGCACCGGCACGGTCGACGTGCACCCCGACCGCGTGATCCCGATCATCCCCACGATCGAGATCGACGGTGTCACGTTCCGGCCCCGCCCGAACGGGCGCCTGATCACCCCGCACACGCTGGAGATGGAGCGCGAGTTCTTCGAGGTTCGCACCGAGCTCGCCCGCCGCTACGGGTCGGTCAACCAGCTCAACCGGGTGACCGTGCGAACCGACCACGACTGGATCGGGATCGCCGCCTGCGGGCACACCTACCACGAGGTCCGCGAGGCGCTCCAGGTGCTCGGGTTCACCGACGACCAGGCCCTCCGCGACGCAGGTATCCGGCTGTTCCAGCTGTTGATGCCGATCCCGCTCGAACGCGCCGACGTGCGTCAGTTCGCAGCCGGGCTGACCGACGTACTGGTCATCGAGGAGAAGAACCCGACCCTCGAACTGCTGGTCCGCGACGCCCTGTACGACGTCGCCGAACGGCCCCGCGTGTGGGGCAAGCGCGACGAGCACGGCAACGTCCTGGTGCCGTACGACTCGCTGCTCGATGCCGACCGCCTGATGCCCGCCCTTCGCCATCATCTCGGTGCCCGGCTGGCTGATCGCCTGGTGCCCGAGCGGCCCGAGCCGCAGCGGCAACTGATCCCGCTCACGGTCAACCGGGCGCCGTACTTCTGTTCGGGCTGTCCCCACAACACCAGCACCCGGGTCGAGCCAGGCACGCTCGTGGGAGGCGGGATCGGCTGCCACGCCATGATCGCCTTCATGGAGCCCGAGCGCACCGGCGACCTCGTGGGGCTGACCTGTATGGGCTCCGAGGGGGCGCAGTGGATCGGCATGGCACCGTTCGTCGAACGCAAGCACCTGGTCCAGAACATCGGCGACGGCACGTTCTTCCATTCGGGGTCGCTGGCGATCCGGGCTGCGATCGCGGCCGAGATCGACATCACCTACAAGCTGCTCCACAACGGAACGGTGGCGATGACCGGCGGCCAGGACGCCCAGGGAGCCGTCGACGTTCCGCAGATCGCGACGATGTTGATGGCCGAGGGCGCCAAACGGATCATCATCACCACCGACGACACCAAGCGCCTGGCCGGGGCCACGCTGCCCGACGGCGTCGAGGTCTGGGACCGCTCCCGGCTCGACGAGGCGCAACGGGTGCTGGCGGCGATCACGGGCACCACGATCCTGATCCACGACCAGGCCTGCGCCGCCGAGAAGCGGCGCGGTCGCAGCCGCGGCACGATCGCCACGCCCAGCTTCCGGGTGGTCATCAACGAGCGGATCTGCGAGGGCTGCGGTGATTGCGGCGATCAGTCGAACTGCCTATCGGTGCAGCCGATCGACACCCCCTACGGCCGCAAGACGGCGATCCACCAGACCAGCTGCAACTTCGACTTCTCGTGCATGCAGGGCGACTGCCCGGCGTTCGCCACCGTCACGGTCGATCCGAACGCCAAGCAACAGCAGCGCACCGCGCCGAGCGCACCGACCCCCGGCTCGCTCGCAGCTCCCTCCCCGATCGTCGACAGCGACGACTTCACGGTTCGGTTGTCGGGGATCGGCGGCACCGGGGTGATCACGGTCAGCCAACTGATCGGCACGGCAGCA
>DATCZG010000071.1:0-33596 GCA_036526035.1 Ilumatobacter sp. | reverse complement strand
CGAGCCCAACGCGGCGCTGGGTCGTTTCGCTGTCACCCCCTCGTGTCGATTCATGCGCCGCAACGCACAGCGCCAACAACAACGATTCAAGACCCTCGTCGAATCGCGTTGGCAGGCCGAGTCGAACCGAGACTGACGGTTCCTCGACGACCCGGCCCGTCGACACCGACGACCCTCGCACTGGGCAGCCCAGCTCAGTCGTCGGGGTCGAGTTGGGCGATCTGTTCGAGTCGGCGCCAGAGACCGGCGAGCAGCAGCCCCGATCCGACGAACGCGAACCAGAACGGCGCCGTGACGCCCCACGCTCCGGCGATCAGGCCGCCGAGGGCGGCACCGACCACCAGGCTGCCGAACACACCGACCAGGTACACGCTGGCGACGCGGCCCTGGAACTCGGTCGGCACGGCGCGCTGGCGGATCGTCGACGCCGTGGTGCCCCACGCCGCCTCGTGCATGCCGAACACCACGAAGATCCCGATCGCGACCGCGGCCGTCGAGGTGAGCGCCAGCGTGAGATGGGTGACGGTCTCGATGATCAGGCCGAGACGCATGATGTTGGCGAGGCCGAGGGTGCGTTCGAGCCAGCCGTAGATCGTGGTGCCGATGATGCCGCCGACGGCGCCGGCGGTGGTGAGCAGGCCGAACCCGAGCGCTCCGAGACCCAACCGTTCGAGGGCGTACAGCACCAGGATCGAGATCGCCGCGCCGAACGTGACGTTGAACAGCACGACGGTCATCGTCAACGTGCGGATCGACGGGTGGCGCCACAGCCACCGGATCCCGGCGGCGATCTCGCCGCGCACCCCCAGCGGCGCGTCGGGGCGCTCGGGCATCGGCGTCGAGATCCTCGCGATCAACACGGCACCCAGGGCCACCGCGACCGCCTGGGTGACGAACGGCACCGTCATCCCGGCCGCGAACAACAGGGCCCCGACCGGTGGCCCGACCAACCGGTTGAGCGTGATGTCGCCGAACATCAGGCGGGCGTTGCACACGCCGAGGTCGGCCGGAGCGACCATCATCGGCAACAGCGTGCTGGCGGTGGTGTCGACGAACGTCTCGGCGGTGCCCAGTGTGAACATCACGACCAGCACGACCGCCACCCCGACGGCGTCGGTGAGCATCGTCAGCACCAGGGTGGCCAGCACCCCGGCCCGGGCCAGGTTGACGGCGACGAGGATCGAGCGACGGTCGACCCGGTCGGCGAGCACCCCGGCGGAGAGCCCGAACAACACCCACGGCAGGCGCTGCAGCAACGTCGCCAGCGCGATCAGGAACGGGTCGCGGGTCTGCGACGCGACCAGCAGCGGCCCGGCCGCCAGCGCGATCCCGTCGGCCAGGTTGGTCACCCACCACGACGCCGTGAGCCACCGGAAGCCGGGCCCCAGCCGGGGCGGCGCGATGACGTCGAGAATCCGGCTCACGGCGGGCCAACGCTAGCGCCCCCACTCGCCGCGGTCGCGGGGCATTGCCTATCGTCGCCCCATGCGAGGACTGAGCGAGCGGGTCGTGATCGTCACCGGGGCCGGAGGTGGCATCGGGGGCGCCACCGCCCGGCGGTTCAGCGAGGAGGGCGCCCTGGTCGGCGTGCTCGACCGCGACGCCGCCACCGCGGCCGCCACCGCCGATTCCATCACCGCCGCCGGCGGGCGGGCGTTGACGGTGCAGTGCGACATCACCGAACTCGACGCCGTACAGGCCGCCGTCGAACAGGTCGAGCAGCGACTCGGCCCGGTCGACGTGCTGGTCAACAACGCCGGCTGGGACATCTTCAAGCCGTTCCTGCAGACGGTCCCCGACGAGTGGCGCCGCCTGATCGACATCAACCTCGTCGGCGTGCTCAACATGCACTACGCGGTGTTGCCGGGCATGGTCGCCCGCGGCCACGGCCGGGTGGTCAACGTCGCCTCCGACGCGGCGCGGGTCGGATCGTCGGGTGAGGCGGTCTACGCCGCCTGCAAGGCGGGCATCACCGGGCTCACCAAGACGCTGGCGCGCGAGCACGCCCGGCACGGCATCACGCTCAACGTGGTGTGCCCGGGGCCGACCGACACCAACCTGTTCGCCGGCTTCCTCGAGGGCGCCGGCAACCCCGACAAGCTGCGAGCGGCGTTCGAGCGCTCGGTGCCGCTCGGCAGGATCGGCCACCCCGACGACCTTCCGGGGGCGATCTGTTTCCTCGCCAGCGACGACGCGGCGTTCGTCACCGGCCAGACGATCAGCGTGTCGGGCGGCCTGACGATGGCCGGCTGAGGCCCCGGGGGCGGCCGGCGGTCAGGCGGACGCCCCCGAATAGCGCCGCGTTCCCCGCCGCCAGAACCACCGCGTGGCGACGAACGCCACCACGACGAAGCCGAGCGTGATCGCGAACCGGCTCACCGTCAGGCGGCCGGTGAGCGACTCGGACGGCACCGTGATCGCGAACCCGAGCGGGACGAGATAGGTGAGCATCAGCTTCAACCACACCGGGTACACGGTGACCGGGTACTGGCCCGCCCGGTAGAGGCCGGTGAAGAGTTCCTGCACCTGGTCCATCCGCACCACCCAGAACGCCCCGGCCGTCAGCACCAGCCACAGGCAGTAGATCAACACGATGCCGGCGACCAGCGTGACGACGAAGCCGGCGACGTCGCGGGCGCCGAGGTCGACGTCGAGCCCCGAGAGGCCCCACCCGAGCACGACCAGACCGACGATCGCGTCGGTCAGCCGCCAGATCCGGAACTCGCGACAGCTCGCCAGCAGCTGGGAGTCGACCGGCTTGGTGAGCACGTAGTCGAACGTGCCGCGTTCGATGTCGCCCATCACCCGGCCCATGTTCGGCTCGATCGCGAAGCCGATCACCCCGCTGACCAGCGTGAAGATGCCCATCACGATCAACAGCTGGGGATGGGTCCAGCCGTCGAGCTGATCGGTGCGGTCGAAGATCAGCGACAGCACGACCAGGCCGGTGCCGATCGCCACGAGCGACTGCAGCAGCTGGATCACGAAGTTGGCCCGGTACTGCAGCTCGTTCATCACCCCGACCCGCAGGTGCAGCAAGATGACCCGCCCTCCGCCGGTCCGGCGAGCGCCGGCGGCGGCGTCCGGGGCGCCGATCCGCCCACCCGTGTGCCGGCCCGGATCGCCCGGCGTGTTCATCCGTTCACCGCCGTGTAGGCCTTGATCGCCCGGCGCCACATCAGCCGCACCGCGACGACGCCGATCAGGATCCACACGAGTTGGCGAACGAGGCCGATCACCAGCTCGCGGGTGGTGATCGGGCCGACGAGCGCCGTGATCGGGAACCCGAACGTCGACTCGAACGGCAGGTAGCCGGCGATCGTCTGCGACCAGCCGGGCATCAGCGACACCGGCAGCAGGCGGCCCGACAGCAACAGCTCGGCGGCGAAGTAGGCCTCGAAGATCGCGCTGACCCGGGTCGTCCAGATCGTGATCATGCCGAGCAACCAGAGGAACATCGAGCGGATCAGGTACGCCCCCCAGATCGCCGCGACGAACGCCGCGACCTGGCCGACCGACGGGTCCAGCTCGGGCCGGAAGACGAGCGACAACACCGCCGCGATCGGCAGCCACAGCACGATCACCACCACCTTCCACCCGGCGAAGAACCCGAGGTCGTAGTGGATCGGATGGAGCGGGCGCGCCAGGTGCCCCGACAGCTCGCCCTCGCGGATGCGCTGCTCCCAACCGAACGGGGTGAACACGATGTTCATGTTCCGCACCAGCGTCCACACGATGTAGTAGGCGGCGAACGTGCCCGGCGTGTAGCCGCCCACCGCCCCACCTTGCTGGCGGGCGATCGTCGACCACACGACGAGGTACACCACCGGCTCGGCGATCATGCCGATCATGTAGAAGTAGTTCGCCAGGCGGTACTGGAACTGCTGCATGATCGAGGTGCGCCCGAGCGTGACGTACAGGCGCAGATACGAACGCGCCGCCGACTCCTGCGAGATCGGCCCCGGCGCCGCGAGGCTCAACGCGTGTCTCCGCTCGCGAACGCGAGCTCGATCACGTCGTCGATCGGCGGGTCCTCGACGGTGAGGTCGCGCACCGGATGATCGCTGAGCAGACGAGCGGTCACGGCGGCGGTGGCGTCACGGGTGATCCGCAGCGTGGTGCGCGTCGGCGAGGCGTCGACCACCTCGCCGTAGGCGGACAGATCAGCCGGCGCGTCGAGGGTGACGACGACCGTCTTGTGGCTCGCGAACCGGTCGGCCAGCTCGCGCAGCGGCCCGTCGAACAGGATCGCACCGTGGTGGATCACGACGACCCGTTCGCACAGCGCCTCGACGTCGGCCATGTAGTGCGTCGTCAGCATGATGCTGGCACCGTGACGAGCGTTGTAGTCGGTGAGGAAGGCCCGGATCCGGCGCTGCATCGTGACGTCGAGGCCGAGGGTCGGCTCGTCGAGGAACAGGATCTCGGGGCGGTGCAGCAGCGAGTTGGCGATCTCGGCCTTCATCCGCTCGCCGAGCGACAGGTTGCGCACCGGCTTGTTCACCAGCGCCCCCAGACCGAGCAGGTCGACGAGCTCGTCACGCTGGGCGACGAACACCGACTCGGGCAGCCGGTAGATCGCCCGGGTCAGCTCGAAACTGTCGAGCGCCGGCAGATCCCACTGCAGCTGATTGCGGTTGCCCATCACCAGCGTCATCCGCCGCAGGTAGTCGCGCTCGCGGCGCCACGGCTCGTGGCCGAGCACACTGGCCACGCCGCCGGTCGGGTGCAGCAACCCCGACAGCATCTTGAGCGTGGTGGTCTTGCCGGCGCCGTTGGGGCCCAAGAAGCCGACGATCTCGCCGTACTCCACCGTGAAGCTGACGTCGTCGACGGCGACGACCTCGCGGTGTTCGCGGCGCACCAGGCTCTTGACCGCCGCCGCCAGGCCGGCTTCCCGCACCGGCACCTCGAACACCTTGCGGAGGCCGGCAACCGAGACGGCGACGGTCGGATCGTTCACGGGGTCGAAGGTATCGCCCGGCGGCTGCTCCGGGCGCATGCACCGGCTTGCAGCCCGACGGTCGATCTCGGCATCATCCTCGCCATGACCAAGCTCGTCCATCGGCCGTGGGTGCCGGCCGCGTCGGAAGCCCTCGTGCACGACATCGCGTCGGCGACGGCGGCCGCCACCGACGCCGCCCTCGACGACCGGATCCACGCCCTGATCGCCGAGAACCGGTCGATCCACGATCGCCGGTGCCTCAACCTCAACCCGGCCGCCAACGTGATGAACCCGCGCGCCGAGGCGGCGCTCGCCTCGGGGCTCGGCTCGCGCCCGTCGCTCGGCTACCCGGGCAACAAGTACGAGATGGGGCTCGAGGCGATCGAACAGCTCGAGGTGGTCGCCGCCGAGCTCGCCGCCGAGGTCTTCCGGGCACCGTACGCCGAGATCCGGGTGCCGTCGGGGGCGATCGCCAACCTGTACGCGTTCATGGCACTGGCCCGGCCGGGCGACGCGATCATCGTGCCGCCGGCGGCGATCGGCGGGCACGTCACCCATCACCCGGCCGGCGCCGCCGGCCTCTACGGGCTGGCCGTCCACACCGCGCCGATCGACCCCGAGCGGTACACGATCGACGCGGCGGGGCTGCGCGACCTGGCGCGCCGGGTGCGGCCCAAGGTGATCACCATCGGCGCCAGCCTCAACTTGTGCCATCACCCGGTGGCCGAGATCCGGGCGATCGCCGACGAGGTCGGCGCCGCCGTGCTGTTCGACGCCGCACATCTGTCGGGTCCGATCGCCGGTGGCGCCTGGCCCGACCCGCTCGTCGAGGGCGCCCACGTGATGGGGATGAGCACCTACAAGAGCCTCGGCGGACCGCCGTCGGGGTTGCTGGTGACCACTGACGCGGCGATCGCCGAGCGACTCGACGCGATCGCCTACCCGGGCCTGACCGCCAACTTCGACGCCGCCCGGTCGGCGGCGCTGGCGATCACCCTGCTCGACTGGCGCGCGGCGGGGCGCGACTACGCGGCGGCGATGACCACCGTCGCCTCGGCGCTGGCTGCGGCGCTCGAGCACATCGGGATCCCGGTCCACACGACACCCGACGGGCCGACCGCGTCGCACGCGTTCGCGGTCGACGCCCGACGCTACGGGGGCGGCCACGCCGCGGCGCTGCGCCTGCGCGAGGCGAACCTGCTGGCGTCGGCGATCGGCCTGCCCGCCGACGGCGAGCACGAGCCCGCCGGGGGTCTGCGGTTGGGGCTCAACGAGGCCGTCCGGTGGGGGGTCACCGCCGGGGACGTCGCGGAACTCGCCGGCCTGATCGCCGCCGGGCTCGAATCGCCCGACCCGGTCGCCGTCGGCCGCGAGGTCACCGCCTGGCGGACCCGGTTCGACGAGATCCGCTTCGTCAGGCCCGGCTGAGCCGGGACGCGACGGTGGCCGGCGTCAGCGACCCTGCAACGCGGCGATCAGCTGGGGCAGCACCTTGTGCACGTCGCCCACGATGCCGAGGTCGGCGACACCGAAGATCGGCGCCTCCTGGTCTTTGTTGATGGCGATGATGTGCTTGGAGCCCTTCATGCCGACCATGTGCTGGGTCGCCCCGGAGATGCCGCAGGCGATGTAGACGTTGGGTTTGACGACCTTGCCGGTCTGGCCGACCTGCATCGAGTAGGGCACCCAACCCGCATCGACGATCGCCCGCGAGGCGCCGGCGGCGCCCTTGAGCAGTTTGGCGAGTTGGTCGACCATCGCGAACTTCTCGGCGTCGCCGAGCCCGCGCCCGCCCGACACGACCACAGCGGCTTCGTCGAGCTTCGGACCCGACGACTCCTCGACGTGCACCGCGGTGACCCTGGCGCCACCGGTCGCGCCGAGATCGGGAACCGTCACCGCGACCACATCGCCGGCGGCGGCGGCGCCGGCGGACGCCTCGAACGACTTCGGTCGGAACGCCGCCAGGAACGGGCCGGGGCCGGTGAAGGTGCTCGACACCAGCGACTCGCCGCCGAACACCGGGGTGGTGACGGTGACCGTGTCGCCGGAGACGACGATGTCGGTGTTGTTGGTCAGCACGGTGCGGTCGAGCTTGACCGACAGCCGGGCCATGATGTCGCGACCCTCGTAGCCCTGCGGGAACATGATCAGGTCGGGCGACTCGCCGCCGTCGATGACGGCCTGCATCGCCGCCGCACCGGCCGCGCCGGGCAGGCCGCCGCCGAGATCACCGGTGGAGTAGACGCGCGCCGCGCCGTACTCGCCGAGCTGGCCGGCGATCGCGGCGCCGTCGCCGACGACGAACGCCGACACGGTGCCACCCAGCGAACGGGCCTTGGTGAGCAGTTCGAGCGTCGCCGAGGTCGCCACCCCGTCGGCCCCCTGTGCGAACACCCAGATGTTGTCGATTGCCATGATGTTCCTCCGTCGTCTCGTGCTTGGCTGCTCAGATGACCTTGAGGTTCTCGAGGAACGCCACGATCTTGAGGTGGCCCTCGCCGTCGTCCTCGACCACTTCGCCGGCCTGCCGGGCAGGTGCCTGCTCGACCTGGCTGATCTGCTGGTTGGCGCCGGCCCAGCCGACCGGGCTGACGCCGAGGTCGGCGGCGGTGACCGTGTCGAGCGGCTTCGACTTGGCGGCCATGATGCCCTTGAAGCTCGGATACCGGGGCTCGACCACGCCGGCGGTGACGCTGACCACACAGGGCAGCGGGCACTCGACCTCGTCGTAGCCCGCTTCGGTCTGGCGGTTGACCTTGACCGTGCCGCCCTCGACCGAGACGCTCTTGGCGAACGTGACCGACGGCAGGCCGAGCACTTCGGCGATCTGCTCCGGCACGGTGCCGGTGTAACCGTCGCTCGACTCGGTGCCGGCGATGATCAAGTCGGCGTCGCCGAGCCGTCGCGCCGCCGCCGCCAGCACCTTCGCGGTGGTGAGGGCGTCGGAACCGCTGAGCGCCGGGTCCGAGACGAGCACGCCCTTGGCGGCGCCCATCGCCAGCGCCGTGCGCATGCCCGACACCTCACCGTTGGGGGCCATCGAGATGATGCTCACCTCGCCGCCGCCGGCCGCATCGACCAACTGCAACGCCATCTCGACGCCATAGCTGTCGGACTCATCGAGGATGAGCTTGCCGTCCCGCTTCAGCGTGTTGGTCGAGGGGTTCAGCTCGCCCGGCAGGGCCGGGTCGGGGATCTGCTTGACACACACGGTCACGTTCATGGTTTCACAAGCTACCGACCGGTCACCTGCGGTCCCAAGCCAGAGCGCACCGGGCCCGGCACCCGCCGGGACGGCGCCCGTCGACTGCTACCGTTCGCGTCCTTGCGGATCATGCTCGTCGTCAACTCGTTCGCGTCGTCGGTCACGGCGCGCAACACCGTCGTCGTCCACCGGCGGCTGGCGCGCGGGCACGACGTCGAGATGGTCGAGACCAACCGGCGCGGTCACGCCACCCGCTACGCCCACGATGCCGCCCGGCGCGGCATCGACGTCGTGATCGGCTACGGCGGCGACGGCACGCTCAACGAGGTGGCGACCGGCATCGCCGGCACCGACACCGCACTGGGCGTGCTGCCCGGCGGTTCCACCAACGTGTTCGCCCGCACGATCGGGCTGCCCAACGACCCGGTCGCCGCCGCCGACCTGCTCGCCGCAGGCCTCGATGCCGGGAACCTGCACCCGATCGGCCTGGGCCGCGTGAACGGCCGGTTCTTCTGCTTCCACACCGGCATCGGCTACGACGCCGCGGTCGTGCAGGCGGTCGAACGACGGGCGGCGCTGAAACGCTGGCTCGGTCATCCGCTGTTCATCTCGGCGGCGCTCACCACCTGGCTCAAGGGCTACGACCGGCGCCACCCGCACTTCGAGCTCGACGCCGGGGCCCACGGCCGCATCGACGACGGGTACTTCTCGATCGTGCTCAACACGAACCCCTACACCTACCTCGGCAACCGCGGCCTCGACCTGTCGCCGGCCGCAACGCTCGACCGGGCGCTGGTGGTGGTGACGTTCCGCACGCTGCGCGTGCTGCCGATCCTGCGCGGGTTGGGCGCCGCGTTGCGCGGTGGCGGCGTCGCCACCAGCGAGCACCTGGTCGAGTGGTGCGACGTCGAGCACCTGGTCGTCGACGGGGTCGAGCCGTTCCCGTACCAGGTCGACGGCGACTTCCTCGGCTCGGTCCAGCACCTCGAGTTCACGCACGTCCCCGACGCCGTCCGGCTCGTCTTCCCCGGGCCGACCCGCGGCGGTCCCGCCGTCTGATCACCGGTCGCGACCGCGCCGGGTCGCGATCACGGGCCCGGCGGGCGCAGCAGTTCGCAGCGCACCGCGAGGGCGCGGTCGGGCACGTTGGTGCAGATCCCGTCGATCCCCCAGGCGATCAGCCGACGCATCTGGTCGGCGTCGTCACACGTCCAGGTGTTGACCGCCAACCCGTGAGCGTGGGCGGCGCGGATCGTCTTCTCGTCGACGGTGTCGACGAAGGGGTGGACGGCGACGTGGCCCCGCGCCGCGGTGCGCTCGAGCACCCCGGCGTCGGCCTCCATCACCAACCAGGCCGTGCGAACCCGCGGCGCCAGCTGGCGCACCACGTCGACGGTGCGGAGCCGGAACGACGACACCAGCCAACGCGGATCGGCACCGCGACCGAGCAGTTCGAGCACGGTGCGGTGGGCCACCCAATCGTGCGGGTCGAAGTCGGGATCGGCGCGGTCGTTCTTGATCTCGACGTTGACGAACGCCCCGGCGCAGGCATCGAGGGCAGCGGCGAGCGTCGGCACGTGCTCGGGGAGCTCGGCCGCCCGCACCTCGCGGACCGGCCGGCCGTCGGCGAGGTGGCCGTCGTGGTGGACGACCAGCACGTCGTCGGCGCTGCGGCGTACGTCGAGCTCGATACCGTCGGCACCCATCGCGACGGCCCGTCGGAAGGCGTCGAGGGTGTTCTCGGGGGCGGCGTGCGACGCACCCCGGTGGGCGATGACGATCGTCACGCCGAGATCGTGCCAGATCGCCGGTCGGCGAGGCGACCCGGCGCCGCATCACGACCGTGCCAGCGGTCGCGGGTATCTGCATTTGCGATGGACGCCGACGTTCTATCTGATCTTCTTGCGAAGCGCCCGGACAGCATCTAACGTCTGCCGGGCGAGCGGAACCTTGGCCTTCACCCCGACCTGCGGCTCCGTCCGGTGGCCCGAGGTGGTGGCGAGTCCTCCGCCCGCCGGCACCGCCGCCACCCGTCGCTCCGAGGAAGCCCTGCATGTCGAACCTCGCGTCCACCCTTGCCCTCGCCGCCGCCGCCGACACCTGGCGTGATCACGCCCTGTGTCGCAACACCGATCCCGACCTGTTCTTCCCGGTCGGCACCACCGGCCATGCGCTGGTGTCGATCGACCATGCCAAGCAGGTGTGCGCCCAGTGCGATGTGGCCAGCGACTGCCTCGAGTTCGCGCTCGACACGAACCAGGACTCGGGGATCTGGGGTGGGCTCTCCGAAGATGAGCGTCGGGCGATCCGGCGACGGCGCGCCGCCGAGGTGCGCGCCGCTCGCGCCGTGAGCTGACTCAGCTCGCCCGGCGCCCGACCGGTCAGCGGCCCGACAGCGCTCGCTCCGCCCGGTCGACCAGGCGATCGCGCTCACGGTCGTCGAGCGTGCGGCTGGTGACGATCTCGACGTCGACCTCGCCGGTGGCGTGGCGATGGCCCGCGAGGTCGCCGACGAACACCACGTCGGTGAGCCCGTCGGTGCCCGCCAGACCGCGCAGCATGTCGGCCGCTCGATCCACATCGGCGCTGTCGGGCACCCGGATCCGCAGCGTCGACGTCGCCGCCTCCTGGGAAAGATTCCGCACGCTGGTGAGCACGTGGTTGGGGAAGTGCAACGTGCTGCGCTGGTCGCGCACCCGGGTACTGAACAAGCCGACATGGTCGACGATGCCCTGGACCGGTGTGGCCCAGCCGACGTCGGCGAAGATCTCGTCACCGACGCCGTAGCGATCCTCGAAGTGCACGCTGAGACCGGTCAGGTAGTCGTTGACCTTGTGCTGGCCGCCGATCGCCAGGCCGGCGCCGATGAAGCCGGCGCTCGACAGGAAGAAAGCCGGGTCGACGTCGAGCAGATGGAACGCGACGATGCCGGCAACCACCCAGATCACGAGGCTGACGAGATGGCTCACCATCCGCGACGCGGCGTCGATGCGCTGGCGGCGGCGCTGCTCACCGATGTCGCCGGACTCGCCGTCGATCCGGCTCGAACGCACGCGCCACAGCCCCGCCGATGCCGAGCCACCGCGCGACGATGCGGCGCTGCGCTTGGCCAGACGCCGGATCACCCGCCGGATCACGAAACCCGACAGCCGGGTCACGACCAATGCCGCGAGCGCGGTGACGAGCACCACGAACGGGGCCGAGAGCGGACTCTGGAACATGCTGGAGAACAGATCGATGATCACACCCAGAGTGTGGCAGCGAATTCTCCGACATTACGATCATGTGACGAAATATTTGTCGCCGTGATCCGTCCCGGGTTCGGTCGGCGGTTCAGTCCTCGGCGAGCGGCACGACCAGCTCGACCACCGTGCCTCGCGGCGATCCGGCGACCTCCAGGCCGACCCGGCCGGCGGCGTCGAGCGTCAACGGGCGCATCTCGATCGTGCCGTTCAGTTCGGTGGTGACCAACGTGCGCACGATCGACAGCCCGAGCCCGGTCGCCTCCTCGAGCCGGAAGCTGCCGTCGACGCCGCGCCCGTCGTCGACCACCGACACGTGCAGCGCCGAGCCGACGTTGTCGAGGCCGACCACGACCGATCCGCCACCCGATCCCTCCGGGAATCCGTGGTCGACGGCGTTCTGGAGCAACTCGGTCAACACGACCGACAGCGGTGTCGCGATCGCCGCCGGGATCCGGCCGCCGTCACCGACCACCGTGAACCGAACCGGACGGTCCGCGGATTGCAGGCCCTCATCGGCCAGCCGCAACAACGGACGCACGATCTCGATGAAGGTGACGTCGTCACCCGGCTCGCGAGACAACGCCTCGTGCACGAGCGCGATCGTGCGGATCCGGCGCACCGAGTCGGCGACCGCGGCGATCGCCTCGGGGTGGGTGAGACGGCGAGCCTGCAGGCGCAACAGCGACGAGATCGTCTGCAGGTTGTTCTTGACCCGGTGGTGGATCTCGCGGATCGTGGCGTCCTTGCTGAGCAGCAAGCGGTCGCGCTTGCGCAGTTCGGTGACGTCGCGCAGCAGCAAGATGGCGCCCGACACCGACTCGCCCTCGAGGAACGGCACGCACCGGCACAGCAACGTGACCCCCGGGCCCTGCTCGAACTCCTCGATCACCGGCAGCCCGCGCTCGAACGCCTGACGCACCGGGCCGTCGTAGAAGCCCAGCTCGGCGAGCCGCATCCCGATCGCCGAGGCGTTGATGCCGACCCGGTGCAGGGCGGAGTTGGCGTTCGGCGAGACGTACTGCACCTGGCCGCCGGCGTCGAGCAGCATCGCCCCGTCGCCGACGCGCGGCGCGGCGCTCGAGTCGCCGACCCGCTGCGGGAACGGGAAGACCCCGCTGGCGATCATGCCGACGAATCGGTCGAACACGACGCCGTAGGCGCGTTCGAGCTCACCGGGGCGGCGGCCCGTCAGCTCGATCCATTCCCTGGTGAGCACGGCGATCACGCCGCCCTCGAAGACCACCGGGATCGCGAGCATGCGGGTCTCGTCGACGATGCCCTCGACCAGGATCTCGCCCTCGACGGTCTGGCCCGACTCGAACGCCTTGATCAGCATCAGCACTTCGGTCTCGTTCGCCCACGACCCGACCCAGTCGGTGTGGTACATCGTCTGCCCGGTCGCCGGCCGCACCTGGCCGGCCACCACCCAGCGGCCGTCACGCGTCGGCAGATAGAGCAGCAGGTCCGAGAAGCAGAAGTCGGCCAGCATTCCCCATTCCGACACCAGACGGCTGAGGTGGGCGACCTGTTCGCGATCGAGATCGGTCTCGTCGCGCGCGAGTTCCGTGAACTTCGGCATCGGGTGCCAGTCTTGCCGATCCGGCCCGTGAGACTTGCGATCTCCCGGCGGGCACATAGTCTGGGCCGATGAACGAGACCGACCGGCGCGCCGCATTCACGAGCTTCGAAGGCTCCACCAAAGACGACTGGGCGCTGATCTCCAGCCGGCTCCCCGCCACCCAGGCGCTCGCCGGCGAGAACATCATCGAGCAGATGCGGATGCTGGCACGCGACCACGGCGGGTTCCCCGTGTCCCGGCTCGAGCACTCGCTGCAGACCGCGACCCGCGCCGAGGCCGACGGCCGCGACGAGGAATACGTGCTGTGCGCCCTCCTGCACGACATCGGCGACACGCTCGCCCCGTACAACCACCCCTCGGTCGCGGCGGGCATCGTGAAGCCGTTCGTGTCACCCGCCAACCACTGGATGGTCGAGCACCACGGCATCTTCCAGGGGTACTACTTCTGGCACCACCTCGGGATGGACCGCGACACCCGCGACCAGTTCGCCGACTCGCCGTACTACGAGTACACCGAAGAGTTCTGCGCGAAGTACGACCAGGCGGCGTTCGACCCCGACTACGTGAACGCCCCGCTCGACTACTACGAGCCGCTGATCCGCAAGTTCTTCGTGCCGGCGCTCTGAGCCGGCTCGCCGCCCGGCGAACGCACCGAGAGGTACACCGCCTTGAGGTAGCCGCCGAACTCGAAACCGATCGGGTGGTCGACGGCGTGGCCGGTGCGGCGCACGATGTGCACGTCGGCGCCGAGCGAGGCGGCCGCCGACAGCACCGCCGCCTCGAAATCGTCGGCGCCGACCCGGCTCGAACACGACGCCTGCACGATCGTGCCGCCGGGCTTCACGACCCCGAGACCGAGCCGGGTGAGCCGGGCGTACGCGGCGAGCGCCCGCGGCACGGCGGCCTGGTTGCCGGCGAAGCTCGGCGGGTCGAGGATCACGAGGTCGAACCGCTCGCGCCGGCGGGCCAGGTCGCCGAGCACCACGAACGCGTCGCCGACGGTGGCGTGAACGGCGCACCGTCGCACCTCGCCGAGCCGCCGGTTGTGGGCCATGTTGCGCTGCGCCGCCTCGAGCGCCGCCGCCGACTGGTCGATCATGTGCACCGACGCCGCTCCCCCGGCGGCGGCGGCCAGCGAGAAGCCACCGGTGCTGGCGAACACGTCGAGCACCGAGGCCCCGCCGGCCATGCTGCGCACCAGTGCGCGGTTGTCGCGCTGGTCGAGGAAGTGGCCGGTCTTCTGGCCGTGCACGACGTCGGCCTCCATGGTGAGGTCGCGTTCGCGGAACATCACCGGGCCGTCGGGGGGCGACCCGACGATCGTGTCGCCGTCGGCGAGGCCGAACGTGTCGCCGGCCGCCACGCTGCGCCCGAGCCGCAGCACGATCCGCACCGGCGCAACCAGCTCGACGAGCACCTCGACGACCGCCGCCAGGTGCGGGAACCACGCCGGTGTGTACAGCTTGAGCACCAGCGTCTGGTCGTAACGGTCGACCACCAGGCCGGGCAGGCCGTCGTTCTCGCCGTGCACGCAGCGGTACGCGGTGGTGTCGCCGTCGCCGGCCAGACCCGAACGCCGGTCGAGCGCCGTCGAGATCACGCCCCGCCAGAACCCGGCGTCGATCGCGGTCGGAGCGCCACGGTGCAGCACCTTCAGCCGGATCGGCGAGGTCGGGTCCCACAGCCCGATCGCCACGAACTTGCGGTCGTCGTCGAACACCACGGCGAGATCGCCGGGAGCGCCATCGCCGCTGACCGACGTGATCGAGCCGTCGTACAGCCAGGGGCTGCCACCTCGGACCTGACGCCGGGCGTCGGGCGTGACGCGCACGGCGAGACGGCGCGCGCCCACGGGCGGAAGATGGTCGAGCGGCGACGTCATGGGGTGAAGTGTGCCGCGAGTTCGAGCAGGTCCGCGATGTCGTTGACGTCTCGGTCGAGCATCGGCGCAGCGACGAGCAACGGGCACAGGGTGGCCAGCTCGGCGCGTCGCTCGGTCTCGCGGGCCGCGACGACCGCGACATCGTGGAAACGGTTGCCGATCTGGGCCAGCACGGCCGACACCTCGGTGGGCGCAGCGCCGAGCCGTTCGGCGACCGCCGCGGCGAGCGGCCCGTCGGCGGCTGCCACCAGCTTGCGGGCGCTGGTGGCCGAGGCTCGCGCCGAGATCGACGAGGGCAGCACCCGGTTGGCGACGATCGCCCCGAGGTGGTGGTTGCGCCTGACGAGCTCGCGCGCCAGGTAGGTGGCCTCGTGGCACGGTGCGGCCTCGAGCGTCGACACCACGACGAACGTGGTGCGCGGGTCGCCGAGCAGCGACTCGACCTCGCCGGCGTGCTCGACGAAGCCGCGTTCCATCGCCTGGAACAACACGAAGAACTCGGCGACGTCCTCGAGGAACCGGGAGCCCAGGATGCGGTCGGCGATCTGGTAGAAGGGCTTCGACGCGATCGAGAACAGGCGCGACCGGTACGGCGCGGTGAGCCATCGCAGCAGCCACGAGCGGAAGAACTCCTTCATCTTCGCCGGGGCGTCGAGGATGTCGAGGGCGTTGCGCGACGGCGGGGTGTCGACGACGATCAAGTCGTACTCGCCCGAGGAGTGCAGCTCGTGGAGCCGTTCCATCGCGAGGTAGTCGTGGCTCTGGACGAAGCGGCTGGCGATGTTGTGGTAGGTCGAGTTCGCGAGCACCGCGTCACGGGTTCGCTCGTCGGGTGCGTGCTGGCCGATCAGGTCGTCCCAACCCGCCTTGGTGTCGAGCATCGCCGCCCACAGCTCGCCGCGCGGCTCGATGGGGGCGAACGCCGAGTCGGGAACCCGCGTCGCCTCGTTGCCGATGTGGCCGACCCCGAGCGCGTCGGCGAGCCGACGCGCCGGATCGACCGTGAGCACCAGCACCCGCCCGCCGATCCGGGTGGCGGCGTGCACCGCCATGGCGGCGGCCGTCGTGGTCTTGCCGACACCGCCCGAACCGCAGACCAGCACCATCTCCTTGGCGGCGAGCAATGCGTCGAGGTCGGGCTGCTCGGGCGCCCGTCGCGCCGCCATCAGTCGAGCTCCTCGGCGAGTGCCTCGGCCACGAGGGTGACGACCCGCCGCCCGGTGGCCCGCGTGAACAGCTCGGGCACGACCAGGATCGGCAGGTCGGATCCGGCACGCAACCGATCGAGGTGTCCGGCGCCGACCGCCCG
Source organism: Ilumatobacter sp. (assembly GCA_036526035.1). GTDB lineage: Bacteria > Actinomycetota > Acidimicrobiia > Acidimicrobiales > Ilumatobacteraceae > Ilumatobacter. The sequence goes on along the minus strand of DATCZG010000071.1, from coordinate 17,428 downwards.
CCGGGCGTCGGTGATGCGGGCCGCCTCGAGCACTGCGACGACGCCCCGCCCGGCCGCCTCGACGATCAGCGGCCGCGCCTCGTCGAGCCGCTCGACCACCGCTCGTTCCCGGGCGTCGAACAGGTTCGGCAGCACCCGGTTGGCGATCAACACGCTGGGCGCCACGCCGGTGTCGGCCTCCAGGTGGCCGAGCAGGGCGAGCGTCTCGGAAACCGGCATCTCCTCGGGTGTCGTCACCACGGCGACGCCGGTCGTGGCCGGGTCGTGGAGCACGTCGAGCATCCAGTCGGTCTGGTCGCGCACCAGGCCGACCTGGGCCATCTCGCGGATCACCATCGGGGCGCCGATCTGGGACACGATGTGACCGGTCGCCTCGGCGTCGACGATCACGATGTCGTAGCGCCGCTCGCGCACCTCGTGGCACAGCTTGCCGATCACGAGGATCTCGCGCACTCCGGGAGCCGCCTCGGCGAGGAAGTCGAACGTGCGGGCGAGCGGGCCGATGCGACCGATGAACGGCACCCTGGCGAACAACCGCAGGTATTCGCGCAAGGCGTCGTCGGTGTTCATCGTCATCGCGAACAGGTTCGGCTCGACCTGGCGCGGCTCGAACGCCAGGCTGCCGACGTCGAACGACGCGGCGAGCGACCCTTTCGCGTCCATCTCGCACACCAGCGTGCGCAAACCTCGCCTCGCCGCCAGATGGGCGAGGGCTCCGGCGATCGAGGTCTTCCCGACGCCACCTTTGCCGGTGACGAAGAGGAGCCGGCGGTCGAGCAACGAGGCGTCGACCCCGGCGGGCATCAGCCGCCGAACCCGATGCGGCGCTCGCCCTCGGCCGAGCCGACCTCGACATAGGCGATCTTCGCCGACGGCACGACCACGTCGCGTCCGCGCTTGTCGGTGACCCACAGCACGTCGGTGGCGCCGCTGAGGGCTGCCTCGACGCGTGCCTTGAGATCTTCACGAGCCGAATCCTCGACCTCCAGGGAGATCTCGCGAGGGGCCTGGGTCACACCGATTCGAACGTCCACGACCGAGACGGTAGCGGCCCACCCGGCGATCCGCATCCCGCGGCGGCCGGGTACATTCCGGTGATGCCCGAACCCGCGCTCGTGCGTGCCGTCGCCGGCCACCGGGCCAGGTGGGGCGAACCCGAGCTGGTCGTGCGGGCGCCCGGGCGCGTCAACCTGATCGGCGAGCACACCGACTACAACGACGGGTTCACCCTGCCGATGGCGCTGCCGTTCGACACCGTGCTGGCGATCGCCTCGGTCGGCGACCCGGTCGACGGCGACGTCGAGGTGGTGTCGGAGGGGTTCGGTTCGGTCGTGATCGACCCGGCCGGCGACCCGCGCGGTGTCGTCGCGTGGGCGCGGCACATCGCCGGCGTGACGGCTCTGCTCGCCGACTCGGTGCCCGCCGCCGGGTGGCGCGCCACGATCGCCTCCGACATCCCGAGCGGCGCCAGCCTGTCGTCGTCGGCGGCGCTCGAGGTCGGCATCGTCACGGCGCTGTTGGCCCGCGCCGGCGTCGCCTGGCCGCCGATCGACGTCGCCAGGCTCGGCCGACGCGTCGAACACGAGATCGTGGGGCTGCCGAGCGGCATCATGGACCAGTTCATCTCGGCCGGTGCGGTGGCCGGCCACGCCGGGCTGATGGACTGCCGGGCGCTCACCCTGACCCCGATCCCGCTGCCGGCCGGCTGCGCCGTGGCGGTCCTCGACACCGGCACCCGGCGGGTGCTCGCCGATGCCGCGTACGCCGACCGGCGGGCGGCGTGCGAACGCGCCGCGGCGGCGCTGGGCGTCGCCGCGCTGCGCGACGCGTCGGTGGCGCAGGTCGCCGGGCTCGGCGACGCCACCGACCGGCGCCGGGCCCACCACGTCGTCACCGAGAACGCCCGCACCCTCGCCGCCGCGGCGGCACTGCGCACCGGTGACGTGGCGCGGTTCGGCCACCTGATGACCGAGAGCCACGTCAGCTTGCGCGACGACTTCGAGGTGTCGGGGGCCGGCCTCGACGCGATCGTCGAGGCCGCCCGGCGGTCGCCGGGCTGTCTCGGCGCCCGGATGACCGGCGGCGGGTTCGCCGGCTGTGCGGTCGCCCTGGTCGACACCGACCGGGTCGCCGAGTTCAGCGAGTCGGTGCTCGCCGGCTACCACCACGACGGGCACACCGCCCGCGTCTGGGTCTGCGGCCCGGCGGCCGGCGCCGCCGTCGTCGCCCCGGGCGACCGGCCGGCCTGACCGCCGCGTCACCGGCCGCGTCACCGGCCGCTTCATCGCCGGGTGGCGCCGAGCGGTAGACATTGCCGATGGCCGACGACATCACGCACTACGACGCGATCGAGGCGTACTGCCGCCGGCTCAGCTACGTCGCCGGCGACACCGCCGAAGTGTGCGTGTCGACCACGGCCGCCCGCTTCGACCTGACGGTGACCCGCGCCGGTGCGGGCGCCGCGGTGTGGTCGGCGCGCGACCTGCCCGGAACCGTTCAGCCGACGCCCCCCGACGCCGACGCCTCCGGCTGCGGGTGGGAGGTGACGGTCGCGATCCCGGTCGACGCCGCCTGGCCGAGTGGCTTCTACCTGGTCGAACTCACCGCCCACGACGGCGCCCCCGACCGGCGCACCGGCCACGCCTGCTTCGTCGTGCGGGCCGCGGTGCCCCGCCACCGGGCACTGTTCGTGCTGGCGACCAACACCTGGAACGCCTACAACGACTGGGGTGGCCGCAGCCTCTACACCGGCGGTCACCGGGTCTCGTTCCAGCGGCCGTTCGGGCGCGGCATGCTGGTGCGGCCCACCACCGAACGCGACGACCGCAAGGCCCGCCCCCGCCACACGGGCGAGGAACCCGACGTCGACGGCGAGATCTACCAGCGCTACCGGTACGCCAACGGCTACCCGGGCTACATGGGTTCGGCCGGCTGGTTCACGTACGACCGGCGCTTCGCCGAGTGGGCCGACAAGGCCGGGATCGGGCTCGACTTCGCGGTCTCGAGCGACCTCGAGACGGTGCCCGGGCTCACCGCCGGGTACCGGACGGTGATCGGCGCCGGCCACGACGAGTACTGGTCGCGCCCTCAGCGCGACGCCGTCGAAGCGTTCGTTGCCGCGGGCGGCAGTTACGCGTCGTTCTCGGGCAACACGATGTTCTGGCAGGTCCGCCTGGTCGACGACGGGGCGGCGATGGTGTGCCACAAGTACCGCGCCCACCTCGACGACCCGGTCGCCGTCGGCGACCCGGCGGCGATGACCGGCATGTGGTGCGACCCGGTCGTCGGCCACCCCGAGAGCAGGTTCCTCGCCGCCTCGTCGATGTACGGGCTCTACAGCCGGTTCGGGCAGGCGACGCCGCGCGGCGTCGGTGGTTTCGTCGTCTACCGCGACGACCACTGGCTGCTCGCCGGCACGGGGATGCGCTACGGCGACGTGCTCGGCGCCGACGACGGGGTGGTCGGCTACGAGACCGTCGGCACCCGCTTCGGCTTCGACGGCCACCACCTCCCCGTCGCCCTCCCCGACCCGCTGCTGCCCGACCCCGCCGACGTCGAGATCGTCGCGGTCACCCCGTCGAGCAACCTCGGCATGGGCGAGTACCCCAGGTCGATCGCCGCCCTCGACGACCAAGGCGACCTCGAGTTCATCGCCGAGCGGGCGTTCGGGGGCGGCCCCGACGCGCTCGCCAAGGCCCGTCACGGCAACGCCGTGATGCTGACCTGCCGGCCGTTCGGGCCGGGCGGCGGCGAGGTGGTCACCGTCGGCACCACCGACTGGGTGTTCGGGCTGGACGACCCGGCGGTGTCACAGGTGACCCGCAACGTGCTCGACCGCGGCGCCTGAGCGGTTCAGCGGCGCGCCGCCCGGGCGCCTCGACGCGACGAACTCACCCGGTACGCGAACTCGAACCGACCGGCGCCGATCCGGTACTGCGGCAGCACGTCGGGTCCGCAGCTCGCCGTGCCGAGGCCGCGGTGGGCCACGTCGAGGCACACCACCAGCTCGGGGCGCGGCGTCAACTCGGTGGCGGTGGCGGCCGCGAACAGGTCGGCCGGGGTGTGGTGCGTCGCCGACACGTGCAACGCCGCCGGCTGCAGCACGTCGATCCGCACCGTCTCGCCCGACCGGCGGTCGATCACCTCGAACCAGCGGCAGTCGGTGCGCAGGCCGAACTCCTGGGGCACCAGGTACGGCGACGCGTCGGGCTCGCCGTCCCAGATCCCCAGCAGCGCGCCGCGGTTGCGGTCGGGGTAGTTCTCGTGCGGGCCGCGGCCGAACCACCGGAGGTGGTCGAAGCGCGCCGGCAGCGTGAACGACACCCCCACCCTGGGCAGGTCGTCCAGCTCGGCGGGCACGTGCACGACGTGCCGGTAGGTGGTGCCGTGCTCGTCGCGTTCGACCCGCCGAGCGTGGTCGACGACGTCCTCGGCCCGGCGCCGGTCGAGCCCGGCGTCCTGCCAGGCGGCGAGCGCCCGGCCGCCGACACCGATCCGGCGGGCGAGGTCGGGCATCAGCTTGAACCCGTCGTTGTCGACCGCCGCCCGCCACACGTTGAGCTCGGGCGTGACGAGCTGCTCGGCCGACCCGGTCGCCACGGCCGGGCGGCGGCGGCGGGCCCGCAGCTCGACCTGGTCCCAGGCGACCAGGTGGCCGGCCGGCGCGAACCACGTGTCCCGGCGGGTCGTCCAACGCACGGTGAGGTGCACCTCACCGGGCCCGGTGCCGGCCTCGACGCCATCGGGCACCGGGCACGGCAACGGAACCACGACGCTCGCCAGCGGCGCCACGTCGGGCACCGACAGCACCCCCGAACGTCGCACCTCGCCGTCGACGAGCAGCTCCCATGCCCCACGCAACCCGCGCAGCCCGGCGAACGCCTGGCGGTTGCCGATCCGCAGGCCGGCCCGCACCCTGGCGACGGTCACCGGGCGGTACGCCCAGGCCACCTCGCGCATCGCCGGGTGCGGCTCGAGGTCGGCCGACATCACGCCGTCGGCGACGAAGTTGCCGTCGTGGGGGGCGTCGCCGAACTGGCCGCCGTAGGCCAGGCGCACGGTGCCGTCGGGCAGCCGCTGGCGCAGGCCGTGGTCCTTCCATTCCCACAGGAAGCCCCCTTGCAGCCCGGGCGTCGCCGTGATGACGTCCCAGTAGTCGGCCAGCGAACCGTTGCTGTTGCCCATCGCGTGGCTGTACTCGCACATGATCAGCGGCCGGGCCCCGGCACCGGCCTCGCCGTAGGCCCGGATCGCGTCGATCTCGGGGTACATCGGGCAGACGACGTCGGTGGCGGCCGCACCCCCGTCGACCCATCCCTTGATGCGGATGGCGTCCTCGTAGTGCAGCGGGCGGCTCGGGTCGGCGCGGCGGATCCAACCGGCGAGGGCATCGTGGTTGTCGCCGTAGCCGCTCTCGTTGCCGAGGCTCCACAGGATGACCGACGGGTGGTTGCGGTCGCGTTGCACCATGCGCGCACCGCGCGCCAGCCAGGCCTCGCGATAGCGCGGGTCGCGGCACAGGCTCAGGTTGTGGGCGTGGCTCTCGATGTCGGCCTCGTCGACGACGTAGAACCCGTACTCGTCGCACAGGTCGTAGAACGCGTCGTCGTTCGGATAGTGCGACGTGCGGATCGCGCTGATGTTGTGGGCCCGCATCGCCCGCAGGTCGGCCGCGATGTCGTGGCGGCCGACCGCCGTGCCCCGATCGGGGTGATGGTCGTGACGGTTCACCCCGAAGATCCACGGCGCCCGGCCGTTCACCAGCAGCCGGCGGCCGCGCACTTCGACCGAGCGGATCCCGATCGCCTGGGTTTCGGTGTGCACCACCCGGCCGCGCGGGTCGACCAACTCCGCCGTCACGCGGTAGCGGTGCGGGGTGTCGGCGCTCCACGCCTTGGCCGCCGGCACCGTCCAGCGGGCCTCGACCCGGAACCCGGTGAACTGGTACGGCCGGGCGTCGAGGTGCGGCACCTGCCCGGTGTGCACGCGACCCACCCGGCGGCCCGACGGATCGCTGAGCGTGCTGCGCACCGACCAGCCGGGCGCCGGGGCGCCGCCGAAGTCGACGACGGTGTTCGACCGCACCGTGCCGACGCCGGTGGCGGGGTCGAACGCCGTGTCGACCGGGAGGTCGCCGATGTGCACCTTCGGGCGCGACTCGACCCACACCGAACGATGCAGCCCCGCCATCCACCACTGGTCCTGGTCCTCGAGATAGCTGTGGGCGCTGTAGCGGACCACCACGATCGCCAGTTCGTTGCGGCCGCTGACGAGATGCGGTGCGAGGTCGTACTCGCTGGGCAGCCGGCTGTCGGTGCCGTAGCCGACGAAGCGGCCGTTGAGGTAGACGGCGTGCACGCTCTCGGCCCCGCCGACGTGCAACACCGTGCGGCGCCGCAGCCATCGGGCCGGCACGGTGAGGTCGCGGCGGTACACGCCGGTCGCGTTGCGTTCGGGCAGGCGCGGCGGCGGGCCGGGGAAGGGCATCTGCACGTTGGTGTAGTGCGGCAGGTCGACGAACCCGCCGAGGTCCTGCATCGTCCAGTTGCCGGGCACGGCCACGGTGACCGCCCGCCGGCGCCGCCCCGTCAGCGCCGCAGCCGGCACGCGCTCGGGGTGGTCGAACATCTCGAGCGACCACCGGCCGTCGAGCGAGCGGCGCGGCACGCCCGACAGCGGCACGTGCATCGCCAGCCGGTCGAGTTGCACCACGGCCGGATCGGCCCATGGCTGGATCTCTCCGATGGCTGGCAACACGGCGGCTCCTGAACGCGGTCAGCCGAGGGCACGCAGCCGCGCGGCGACGTCCTCGGGGACCACGGGGTTGAAGTATTCCTCACCGGCGACCTCGGCCGCGGCGATGAACCGGGGCACGCCGGCCGAGCGCCACGGCGACACGATCTCGACGTTGAACCAGGCGTCGTCGTAGCCCGAGGCCACGGTGGGACGCTGGTTGAGCCACATCATGTAGGGCAGCGGGCGGTCGAACAGGGCGTCGAGCCGGGCGAACACGTCGACCAGCACGGCCGCCAACGCCTGGCGATCGGCGCCCGACATCGCCGGCAGATCGGGGATCGGCGCCAGCGGGGCGATCTCGAGCGCGAGCGGGAAGGTCGGGGCGAACGGCACCCAGGCCCGCCAGCCGGCCGACTCGACCACCGTGCGGTCGCCGGGGTCGGCCTCGGCCACCCACCCCCCGGCGAGGCGGCGCGCCTGCCGGTCGGGCACGTGGTCGTAGGCGTAGATCTGTCCGTGCGGGTGGGTGATCGTGGCACCGACCTCCGGGCCACGGTTCTCGAAGACGAGCACGTGGTCGACGTCGGGGCGGGCGCCGAGCGCGGCCGTGCGCTCGGCCCAGAGGTCGACGACGCGGCGCACCCCGGCGGCACCGAGCGACGGCAACGTCGCGTCGTGGTCGGGCGTGTACAGCACCACCTCGCACCGGTCGCCGGGCATCGCCGGCCAGCGATTGGGGAACGCCAACACGTCGTACGGGTCGGGTGCCTCGAGGCCGCCGACACAGAACGGGCAACCCTGCGACGGCAGGTTCGGGCGACCCTGACGGCTGCCGACGACGTGCACGACGGTGCCGAGCGTCGCGTCGACTCGGGTTTCGTGGGAACGCTGCATGGTGGCCTGGATTCGACGGCGGGACGGCTGACGGCGGGTGCCCGGCGAGCTGCGCCGCGGCCCGAGTTGCGGGCCGACGGCCCCTCGTCGGCGCCGCCCCCTTGTGTACTCCTCCTTGTGTACTCCCTGCGCCGCGACGCCCCCGAATCGGTCGCCGGGTGATCGCCGATCCACGCCACGGCCGTCCCGCGCGCCAGACTCGCGGGCCATGATCCATCTGCGGGGAGCCACCTGTGACGTCGTGGTCGACGTGTCGACCGGGCCACCGGTGATCGTCTACTGGGGCGCCCCGATCGCCGACGCAGCCGTGCTCGACGTCGCCGGCCGACGCCCGCTGGTGCACGGGGCGCCCGACGTGGTGGCACCGCTGTCCGTGGTGCCCGAACACGGGTCGGGGCACACCGGCCGGCCGGGGCTGCTGGGCCACCGGCGGCGCGGCACCGCCTGGGCGCCCCGGTTCGGCGCACCCACCGACGGTGCAGCGTTCGAACACGACGGCAACCGGCTCGTCGTGCACGCCTGCGACGACGTCGCGATGTTGGCGCTCACCGTCACCTTCGAGCTCGATCACGCCCTGGTCGTGCAGGCCGAGCTCACCAACACCAGCCCCGACCAGCGTTACCTCCTCGACGCGCTCACGATCACCCTGCCGGTGCCGCAGCACGCCGCCGAGCTGGGCACGTTCACCGGCCGCTGGACCCGCGAACTCCATCCGGTCAGGGTCGCCTGGCCGCACGGCGCCTTCACGTCCGAGAACCGGCGCGGCCGCACCTCGCACGAGCACCCACCGCTGGTCTTCGCCGGCACGCCCGGCTTCGCCGAGTGGAGCGGCTCGGTGTGGGGCGCCCATCTGGCGTGGAGCGGCAACCATTCGATCCTCGCCGAGCGGCTGCCCGACGGCCGCCGCTACCTGCAGCTCGGCGAACTGCTCCACCCCGGCGAGCTGGTGCTCGAGCCGGGCGAGACCTATCGCACCCCCGAGGTGGTGGCCGTGCACAGCGCCACCGGCCTCACCGCCGCCACCCAGCAGTTCCATCGCCACCTGCGGGCCCGGCCGACCCATCCGACCGGTCCCCGGCCGGTGCTGGTGAACACCTGGGAGGCGGTGTACTTCGACCACGACCCCGCCACACTGCGCGAACTCGCGCACCGCGCCGCCCGGGTGGGCGTCGAACGGTTCGTGCTCGACGACGGCTGGTTCGGCGCCCGCCGCCACGACCGGGCCGGTCTCGGCGACTGGGTCGTGTCCGCCGAGGCCCACCCCGAGGGCCTCGGCCCGCTGATCGACCACGTCCGCTCGCTCGGGATGGACTTCGGGATCTGGGTCGAACCGGAGATGGTCAACCCCGACAGCGACCTGTACCGCGCCCACCCCGAGTGGGCGCTGACGACCGACGGCTACGAGCCGGTGTCGGCGCGCCACCAGCTGGTGCTCGACCTCGCCCGCCCGGACGCCTTCGACCACGTGCTCGGCCGGCTCGACGCCCTGCTGGGCGATCACGACATCGCGTTCGTGAAGTGGGACATGAACCGTGATCACGTCGGCGGGTCGGGCGCCGGTGGCGGCGCCGGCACCCACGCCCAGACGCTCGCCGTGTACCGCCTGCTCGACGAGCTCGGGCGGCGGCACCCGGCGGTCGAGTTCGAGTCGTGCTCGTCGGGTGGGGGCCGCATCGACCACGAGATCCTCCGGCGGGCCGAACGGGTGTGGACCAGCGACTGCAACGACGCCCTCGAGCGCCAGACGATCCAGCGCGGCGCGTCGATGCTGATCCCGCCCGAGGCGATGGGCGCCCACATCGGCCCCGAGCGTTCTCACACCACCGGCCGCCGGCACGACCTGGCCTTTCGCGCCGCGACCGCCCTGTTCGGCCATCTCGGCGTCGAGTGGAACCTGCTCCGGCTGAGTGACGCCGAACTCGACGCGCTCGGCGAGGTGATCGATCTGCACCGGCGGCTGCGGCCGCTCCTGCACGGCGGTGACACGGTCCGCTTCGACACCGAACCGGCCTACGTCGCCCACGGCGTGTACGCCGCCGACCGCGACGAGGCGGTCGTTTCGTTCGCCGTCGTGTCGACGGCGCTCAGCCTGACGCCGCCGCCGCTGCTGCTGCCCGGCCTGGCACCCGACCGCGACTATCTGGTCGAACGGCTGGTGCTGCCGGGCGAACGGCGCGGCCCGGGCCGCACCTGGCCGGACTGGTGCTCCGCCGGGGTCACGATGTCGGGGGCCGCCCTCGCCGCCGTCGGCCTGCAACCGCCGGCGATGCACCCCGAGTCGGCGATCCTGATCCGGCTCACCGCACGTGGTCGGTAGGCGGCCCGGCAGCGGTGCCGTGGGGCAGACTGTCGGCATGCCGACCGCGGCCACGGCGTTCGACGACCTGGGCTTCGGGCCCTACCCGAACGACCGGGCGAGCGCCCGGTACCCGGTGTACACGCGCGGCAACGCCGGCGAGGTCTACCCCGAGGTCGTGTACCCGTTCGGCTTGTCGTTGAGCCGGTCGGTCCCCGACCCGGTCCGGCGGTCGATGATCGCCGGTCGCGGGTTCAGCCGCCGCGACCTGGCCGGGGAGGCCGAGTTCGGTGTCAACTCGGGGGTGTTCGCCGGGTACATGTACCTCAACTTGTCGATCATGCGTCGGCTGGCGGCCCGCGTGCCGGGCGTGACGCTGGCCGATTTCGACGCCGCCGTGCTGGGCGCCGAGGCCGCCGCCGCGCCGCACGTGCCGGCCCCCGGCGAGCGCAATCCGCTCCGCACCCTCGGCATCGTGCGCGAGGGGTTGCGGGCGATGCGGGCGACCGCGCTGCCCGAACTCGACGCCGACAAGGCCGAGGCCGCCCGCCTGCGCCACGGCCCGTCGTGGGTCGCCGCCGCCACCGACGACGAGCTCGTCGCCCGGATCGAGGGCCTGGTGCCGGTGGCGATGGCGATGTTCGAACGCCACCTCTCGGTGTCGGGCCACGCCACGAGTTCGCTGGTGCTGCTGCGCCAGCAGGTCGACAAGATCCTCGGCGATCCGGCCCCGGCGATGACCCTGCTGAGCGGCATCGGCGACGTCGAGTCGGCCGACCCGGCGCGCCGGCTGTGGCACCTCTCCCGGCTCGACCCGGCCACACCCGATTTCTCGCGGGCGTTCGACGAGTTCCTCGACCTCCACGGGGCGCGCGGCCCGAACGAGTGGGAGATCGCCTGCCCCACCTGGGGCACCGACCCGGCGTTGGCGTTGGCGCTGGTCGACCGCCTCCGCGCCGGCGGCGACCGCCAGTCTCCCGAGGCGCGAGCGGCCGCCCTCGCCGACGAGCGACGGCACACGCTCGAGCAGGTGCGGGCCGCCGCCGGTCGGCTGCAGCTGGCCGGGTTCGAACGCCTGTTGCGGTTCGCGACCCTGTACTCCCAGGGGCGTGAACGGGCGAAGACCACCGTGATCAACGTCATCCACCATCAGCGCCTGGCGGCGGTCGAACTCGGCCGCCGGCTGGCGGCGCGCGGTGGCCACGGCAGCGACCTCTGGTTCTGCTACCGCCACGAACTCGACGCCGTCCGGGCCGACCCGGCGGCGTTCGTCGACACCGCCGCCGCCCGCCGGGCGACCCGCGCCGAACTGGCGGCGCGCATCCCGCCGTTCGTGTTCGACGGCGAGATCCCGCCGCCGGCGACGTGGCAGCGCCGCGACGAACGGACGCTCGACCCGGCGGCGCCCGGCACGGTGCTGACCGGAACCTCCGGCGGGAGCGGGCACGCCACCGGCGTCGCCCGGGTCGTGCTCGATCCGAGCCACGACACGCGGCTCGGCCCCGGCACGATCCTCGTCGCGCCCCACACCGACCCGGCCTGGACACCGTTGTTCCTCGGGGTCGACGCGGTCGTCGTCGACGTCGGCGGCCAGGTCAGCCACGCCGTGATCGTCGCCCGCGAGCTCGGGCTGCCGTGCGTCGTCGGCGTCACCGACGCCACCGCGCGGATCCCCGACGGCGCCACGATCACCGTCGACGGCGACCGCGGCACGGTCCGGGTCGACGCCCACTGACCCGTCGACGACGACCGCGTGTCAGCTCGCGTCGGGGGCGCCGCGCAGCCGGCCGCGGGCACTCGAGGCCTCGGCGGCCGACACGAGCCGGCCTGCCCGGCCGAGGCCACGGGCCGGCATGTTGGCGTAGATCGCCTCGTACTCGCCGTCACGCACCAGGAACGTCTCGTGCCAGATGCCGGTGCGGTCGTCCTTGCCGACCCGCTTCCAGAAGTTCCGCCACGCCGCGAGGTGCGGATCGGTCCGATCGCGGGCGAACGCCTCGAGGTGTTCGAACGACCGCCAGTACTGCACGTTGACGATGCCCATCGTCTCGAAGTGCAGCAGGCCCTTGTCGGGGTGCTCGGTGAGGTACTCGAGCATGTGGTTCATCCCGCGCCGCCCGCCGAGGTCACGGATGATGCGGATCAACTGCCATGGCTTGTTCAGCCGCGCCCCGATGATGAACACGACGAAGTCGCCGTCGATCTCTGCCTTCCAGCGGCCCCTGTTCAAGTGTGCCATTGCAATCCGTTCTGGCGTGGCCAACACCCGCACCGACGGGGCCGACAAGATGACCGGTTGAACGGTTGACGGTGCCACCTGGTGCTGCGCTACGGTCGGTGCGGTCGCTGGCGGACACGGTCCCAGCGTGCCGCCGACTCACGATCGAGGAGCTTCCATGGCCACCGTACTGCTCGACAAGGTGAACAAGGTCTACCCCAACGGGTTCCACGCGATCCACGATCTGAGCCTCGAGATCCGCGACGGCGAGTTCCTCGTACTGGTCGGCCCGTCGGGCTGTGGCAAGTCGACCGCGCTGCGGATGGTGGCCGGACTCGAGACGATCACCGAGGGCGAGATGCTGATCGGCGACCGGGTCGTCAACGACGTCGAGCCGAAAGACCGCGACATCGCGATGGTCTTCCAGAACTACGCCTTGTACCCGCACATGACGGTGTACGACAACATCGGGTTCGCCCTCAAGCTCGCCAAGGTGCCCAAGGCCGAGATCGACCAACGGGTTCGGCGGGCTGCCGAACTGCTCGAGCTCACCGCCAACCTCGACCGCAAACCCGGCCAGCTCTCGGGCGGCCAACGCCAGCGCGTGGCGATGGGCCGGGCGATCGTGCGCCAGCCCGCCGCGTTCTTGATGGACGAGCCGCTGTCGAACCTCGACGCCAAGCTGCGGGTGCAGATGCGCGCCGAGATCGCGGCGCTCCAACGCGACCTCGGCGTGACCACGCTCTACGTCACCCACGACCAGACCGAGGCGATGACGATGGGCGACCGGGTCGCCGTGATCAAGGACGGCTATCTGCAACAGGTCGACACCCCGCAGGACCTCTACGACCGGCCGAGCAACATCTTCGTCGCGGCGTTCATCGGGTCGCCGTCGATGAACCTCTACGAGGCGACGTTGTCGGTCGCCGGCGACGGGGCCGTGATCTCGCTCGGCGACCAGCGCCTCGACCTGCCCCCGGCGCTGCTGGCGGCGCACCCCGGCCTGCGCGGCTACCACGGCAAGCAGGTCGCCGTCGGGATCCGCCCGGAAGACTTCGATGATGCCGAGTTCGCGTCCGGTGCCACCGAGGGCCGCATCCTCACCGCCCAGGTCAACCTGCTCGAGTCGCTCGGCTCGGAGATCATGGTGCATTTCCGCCTCGACGCCCCGAATGTCGAGTCGGGCGACCCCGATGTCGCGCAGACCGCCACGAGCGAGCGGCGCATCGATGCCGTCGGCCGGTTCAATCCCCGTTCCCGGGTTCGCAAGGGTGACACGGCGCGGATCGCGGTGGCCACCGAGAACCTGCATTTCTTCGATCTCGACACCCGGCTCGCCATCTGGGACTGAGCTCGGGGGGTCGACCCGCCCGTCACCCACCGGGCGCCGTCGGTTCGAACCGGATCACCACCAGTCGTCCGCCACCCGCCGGCGGGGCGAGGTCGGGGCGCTGGCGCACCCGGCGCCGGTTCCCGACGAGTTGCACCTCCACCGTCGCCGACGCGTCGGAGCAGGCCACGACCCCCTTGGCGCGCACGATCTCGGGTCCGAGCGATGCGACCAGGTGGTCGAGTTCGGCGAGGGTCGGCGTGCCGACGTCGAGCACCTCGGTCGAGTAGCGGGGCACGAGACGGTCGCACGCGACGTCGGGGGGATCGGCGCGGTCGAGCCCCAGCACGACCGCCGGTTCGATCCGTCCGTCGGTGGCGTCGACGACCGGCGCGGCGGTGAGGGAGGCGACGAACGCGGTTGCCGCACGGCCTTCGTCGGCTGTCAGGTCGACCTTGGTGAGCGCCACCAGGTCGGCGGCTGCGAGTTGGGCGCGGACGGTGTCGGCGACGAGCGGGCGGTCGGCGAGCTCGACGATCGTGTCGGCGTCGACCGCCACCACGATGCCGTCGAGCCGGAACCCGGTGGTGTTCGCCCACGGCGCCACCCTGGCCGGCTCGCCGACGCCACTGAGCTCCATCAGGATGTGGTCGGGCGGCGCGTCCATCGCCCGGATCGCCTCGAGCGTCACGGCGAAGTCGTCGGCGATCGCGCAGCACACGCACCCGTTGGACAACGTGAGCGTGGTGCCCTCGTGCGCCACGAGCAGGGCGGCGTCGACGTTGACCGCTGCCAGGTCGTTGACCAGCACGACGAGGCGCCGCCCGCCGGCGTTGCCGACGAGCTGGTTGAGGATCGTGGTCTTGCCCGCGCCGAGGTAGCCGCCCACGAGGGTGAACGGCACGCGCCCGCCTCCCCACGGCGGCCCCGGGGTGCTCAGGCCCACCCCCGTGTCGTGGGTTCGCCGGCGAGCACGGTGCCGACGACCCCGATGTCCTTGATCGCCAGCGGGTCGACCGTGGAGGGGTCGGCGTCGAGCGCCACGAAGTCGGCCAGTTTGCCGGCCTCGATCGTGCCGATCTCGTGGTCCATGCGCAGTTGGTGGGCGGCGTCGACGGTGACCGCTCGCAGCGCCCGATCGACCGGGATCCGCTCGTGGGGGCCGAGCACGTCGCCGCTCGCGGTCACCCGGTTGACGGCGCACCACACGGTGTGCAGGCAACCCAACGGCGTCACCGACGCGTCCGAGTGCACGCTGTAGCGGACCCCTTCCCGGTCGGCAGTGGCACAGGCGTCCATCCGGGCGGCGCGGTCGGGCCCGACGGTGAGCGAGCGGTGCTGGTCGCCCCAGTAGAAGATGTGGTTCGAGAAGATGTTGGCGTTCATGCCCAGCCGTGCCATCCGCCGGTACTGCGCCGCCGTCGTGAGCTGGGCGTGTTGGGCGGTGTGGCGGTGGTCGAGCCAGCTGTGCCCCGCCAGCGACGCCTCGGCGGTGTCGAGCAGCAGGTCGACCGCCTGGTCGCCGTTGACATGGGTGTGCACGGTGACGTGGGCCCGGTGGAACGCATCGAACCAGGCCGCGAACTGCTCGGGTTCGATCAGCCAGATCCCGTTGGGGCGCTCGCCGCCGTCGGGGTGCGGCAGGTAGCCAGGCGGGTTGAGCCGGGCGGTGAACCCCTGGATCGAGCCGTCGAGCACCATCTTCACCAGCCCGAAGCGGGCCTTCGGCGTCGAGCGGGCCCGCAAGCCGACGGCGTGGGCGGCGATCTCGTCGGGGGTGCCGATGGCACCGCGCTGGGGGTTGAGCAGCGCCACCAGGCGGGCCGGGAAGCCGTCGGCGGCGGCGGCGTCGGTCCACAGCGCGACGTCGGCGTCGGACAGCAGACGGGTCGCCCCGAGTTCGGTCACGGTGGTGCAGCCGACCACCCTCGCCATGTCGGCGAACCGGCGCACCGACGCCGGATCCGCGAGGGCACCCCACAGCATCCGCATCTCGCGACGGGCGAGCGACATCGCCGCCGGTTCCTGGAGTTCGCCGATCGGCCGGCCGTCACCGCCGACGGGCACCCCTTCGACGTCGCAACCGTCGGCGAACCCTTCGCGTACCATCAGCGCGGTGTTGACGGTGGCGAGGTGCAAGCTGGCGTGCAGCACGCAGATCGGCCGCGTCGGCGACACCAGGTCGAGGTGGTGTGCCGCCAACCGTTCGCCCGGGAAGTAGATCGGGTCGAAACCCCACACCATCAGCGGTTCGGTGGGGTCGTCGAGGCCGGCGTCGAGCCGCCGCAGCAGGTCGATCAGTTGCTCGAACGTCTGGCAGCCCGGGCGGCGGGCACCGTCGGGGCCGAACCGCGCGAAGTAGCCGGCGTACTCCCACGCCCAGATCGCGCCTTCGAGCGAGTGTGCGTGCGCCTCGACGAAGCCGGGCAACAGCACGGCGTCGGCGAAGGTGTCGTCGGTCGCCAGCGAACCCCACGCCGCGCGCAGGGCTTCCACGGTGCCGACCCCCAGGATCCGGCCGTCGCGCGCCGCCACCGCCTCGGCAGCCGGCACGGCGGGGTCGAGGGTGATGATCCGGCGGGCGCGGTAGATGACCCCGGGCGGCGACATGGCGCCATCTTGTCACCGCGCCGTACGCCGGCTCAGAATGCGCCGGCTCAGAATGCAGTGGTGCAGAACGTGTCGCCGGCTGCCCGGCTCGACTCGGTGGTGACGTCGCCGAGTTCGCCGTCGGTCAGTTCGGCCAGCATCCCCCGCACCATGCCGCGGTCGACGGCGCAGATCACCGGGTGCTCGACGGCGACGTCGCCGAACGGGCAGTGGTCGTTGATGATGCGGAGCTGATTGTTGCGGCTCTCGGCGTGCGCCGCGAAGCCGTGTGCCGTGAGGGCATCGGCGACCGCCTGGATCGCCGATCGCATCGAGCGGTGGCCGTGCTCGAGCGCGTCACCGTTCAGCCCGGCCGCCATCGCCCGGCCGTACTCGGCGCCGACCTCCTCGGCCATCCGTTCGGCGTCGGCCGGCGCCAGCCGGGTGAGTGCCCTGCCCAGCAGCGACAACACCAGGTCGTCGCTGCGCACCGGGAACTCGGTGACGGCGTCGGCGACGACGCGGTAGCGCTTGGACGGCCGTCCGGCTCCGCCGCCGGGCACCTTTGCGGTCTGCACCTCGAGGTAGCCCCCGGCGGCGAGCTTGTCGAGGTGGTGCCGCGCCACGTTGGGATGCACCCCGATCTCGTCGGCGACCGCCGCCGTGGTGACCCCGGACTCGGCGTCGGCGCCGTCGGCGCGGTCGCGCACGTAGAGGTAGACGGAGCGGCGCGTCGGGTCTCCGAAGGCGTCGGTGATCGCCGACACGGTGGCGGTGAACCCCGGGCTCGTCCCCATCGGGAGGATTCTACTATCCGCGTAGTGCAAACCCCGTTCGGGCTCGCCACAATGGCCCGATGGCAGTCTCCAACGAGCAACTCGTCGATGCCTTGCGGCCGGTCCAAGATCCTGAGCTGAACCGGTCGATCGTCGATCTCGGCATGCTGCGACGGGCCGAGCTCGACCGCGACGGCACGGCCCAGATCCTGGTCGCCCTCACGATCGCCGGATGCCCGCTGCGCAACGAGATCCAGAACCGGGTGTCCGGGGCGATCGCCCACCTCGACGGGGTGAAGGCCGTCAACTTGGAGTTCACGGTGATGACCGACCAGGAGCGCGAAGACCTCCGCAAGGTGCTGCACGGTGATGCCGGCGCCAGCGCCGGTTCGAACCAGGCCCACGGCCACGCCGAGGGGCGGGCGATCCCGTTCGCCCAGACCGGCTCCAAGACCCGGCCGCTGCTGATCTCGTCGGGCAAGGGCGGCGTCGGCAAGTCCAGCGTCACGACCAACCTCGCCGTCGCACTCGCCCAACAGGGCTATTCGGTCGGCATCGTCGACGCCGACATCTACGGCTTCTCGATCCCG
>DATCZG010000070.1:0-29391 GCA_036526035.1 Ilumatobacter sp. | reverse complement strand
CGGCGGGACGTTGGTCAGCTATTGCGTGTGGGCGTTCGAGACGAAAGAACTGGCGGGCAGCGAGCTGCCCTACTACGAGCTGTCGGTCGTGCCGATGCTGACGGCGCTCCTGCGCTATGCGCTGGTGCTCGACCAGGGCCTCGGGGCGGCGCCCGAGGAGATCTTCGCCGGTGACCGCGTGCTGCAGATCCTGGGAGCTGTCTGGGTGATCGTGTTCGGGTTGGCGGTGTACACGTGAGCGGGTTCGATGCCGCCTGGGCGGCGGTCGCCGCCGTCGACGGCTGGATGACCGAGGGCCAGGGGCGGGCCCTGTTCGGTGCCGCCGCAGCGTGCCCGGCCGGCGGTCGGATCGTCGAGATCGGCAGCTTCCAGGGCCGTTCGACGATCGTGCTGGCGCTCGCCGCCGCGCCGGGTGTCGAGATCGTCGCGATCGACCCGCACGCCGGCAACGACCGCGGCCCACAGGAGTTCGACGGGTACGGCGAGCAGGCCGCCGGCGATCACGAGACGTTCCTCGCCAACCTCTCCGCAGCCGGGGTCGCCGACCGGGTGCGTCACGTGCGGCGGTTCTCCGACGACGCCCACGGCGACGTCGCCGACCCGATCGACGTGCTCTACATCGACGGCGCCCACCGCTATCGCCCGGCCGCCGACGACATCGCCGCCTGGGGTGCCCGGGTGGGCGACGGCGGCGTGATGCTGATCCACGACTCGTTCTCGTCGATCGGGGTGACGCTCGCCATCGTGCGCCATCTGGTCGCCGGGCGCCGGTTCCGCTACGTCGGCCGGTCGCGGTCGTTGACGATCTACCGCGCCGACCTCGACGGCGGGGTGGCGCGGTGCACGAACGCCGCCCGGCAACTCGCCCAGTTGCCCTGGTTCGTGGCCAACGTGGCGCTGAAGGTGGCGCTCAGCGCCGGCCTCGGCCGGGTCTGCACCCGGCTCGGCCGCCGCACCCCCGACTGGCCCTATTGAGCGGGCCGCTGCCGGCGGCACCGCAGCGATCGCTCACCGGGATGCCGTCGCGCGGCCCGACCCGACCGATCGGTAGCCTCGGATCGTCATGAGCGTCGGCCACGTCGAACTCGCCGGGTGGGGGCGCACCGCACCCACCACGGCACGTTGGATCGAACTGTCGGCGGCCGCGCTCGAGTCCGGTGCGGGTCGCTCGGCGATCGCCGGCGCCGGGCGGGGAACGATCGCTCGCGGGCTCGGCCGGGCCTACGGCGACGCCGCCCAGAACGCCGGCGGCACCGTCGTGCGCCTGGTGCCGGCCGACTCGGAGATCGACCTCGATCCGGTCGCCGGCACCGCCCGGGTCGGTGCCGGGGTCGGCCTCGACCAGCTGCTGCGGCGCATCGTCCCCGCCGGCTGGTTCGTGCCGGTCACCCCGGGGACCAGGTTCGTCACGGTCGGGGGCGCCCTGGCCGCCGACGTGCACGGCAAGAACCATCATGCCGACCGCAGCTTCGGTCACCACGTCGAACGGTTCGGCATCGTCCTCGCCGACGGAGCGCACCTGTCGGTCACCAGCTCGTCGCACCCCGATCTGTGGTGGGCGACGATCGGCGGAATGGGCCTGACGGGCATCATCACCGACGTCACGTTCCGGTTGCTGCCGATCGAAACCAGCTCGTGCCGGGTCGCCACCCGACGGGTGCCGCACCTCGAGGCATTGCTCGAGCTGATGGAGGAGGGCGACCACAGCCACCGCTACTCGGTGGCATGGATCGACCTGCTGGCGACCGGCAGCCATCTCGGCCGGGCGGTGCTGCAACTCGGCGACCACGCCACCGAGCGTGATCTCGCCGAGCACGGCCACACCGGCGACCCACTGGCGTTCGCGCCGTCGACGCTGCTCACCGTGCCGCCGCTGCCCAACGTGATGAGCCGCCCGGCGGTGCGCCTGTTCAACGAGTTCTGGTACCGCAAGGCCCCGGCGCACCACGTCGGGCTCGAGTCGTTGACCCGGTTCTTCCACCCGCTCGACGGCGTCGGGGCGTGGAACCGGCTGTACGGTCGCGCCGGCTTCGTCCAGTACCAGTTCGTCGTGCCGTTCGAGGCGGTCGGCGTGTTGCGTGCGGTGATCGAGCGGGTCTCGCAGGCCCGCCTGCCGAGCGCGATCACCGTGCTCAAACGGATGGGCGAGCGCAGCGGTGGTCTGTTGAGCTTCCCGCAACCGGGGTGGACGCTGACGTTCGACGTGTCCGCCGCCACGCCGGGGTTGCCGGCCCTGCTCGCCGAACTCGACCGCCTGGTCGTCGCCGCCGGCGGCCGCCACTACCTCGCCAAGGACGCCTGCACGACACCCGAGATGATCCGCGCCGGGTACCCGCGGCTCGACGAGTGGAAGGCGATCCGGCGGGCCGTCGACCCCGACGGCCGCTGGTCGAGCGACCTCGCCCGCCGCCTCGACCTGCTGTAGCCCGCCACGATGAAGGGACCGCAATGAAGAACGCACTCCACCAGCCGCAGACGATCCTCGTGCTCGGCGGCGCGAGCGACATCGCCAGGGCGATCGTCGAGCGCCTCGCGTCACCGGCGCTGCGCACCGTCGTGCTCGCCACCCGCGACGCCCGCCGACCCGAGCTGCCCCACGTGCCGGCCGATGTGCGGGTCGAGGTCGTCGAGTTCGACGCCACCCGCCACGGCGAGCACCGGGCGATGATCGACCGGATCGTCGCCCGCCACGGTGACCTCGACGTCGTCGTCCAGGCGTTCGGGCAGCTCGGCGTCGACGCCGCCGCCGATCCCGAGGCGGCGGCCGCCCTGGTCGACGCCAACATGTCCGGTGCGGTCAGCTCGGGCCTCGCCGTCGCCGAACGGTTGCGCAACCAGGGGCACGGCACGCTGGTCGTGCTGTCGAGCGTCGCCGGGGTGAGGACCCGCCCCTCCAACTTCGTCTACGGGGCCACCAAGGCCGGGCAGGACGCGTTCGCGACCGGCTTGGGCCTCGCCCTGCACGGCACCGGGGCGCGGGTGCTCACGGTCCGTCCCGGGTTCGTGCGCTCGGCGATGACCGCCGGCCGCCCGGAGGCGCCGTTCAGTGTCGACCCCGGCGACGTGGCCGAGGCCGTGGCGACCGGTCTGGCGCGGCAGAAGTCGGTCGTCTGGGTGCCCGGCAGGCTGGCGCTGGTGTTCGGTGTGCTGCGCCTGCTGCCGGCCCCGTTGTGGCGGCGCCTCGACCGATGAGCGACGACCTGCTGGCGTCGGCCGTCGACCGGCTCCGCGGCCTCGGCATCACCCGGGTCGAGACGTACGCGTGGCGCGATCTCGACGATCCCGACGCCGGCGGTTCCGAGGTGCACGCCGACGAGATCATGCGCCGCTGGGCGGCCGCCGGGCTCGAGGTCGTGCACCGCACCTCGACGGCGGCCGCGCCGCGGGCGTTCGAGCGCCACGGCTACCGGGTCGTGCAGCGCGGCGGGCGGATGGGCGTGTTCGCCAGGGTGGTCGTACGGCAACTGCTGCGGCGCCGACCGGCCGGCACGGCGACGGTCGAGATCTGGAACGGCATGCCCTGGTTCGGCCCGCTGTGGGCGCCGCGCCGACGGGTCGTCTGGCTGCACCACGTCCACCGCGACATGTGGGCGGCGGCGTTGCCGGGCCCGCTCGCGGCGGTCGGGCGGGCCCTCGAATGCCGGATCGCGCCGCCGCTGTACCGCCGCAGCCCGATCGTGACGCTGTCGGAGTCGTCGGCCGCCGGGATCCTCGAACTCGGCATCCCCGCCGCGGCGCTGGTGATCATCCCGCCCGGCGTGCACGAACGCTTCGTGCCGGCCCCCGAGCAGCGCTGCGACCGGCCGGTCGTGGTGATCGTCGGCCGCCTGGCCCCGGTCAAACGCCACGTCGAGGTGCTCGAGTCGCTGCTGGCGGCGCGCCCTGCGATGAGCCCGCTCGAGGTGCGCATCGTCGGCGACGGGCCGACGCGGGGCTCGATCGAGCGTTGGGTCGCCGACCACGACGCCCACGAATGGGTCACGTTGCTCGGTCGGCTCGGCGACGACGCGCTGGTCGCCGAGTACCAGCGGGCGTGGATGGTGGTCAGCGGCTCGCACGCCGAGGGGTGGGGGATGTCGCTCACCGAGGGTGCGGCGTGCGGCACCCCGAGCGTCGCGACCGACATCGCCGGCCATCGCGAGGCCGCCGTCGACGGGGTGACGGGGCTGCTGGTACCCGGCGTCGGCGACCTCGGGGCGGCCGTCGCCCGGCTGGTCGGTGACGAGGCGCTGCGGCGGCGGCTCGCCGACGGGGCCGTCGAGCACGCCGAGCGGCTCTCGTGGAACGCGGTCGCGGCACGCCATCTGGTGGTGCTCGCCGACGCGGTCGGGCGCCGCCGGGTCAGCGAGCCGTGACCCGGTAGGCCCGCCGGCGGCGCCGCAGCGTGACCAGGTCGCTCAACCCCCAGTAGGTGACGAGGGCGAACGCCTCGCCGACGATCTTGCGGCTCATCTTCGACTGACCGGCGACCCGGTCACGGAAGGCGATCGGCACCTCGACGACGCCGAGGCCCTTGCGCACGGTTCGATACGTCATCTCGACCTGGAAGCCGTAGCCGTCGGCGCGGATGCCCTCGAGGCTGATCGACTCGAGCGCGTCGCGGCGGTACACCCGATAGCCGGCGGTGGCGTCGTTGACCGCCAGGCCGAGCACGACGGCCGCGTAACGGTTCCCCCACCGTGACAGCCAGAGCCGCCGGCGCGGCCAGCCGATCACCGTGCCACCCGGCACGTAGCGCGAGCCGATCACGAGGTGGACGCCGCGCGACGCGATCTCGAGCATCAGCGGCAGCACCGCCGGGTCGTGGGAGAGGTCGGCGTCGATCTCGACGAGCGCCTCGTAACCCTCGTCGAGGCCGAGCTTGAAGGCGTGCAGGTAGGCGTCGCCGAGACCCCGCTTGTGGTCGCGTTCGAGCAGCCGCAGGCGGCCGTCGCCGAGCGCCCGCTCGCGCACGATCCGGCGGGTGGCGTCGGTGGACGCGTCGTCGACCACCAGCACGTCGGCGTCGGATACGTGGGCCCGCAGCCGGTCGAGCAACTCGGTGATGTTGTCGGCCTCGTTGTGGGTCGGAACGACGATCAGGGTTCGCATCGGCTGGTCTTCTTCGCGGTCGTGTCGGTGTCGGGCGGGAGTCGTGGCGGGAGTCGTGGCGGCCCGGCAGCCGGGCGGCCGGGACCAGGTCGTGGACAAGGGGCACGATACCGACCAGCCGGTGCCGGCGAGCGCACGCCGGTCGGCGACCGGTGCCGACGGCAGGCGGGAAGCACGGCTCCACTAGATTCGCAGCGACCGCCGGCGCGACCAAAGGACGATCCACGATGGCATGGGATTTCTCGACCGAACCCGAGTTCCAGGAGAAGCTCGACTGGATCAAGCAGTTCTGCGAGGAGAAGGTCGAGCCGCTCCATCACGTGTTCCCGCACGCCGTGCGCTGGCCGGTCCCGGCCGTCAAGGCCTACGTGCGAGAGCTGCAGCAGGAGGTCAAGGATCAGGGCCTGTGGGCGTTGTTCCTCGACGAGGAGCTCGGCGGGCCGGGCTTCGGCCAGCTCAAGCTGGCACTCGTGAACGAGATCCTCGGCCGCTACCCGGCGGCCCCGCAGCTGTTCGGGGCGGCGGCGCCCGACACCGGCAACATGGAGATGCTGGCCGCCTACGGCACCGAGGAGCAGAAGCAGCGTTGGCTGGTGCCGCTGCTCAACCAGGAGATGTTCTCGGCCTACTCGATGACCGAACCGCAGGGCGGTAGCGACCCGAACCTGTTCAAGACGACCGCGGTTCGCGACGGTGACGAGTGGGTGATCAACGGCGAGAAGTGGTTCACCAGTGCCGGCCGCGCCGCCGACATCTTGTTCGTGATGTGCACCAACGGCATGTTCGTCGTGCCCCGCGAGACGCCCGGCGTCGAGATCATGCCCGAGCCGCGCAACCACAACCACATCATCTACACCGACGTCCGGGTGCCCGCCGACCACCTGCTCGGGCCCGAAGACGGCGCGAAGGTGCTCGCCCAGCGGCGCCTCGGCGGTGGCCGCATCCACCACGCGATGCGCACGATCGCCCAGTGCTCGCTGGCGTTCGACATGATGTGCGAGCGGGCGCTGTCGCGCCAGTCGCACGGTGCGATCATCGCCGAGCACCAGATGGTGCAGGAGAAGATCGCCGAATCGTGGGCGAAGCTGCGGATGCTGCGCCTGTTCGTGCTCGAGACCGCCTGGAAGATCGACCAGACCAGCACCCAGGAGGCCCGCACCGACATCGCCGCCGTGAAGTTCACGATGGCGCGGGTACTGCGCGAGATCAGCTTCGATGCCCTGCACATCCACGGCTCGCTCGGCACCACCGATCTCACCCCGCTCCAGGACATGTACGCCGGCGCGCCCACGATGGGCCTCGCCGACGGCGCCGACGAGGTGCACAAGGCCACGGTCGCCCGGCGGGTGCTCAAGGGGTACCGCCCCCACGAGGGCTACTTCCCGCGCGAGTTCATCCCGTACAAGAAGCAGGCCGCATGGGACAGAATGCAGCCGGTGCTGGCGGCCAACCCCGACCTCAAGGCGGCCGCCGAGGGGTACCGGGCGCGCGAGGCGGCGCGCCGGCGCTAGCGCCCGCTGCGGTCGTCGCGCTGCAGCACGTAGATCCGGCCCTCGAGCTTGCCGAGCACCCGGTAGACGCTCCACAGGGCGTTGCCGTACATCACGCGGTAGGGGATCTCGCCCAGTTCGTCGAGCAGGCTCTGGCGGGCCCGCCGCAGCCGTGAGAGCTGCAGCAGGTAGTTGGGGGTGATGCCGGCCTCCTGGTTGGCCTCGACGAACTCCGAGCCGGTCACCTCGCGGTGCACGATCGTGAAGCCGGCATCGGCGACCGCCGTCTCGAACGCCGCCGCCGACAGCCGTTCGGGCAGCGTCGCCAGGTCGGCGCACAGCTCGGCGCGCTCGTCGGGGTACAGCCGCGGCGTCGCGAACACCCCGAACACGACCATGTGCCCGCCCGGCGAGAGCACCCGCCGGCACTCGCTCAGGCCGAGCGCGAGGTCGTCGACGTGGGCGAGCATGTCACGGGCGAACACCACCCTCACCCCGGCGTCGCCCACCGGGATGCGCTCCATCGAGCCGGCGAGCAGGTCGACCAGGTGGCCGGAGGCATGAGCGGCCACCTGGTCGCGGCCGTGTTCGAGGTTGGCCGCTACCGGATCGACCGAGATCGCCCGGCAGCCGAATCGGTCGGCCATCATCAGGGCGTGGGCACCGTCGCGGCCGCCGATGTCGAGCACGACGTCGCCGGGCCCGACACCGAGCGAGCCGACGACGTCGAGCAGCGCGGTGGAGCGCCGCGGCCCGAGCGAACGGTCGAGCGCCGCCACCGCCGCCTCGTCGTCCCAGTCGCCGTACATCTCGTCGACCGTCACCGGCCGCGACCATCCGTCGCTCATGGCGACGACGCTACTGGCCGACGCCGGACCCCGGTCGGGTGGCCGCGTCGGCGTCGGTCCGGTCCTCGGTGAGCGCGACCCAGCAACAGGCGGCCACGACGGCGACGACGACGCCCTGCGCCCAGCCCATCGACGCCGGCCAGCCCAGGTCGAGCCTCAGCTCCCAGCGGACCTGACGGCCGGCGGTCCACAGCCACATCGCGCCGACCGGCACGGCGAGAAGCCACCGCCGTCCGCGCCGGGTGAGCGGGGCGATCAGGGGTGCCAGCAGGGCGTAGGGGCCGAACGCCACGATCAGCAACAGCCCCGCCGCCAGGCCGCCCACCGGCCCCGGCGCGGTGTGCCCTTCGTCGTCAGGGGGCGCGTCGTCAGGGGGCGCGTCGTCCGGGGGCTCGTCGTCGGGCGTCCGTCGCAGCGCCAACGCGGCGACGGCCACCACGGCGATCAGGCCGAGCAGCAGCCCGAGGCGCACCAGCCGCTGCGGGGTCCACTCGATCACGAGCTCGCCCGTCGCCCCGTCGGGCAGCGGCCACCCCATCGCATACCCGTCGACCAGCAGGGGTGTCCCGAGGTCGACGCCGTCGACGCTCGCCGTCCAGCCGGGCCCCCACGATTCGGCGAACACCAGCCAGCCGCCGGGGCCGCCGTCGAGCTCGGCCCGCACGCGGGTGTCGGTGCGCTCGAACGTCAGATCGCTCACCGTCGTCGGCGTCGTGACGGAGCCGGCGTCGATCACGATGCGGTCGAGGTCGACGCCGCTGAGGTGGCCGGAGGTGGTGAGCACGCGGTGGCTGCCGGCCGCGAGCACGGTCGGTTCGCAACCCCTGAACCGGCCGTCGCTGCCGAGCCGGATCGCCACGTCGGTGCCGTCGATCTGCAACAGCCCGTCGTGGCAGGCAGCGTCGTCGAGCCGGTCGGCGACGGTCCGCACCGGCGTCACCGACACCACCCCGACCGGCAAGGTGCGGGACCGGTTTGAGAAACGGTCGACGGTGGTGCGCGGTTCGATGTCGACGAAGGCGATCCGGACGCGGTCGCCGTCGAGCCGATCGACGTCGACGACCGCCCGACCGGCCGGATCGACGGGCACCGTCAGCGTCGTACCGGCCGCGTCGCTCACCGCCAGCGCCGCGACCCGCGAGAACAGTTCCCCGGTCGCGGTCGTCACCACCAGCTCGCCGCCGGTCGTCGCCGGGCGGTCGAGCTCGACCTCGATCCACGCGTCGGTGGGATCGAAGCGCGAGACCCACTCGAGGGCGGTGACCCCGACGAGGGCGGGGGAGGAGGCCAGCACGACCGGGTCGGTGGCGAACGCCGACCGTTTCCAGGCCCCCGTCAGGGTGCCGCCGTCGATCGCCGTCGCCAGGCCGAAGCGCCGGGCGATCAGCGGCTCGGGGTCGAAGCGGTTGGCGGTGGTCGGGTCGATCCGGCGCCGGTCGAGCACGATCGTCGTCCGCCCATCGGATCCGGCGGGGCGCGGATCGTCGGCGATGACGATCCACTCGGTCGCCGCCGCGACACCGTCGAGCGTGATCTCGGCGAAGCCGACGCCGGGGGAGCGGCCGTAGCCGGGGAGCGGGCCCGACGAGTCGGCGATGACCTCGATGTGCACCCGCTCGATCATGTCGCCGGCGAGATCGACCCGCTGCCCCTGGTCACGCCGCGACCGGTCGTCGAGGTCGACCTCGGTCTGCCACGGCCCGTCCGGGCCGTCGGTGGCGACGCGGATCCTGGTGATCCAGCGGCCCCGTTCACCGGTGATCGGCTGCAGCAGATCGACCCACCGCGGGCTCGAGGGGGCCGTCAGGCGCAGGTCGATCGCCAGGCCAGAGGTGCCCTCGAGGGCGGCACCGCGCCAGGCGGTGAACGGATCGCCGTCGACGGCGTGCTCCGGACGGTCTTCGGCCGACAGGATCGCCGGCGACCCGTAGGACGTCGCCGTCGCCGCCGAGAAGCCACCGGTCAACTCGCTGACCGTGGCCCGGCTCGGGTCGCCGATCACGTCCAGGGACTGCAGCGCGGGGTCGTCGGATGTCTCCCCGACGGCCCGCGTCGCCCCGATCGTGGCGCCGATCGAGTACCAGCGGCGGTCCTCGGCGCGGTTCGAGTCGCCGAACACCGTCCACGCCCCGGTGGGCAGGCCGCTGGCCGAGTCGGCGTCGAGCAACACCTCGCTGCCGTCGATCAGGCCGTGCTCGGCGAGCGCGACGAGCGTCGCCGCGCTGCCGTGCACGACGACGGGGTCGCCGGCGCGCACGGTCAACACCGTGACGGGGTCGCCCACCTGCCACACGGCGACGGCGGGCACCGTGCCGATGCCCGGCTCGCCGCCGTAGGTCTGCTCGTCGATCAATGCCCGATCCGGCCGGGTGTCGGGGCCGGCCGACACCCGGCTCACGCCACCGGCGGCGTCGAGCCGGGCGGTGACGTCGTCGGGGCGCGCCAGTGCGTACCGCTCGAACTCGAGGTCGTTGCGGGCGACGATCGTGTCGACGGCCATCAGCCGGGCGAGGGCGGCGATCGCAGCCGGGTCGAGGGTGTTCTCCGCGACCCGGCGTTCGATCTCCGAGACCAGGTCGGCGGCGCCGTCGGTGCCGAGCGGGATCAGCTCGCGTGCCACGACCGGGCGCTCGGTCAGCCCGACGAGCACCGGGTCGATGGTGCCGCCCCAGCGGTACGAGGCGAAGTCGGAGCCCGGCGTCTCCCACACCCGGTGGTCGACCCGGTCGCCGAGCCCGGCGGCGAGTTCGCTCCAGTAGCCCGGCACGGCCCCGCGGGTGATCGCGTCGGTGGCGATGCCGCCGACGAACCAGGGTGCGGCCTGCAGGCCGAGCGCGGCGACGAGGACCGGGCCGCGCCCGAGCCGTCGCCCGGTCGGGCCGGGGGCGTCGGCGAGCGCCCCGAGCCCGATCGCCAGGCCGAGGGCGAGCACCGGCACGGCCCGCTGGGTCGAGCGCAGGGCCATGCCCGGCCCGGCGTCGACGAGGGCGCCGAACGCCTGCCCCCACGGGCTCCAGGCCCCGGTCCAGGCCTCGCCCACGGCGAGCGCGAGGCCGGCGACGACCACGGCCGCTGCCGGCCGCCGGGCGGCGCCGGTGACCCTGGTGAGACCGATCAGCGAACCCACGGCCAGCGCCAGCCCGAGCGCGAGGTACCAGGGTTGGGCGACCAGGCCGTGGGTCGCGCCGACCCAGGGGTCGAGCCAGTCGCCGCCGTAGCTGAACCAGTACCCGAACCCCCGCAGGAACTCCGACGGCAGGGCGGTGCGCCGGATCGTCTCGTAGGTCTCGGTGAACCGCAGGATCTCGATGCCGTGGCTGCCCTGCACCCAGAGCGCGACGAGCCACCACACCGACACCGCCGCGGTGGCGACCGCCGAACGCCACACCACGGGCAGGGCCCGGCGCACCGAGCCGGCCTCGGCGACCAGCCAGACGACGGCGCCGAGCACCGCGAACGCGATCGACGTCGCGTTCACGGTGCCGGCGACCAGCACCAGCAGGGCGAACCGGGCCGGCTGACGCCAGCCGCGAGGGTTCGCCAGGCCGGCCCGCAACGCGAGCACCATCCACGGCAGCACCGCCCACGGCAACAGGATCGCCGAGATCCGCGAGACGTAGGCGAACAGGTAGGGACCGAACCCGTAGGCCAACGCGGCGACGGTGGCGGCGGCCGGTGTCGCCCCGGTGCGCCGGGCGAGGCGGTGGGTGCCGAACAGGGCGACGGCCACGATCGTCGACCACCACAGCCGCTGCGTGATCCAGTCGGGGACGCCCACCAGGTCGGCCAGCCACCACCAGGGGCCCTGCGGGAACAGGTAGCCGATCGTCTGGTGCGTCACCGTGCCCAGGCCGGTGTCGGACTCCCACAGGCTCGGTGCCTGGCGCATCAGGCCGCCGGGGTCGAGCGAGAGATAGGTCTTGGTGTCCGCGGCGACCCGCCCGGGGGCGCTCCACAGCGGTGGGAGCAGGGCGATGAGCCAGAACCAGCGGGGCGCCCGGTGGCGGGGCGCCGGGGCGCCGGTCGTCATGGTCGCTCACCCACAGTGCAGGCGAAGATAGCACCGGCACCCTCTACGCTTTCGCCGGTGACCCAGGGCATCGCAGGACGGGGGTACGTCCCCGCGCTCGACGGACTGCGGGCGTTCGCCGTGCTCGGCGTGCTGGCATTCCACGACAGCCGTCTGTCGGGTGGCTTTCTGGGCGTCGACTTGTTCTTCGCGCTCTCGGGGTTCCTGATCACGTCGCTGCTGCTCGACGAGCACGCCCGAACCGGGAGCATCGACCTGGTCGGCTTCTGGGGGCGGCGGCTGCGCCGCCTGCTGCCGGCGGTGCTCACCTTGTTGGTCGTGACGGTGGTGGCGTACCGGGTGCTCGCCGACGCCGGCGAATGGATCGTCGCCCGCCGAGACGCCCCCTGGGCGCAGTTCTACGTCGCCAACTGGCACCTCGCCGGCGGGGACGGCTACTGGAACTCGTTCGCTGCGCCGTCGGCGTTCGAGCACCTGTGGAGCCTGGCGATCGAGGAGCAGTTCTACCTCGTCTGGCCGGTCGTGGTGTTCGCCGTGCTGCGCTGGGGCGGGCCGCGGGCGCTGGCGGCGACGGCGACGGCCGGCGGCCTCGCATCGGCGTTGGCGATGATCCTCGTGTTCGACGGCGGCGACCCGACCCGCGTCTACATGGGCACCGACACCCGGGCGTTCTCGCTGCTCGCCGGGGCGGCGTTCGCGGCGCCGGCGATGCGGGGGGCGATGGACCGCTTCGTGTCGCGCCGCCCCCGGCTGGCGTCGGCTGTGTTGCTCGCCGTCGTCGCCGTGCTGGGCGCCATGTGGGTGGTGGCGTCGGGGACGAGCGACTGGTTGTTCCGCGGCGGTCTCCCCGTGCACGCCGGGCTGTCGGGGCTGCTGGCGGCGATGGTCGTGGCGGGTGCCGAGTGGGGCGAGCGACTGTTCTGCCACCCCGGCCTGGTCTGGATCGGGCGGCTGTCGTATTCGCTCTACCTCTGGCACTGGCCGGTCTTCGTCTATTGCTCGCCCGAGCGAACCGGCATCGACGGGTGGTCGCTCACCGCCGTGCGGATGGCGGTCGCCGCCGGCTTGTCGGTGCTGTCGTACGTCCTCGTCGAGCAGCCGATCCGTTACCGGGTGCGGTGGGCGCACGGCGGCCGCGGCCGCGTCACGTTCGCCGCCAGCACGGTTGCGCTGGTGGTGATCTGGATCGCGATCCCGATCCCGGCGACCACCAATGCCGTCGACGAAGCCGCCCTGGCAGCGGTGCTCGGCACGGCGGGTGCCGCGACCCCCGCGACCGGGGCCACCACCGTGCCGGCGACCACCGTGCCGGCGACCACCGTGCCGGCGGCCGCCACCGCGACCACGACGACGAGCACCACGACGAGCACCACGACCACGACGATCGCGCCGGGGCCGCCGGTCGCGAGCGTGCTGTGGTACGGCGACTCGATCGCCGTCGACTCGTGGCCACCGCTGTCGGCAGCACTGGCCGCGGCGGGGATCGAGGCCGCTTCCGGAGCGTTCCCAGGGGTCGGACTGATCCCCCGCGACGCCTTGCCCGATCCGTTCGGCCTCCTCGAGCAACACATCGACGAGGCGGACCCCGATCTCGTCGTGATGCAGCTGTCGTTGTGGGACGGCTACGAGTCCTCCGGCGACCAGGTCGACGCGTTCGACCGGCTCGGGGCGCTGCTCACCGAGCGCGACCTGCGCCTGGCGCTCGTCACGTTGCCGGTTCGTTCACCACGACAAGCCGATCCCGGTGAGCCGATCCTGGTCGCCAACGCCCGGGCCTTCGCCGCCGAGTTCGCGAGTCGGGTCGTGCTGCTCGACCAGACCGAGGTGTTCGGCTCCGTGTTCCGCCTCGACGTCGACGGCGACGGCAACCCCGAACGCAAGCGCGACGGCGTGCACCTGTGCCCGACCGGGGCGCTCGCCGTGACGCTGTGGCTGCTCGGGCAGTTCGAGCAGCACTACGCCGGGTTCGCGGCGCCCGATCCGGCCGGGTGGGCGCTCGGCGACTGGCGGTCGAACGAGACCTACGACCAGCCACCGGGTGCCTGTGCGCCACTGTGAGTCGCGCAGCGTCACGGTGCGGGGTCGGACGCCGGATCGTTGGTGGTGAGGCCGAGCTCGTCGAGCCGGGGCTCGAGCCAGTCCCACACGAGCGCCGCTCCCGCCGGCGCGACATGGACGCCGTCGTACCTGATCAGTTCGCCGTCGCGCCGGACGACCGGCTCGCCGTCGGGACACAGCAGCTCGTCGAGGGGAAGCGTGACCACACCGGGGAACTGTTCGGTGGCCGCCTCGAGCCGGGCGTTGAAGGCCGCGACGCGCTCGTCGTCGGCGCGTGCCGCGGCGGCGAACACCGCCCGCGGATCGGGTTCCATGCACGGCAGCCGCATCAGGGCGACACGACCGCTGTGCGGGGCGACCGTGCCGAGGGCGGTGCGCAGGGCGGCGTCGAGGCGAGCGGTCCAGCCGCCGCCGGGGAAGCGCGTCCGGACACCGTCGTCGACGTAGTCGAAGACCTCCCAGGCCCCGATCATGATGATCGTGAGATCGGGTGCGATGGCTTCCGCCCAGGCCTCCCAGCGCACCGGCCAGTCGGGACACGCCGGGTCGTAGACGATCGCCTCGTCGGCATCGACGTCGATCACCTGCCCGGCGATGCTGCAACCGATCCGGGCGACGGTGATCAGTTGCCAGCCGGGGAGTGGCTGGTCGGGACTGGCGTCGTCGAGCGCGACCGCCGTCGAGTCGCCGACCACCAGCAGCGTGCGGACCGCCGGCTCGGGGACGGGGGTGGTCGATGGGGCGGTGGTCGATGGGGCGGTCGATGGGGCGGTGGTCGATGGGGTGGTCGGTGGGGCGGTCGATGGGGCGGTGGTCGGGGTCGCGACGGTGGTGGCGGGGGCAGCCGACGCTGCCGGGGGAAGGTCCCAGTTGACCGCTTCCGCCCGGGGGGCGATGTCGATCGCGCCCCAGAACAACGCGACGGCCAAAGCGGCGGTGGCCGCTCCGGCCAACGACCAGCCGCCGACCACCGTGCGGTGAGGGTGCTCGGGTGCCCGCGCCGGCCGCTCGACGAGACGGAAACTGAGGTCGGCCAGCACCAGCGTCAGCGCCAGGCGCACCGCGGCGAGCAGCAGTGGGTGGGCGTTCAGCCCGATCGGCGGTCCGACGAAGATGATCACCGGCCAGTGCCACAGGTAGATCCCGTAGGAACGCTTGCCGATCGCCACCAGCGGCGCTGCCCCCAGCCAGCCGAGCGGACCGTCGCGGCCCGGCTCGGCGGCCGCCGCGATCACGACCGCGGCGACGAGCGAGCTCGCCAGCAGCCCGCCGTGGAAGATCCACCGGGCGTCGTCGTCCACGACCACCGCCACGGCGACGACGACGACCAGCGCGCCGTTGACCGGCCAGGCGTGGCGGCGCATGCGGCGCCACCAGGTGGCGGCCGCCTGCCCCGACATCGCCCATGCCAGGGCGGCGCCGACCAGCAGCTGCTGGGCGCGGGTGTCGGTGCCGTAGTAGACGCGCGAGACGTCGCCGGGGGCGGCCGTCAACGCCATCACCGCCCACATCGCCGCCGCCGATGCGACGGCGAGTGCGGCCACTACCGCGGTGCCGGCCCGGCGCGCCGGCCGCCGGCCGCGCAGCGCGCCGCACAGCACGGTCATCACGAGCGGCCAAACCAGATACCACTGCTCCTCGACCGCCAGCGACCAGGTGTGCCGCAGCGGGCTGGGGGCGGCCAGGCGCTCGAAGTAGCCGACGTCCTCGACGACGAAGCGCCAGTTCGCGAAGTACCCGAGCGCGCCGAACGCGTCGCCGCGGATCGACGACCACTGGTAGGGCACCGCCCACCGGCGGGCGGCGGCGACGGTGGCCGCCACCATCACGATCAGCGGCGGCGCCAGCCGCCGGAACCGTCGCAGCCAGAATCGACCGAGGCGGATGGCGCCGGTGTCGTTGGCCTCGTCGAGCAGCAGCGAGGTGATCAGGAACCCCGAGATCACGAAGAACAGGTCGACGCCCAGGAAGCCGCCCGGCATCCAGCCGGCGTCGAGGTGGTAGGCGACGACCATCGCCACGGCGATCGCCCGCAGCCCGTCGAGCGACGCCGAGTAGGGGAGTCGATGCGGCTCGTTCACCGCAAGTGGGGTCATGGGTGAGGGTCCTCGGCGGGTGGATCGGGCCGCGGTGCGTCGTCGGCGAGGATCGCCGCGATCAGCAGCGTCACGGCGGCGAACAGCCCGACACCGTGGATCCGTTCGAAGGCGACCGGCCACCCGGCGTCGGGGGTGGGAGCGTTGCGGAGTTCGCTGGCCGTGACGTAGCCGGCGACGGCGACCACACAGGCCGCGGCGGTCAGTTCGGCGAGCCGGTCGAACCTCGCCACCACGAGGGTCACCGCCGCTGCCGCACCGGCCGTCGCCCACGTCGGCCCGATCAACACTGCACTCGACGCCACCCAGAGCACCCCGGCGACCGCGGCCCGCCGGGCGCCGACCGAGCGGCCGGGGGCCGACCACACCGGCGGGGTGTTGTTCGCACGTCCGGGGACCGGCGGCGCGTCGCGACCGCGAGAACGCGCCACCAGCGTTACCGCGACGAGCGCCGACACCAGCGACGCAGCGAGCGCCAGCCACAGCCAGTCCTGGGCGGTCCAGCGCACGGTCACGGTCCGTGAGGGGGCACCCGGCGGCAGCCACCAGCCGTTGAACCCGCCGTCGACGAGGACGGGTGGGCCGAGCCGGTCGCCGTCGACCGTCGCCGACCAGGCGTCGTTGCGGCCCTCGCCGAACACCAGCCAGCACCCGGTCGCACAGCCTTCTACCCGGATCGTGCGCTCGAAGCGTCCGGGTGCGCTGACGGTGGCCGTGGTCGGGGTCGTCGGAGACGTGCCGCCGACCGCGGCCCGCACGCCGGCGTCGAGCACGATGCCGTCGAGCAGCAGCGGCAGGCCGTCGGCGTCGGCGCCGGTCACGAGGTGCCGGCCCGCCGCCAGCTCGAGGATCGGCCGGCACGGTGCGGAGCCGATCGGCTCGCCGGTGAGCCAGCCCGGGCCGGAGATCGCCAACGACACGCCGATCGCGCTGCCGTCGGCCTCCAGCAGCGGCAGGCAGTCGCTCCGCCAGGCCGCCGTGCCGAGCGGTGCGGTGCGCGGCGCCCCGGGGAACTCGATCTCGGCGATCACGGCCGGCAGATCGACCAGATCGCCGAAGCGGCGGTCGACGGTGGTGGCGCTGCGCACACCCGTCAGCTCGATCGACAGGGTGCCGGCCGGCAGCGGTGGCGTCACGGCGCCCGACCAGGCGCCGGCGCCGTCGTCGGCGAGGTCGACGACCCGCTCGTGCCCGCCCGCCCGCAGCGTGACGCCGGTGACGACGCTGGCACCGGCGTCGGTGGCGGCGAGCGGTTGGCGCAGCGTGATCGCGGTGGTCGGTGCGGTGGTGGCGGCGACCACGACCGTGGCCCCCTCGGCGCCGTCGAACGCCGTGATCCAGGCGGTGTCGGGGTCGCCGTCGAACGCCGCCACCCCGGCGTGGCGCAGCGATCCGGCGAGACGCGACGAGGCGACGACCGGCCATCGGAACATGTCGGCCAGGGCGGCGTCGGGGGCCCGCTGGTCGACGCGCACGGTGGTCGCCAGCTCGAACCGGCGGGGCTGGGCGAGCTCGAACTCGCGTCGCAGGGCCGGTTCGACGTCGGCGCGCCAGCGGTCGTGGGGGTCGACACGCAGGCGGGTGAACACCAACGCCAGCGGCTGGTCGGCGGCGACCACGGCGAGGGCGTCGTGCGGAGGCCGGACGACCTCGACCGCGGCACCGAGATCGGTCGTGATCTCGGCGAACCCGACACCGGCCAGCGCCCCGGCGGTGCCGGGCGTCCCGCCGCCGACGGCGGCGATCGTGATGTCGACGGTGCGCGCCGGTCGATCGAGCGTGACCGGCTGACCGGGCGGCACCAGCGACCGGTCGCCGAGCCCGATCCTCCGGGCGGTGCCGTCGCCGGCCGCGACGACCACCTCGGTGATCCGCCGGGCGTCGGCGGCGGCGGGCTGCAGGAGGTGCAGCGTCGTCACGGCATCGTCGGTCGTGATCCGGATCCGTTCCCCCACCGGGTCACCGTGCTCGGCGACCGACCAGGAGGTCGTCGGGTCGCCGTCGACCGCCATCGCCGGCCGGTGTTCGGGCAGGTACGCGAACGGCTCGCCGTAGGCGGTCGCGGTGGCGGTGACCGGCCCGATCATGCGGGCCGTGGTGGCGGTCGCCGGGCGCGTCGCGGGGGATGCATCGGCCGGCGGGCCGAACAGCGGGATCACCGTGCCGCCGGGCTGTCGGCCCTGCGGGGCGAGTACCGGGTCGTCGTACTCGGTGAAGCCGGTGGTGTCCTGCGACGTGCGCCATTGGCGGGGCCGGTCGCGGTTCGAGTCGGTGACGATCACGCCGACCGCATCGTCGATGGCGGCGGCGAGTTCGAAGCCGTCCGCGGCCGCCGAGGCGCTGTAGCGCACCGCGGTCGACCGGTCGAGCAGGCCGGCGGCAGCGGCGTCGATCAGGCCGTCGCCGTTGCCGGAGACGACGATCGACCGCTCGTAGACCCTGACGACGCCGTCACCGTCGACGGGGAACACCTCGAGCGCGGCGCGGGCGACGGCGGGCTCGGTGAACGACCGCTCGTCGACGACGCCGAGCGGTGAACCGCCCGGCACGGTGCCGAAGCCGATCGGTGCACCGACGCCGGCTGCCTGCGTCACGATCGCCCGCACCGTCTCGGGGCGGACGTTGCCGAAACGCTCGAAGGCCTGGTCGTTGGTCAGCAGGATCCGGTCGATCCCGAGCAGTCGGGCGACCGGTGCCAGGGCGGCGGGGTCGAGGGTGCCGCTCTGGAGGCGGTCGTCGAGGGCGTACAACAGATCCATCGCGCCGGGCGCCCCGAGTGGGAGCAGGTCGCGGGTGACGAGCGCCTTGTCGGTCAGCCCCGGCAGCGGCTGGTCGACGGTCTCACCCCAGCGGAACGTGCCGAACTCGGCGCCGGGCAACTGGAGGACCCGGCCGTCGGTGCCGGAGCGGTCGAGTTCGGCGGCGGCCAGGGTCCACGCCGTCGGTGGATGCTGCTGGCGGTCGAGGCCGGGGTCGACGAAGGCGCCGGTCCACAGCGCCGGCAGGTTGACGATCGCCACCGCGATGACCGCAGCGGCGACGCCCGCCGGGGCGCGGCCGCGCCGACGTTGCCGAACACGGCCGGCCGTTCGCCATGTCGCCGGGGTGGCGTCGATCGCCGCCGCCAGCGCCAGCGCCACGCCCAGCAGCAGCACCGGTGTCGCCCGCGTGCTGCTGCGCAGGGCGAGCGCCGGCCCGTCGTCGCTGCCGCCGGTGATCGCCCGGATCAGCGGGGAGCGGTCGTTGTCGGGGTGTACGCCGACCGCCACGACCACTCCGACGGCGACCAGCATCACCGCGAACCTGCGGTGGGCCCACCGCACCCACACCAGGGCGGTCAGCGCCAGTACCGGGAGCACGAAGCTGACGCCGATCGCCACCGTCGAGGTGAGGTAGCGCAGCGCCGCCGAGGTCGTCGCGGTGAACGGATCGCGGATGTAGAACAACCAGTACCCGAGCCCCCGCCACACCTCGGCCGAGGTCGAGGTGTGCGAGACGTCGGCGAGCGTCTCCGAGTACGGCAGCACGTCGGTGCCGTAGCGGCCGTTGATGATCAGCATCGTGATCCACCACAGCGACACGCCGGTCGACAGCACGGCGACCCGGCCGGCGACCACCAGCGCCTGGCGCCACGAGACGAGCCGTGCCCAGGCGGCGTGGACCAGCCACAGCAGGGGGGCCGGCACGATCATCGCCAGTGCCGTGGCGTTGACGGCGCCGACCGTCAACACGACCAGGGCGATCGCCGCCGGGTCGCCCCAGTTGGGCCGGCGCGTCGCCCGGACGGTGAGGCCGACGATCCAGCCCAGGCCGGCCCACGGCAGCAACATCACCGACGTCCGCGAGACGTAGGGCAGTACGTACAACGAGCACTGGTAGACGACCGCTGCGGCGAGGGCGGCGTGGGCGGAGGCGCCCAGCAGGCGGGCGCACCATCGCACGCCCAGCCCGGCCGCCAGCATGAGCGATCCGATCCAGAGCCGGTGGGCGATCCAGTCCGGTACCCCGAGTTGCTCGAACACCCAGAACCACGGCCCGGACGGCCACAGGAAGGCGATGTTCTGGTGCGGTACCCAGCCGGCGAACTGCCGGGGATCGAACGAGCCGGCGGCGTCCACCATCAGGCGGCCGGGGTCGAGGTAGAGGTAGAGCTTGCTGTCGGCCGGCATCCGGCCCGGGGCGGCGGTCAGCGCCGGCAGGTAGGCGAGCACCGTCAGCAGGGCGACGCCCCGCAGCGGCAGCGTCCGCCACCAGGGGCCCGGCGGGGTGCTCACGGGATGGCGCCGAAGACGCCGTAGAGGCCCGTCAACGCTGCCAGGCCCGCCCCGCTGGCCGCCATCGTGATCGGCCACAGGACGTCGTCGTGACGCTCGCGCTGCTCGTACCAGCGTGCCGCCCCGATCAGCAGCGGGAACGCCGTGAAGAGGAAACGGGGCCGAGCGGTGACCGTCGCCGGCGCGAGCATCAGGGCCAGGATCGCCCACGAGTACAGCGTGAGGAACCACGGCAGCTTCGCCCGCCAGGCGAGCGCCACCAGCACGACCGTGGTGGCGACGCTGATCGCCGTGATCGTGTCGGTCGGGGACTCGAGCGGTGTCGCGAGGGCTTCGACGGTGTTGCGCACGGCGGTCCAGCCGAAACTGGCGCCTTCGTCCCAGGCCTCGCGCTGCACCCGGAACCACACGCCGTACTCGCCGGTGTGTTCGCCGAGCCAGATCTGGAACGTGGCGAAGCCGATCGGGGCCATCAGCACCGCTGCCAACGACGTCCAGTCGCGTCGCTCGCGCACCGCGACGAACGCCGCCGCTGCGCACGCCACGACGAGGGCGAGGGCGTTCGGGCGCGTCGCCGTCGCGAGCGCCGCGAACAGACCGGCTGCCACCCATTCGCGATCGAGCAACATCAGCAGACAAGCCGCGGCGAGCACCAGCATGAGTGCTTCGCTGTAGGCGAACGACAGCACGAA
Organism: Ilumatobacter sp.; assembly: GCA_036526035.1. Taxonomy (GTDB): domain Bacteria; phylum Actinomycetota; class Acidimicrobiia; order Acidimicrobiales; family Ilumatobacteraceae; genus Ilumatobacter. The sequence continues at coordinate 8,812 of DATCZG010000070.1, read as the reverse complement.
GCTGCCCGGGAACAGCGCGACGAGCGTTGCCGTGGTGCGGGCGACCGCCGGCCCGTACAGCCGCTGCGCGATGAGGCTGACCAGCACGACGGCGATCAACCCGAGCAGGGTGTTCATCACGAGCGCCGCGACCGAGTCGCCGCCGGGGCAGATCGCGTCGAACCATCGGGCCAGCAACGGGAACAGCGGGAAGAACGCCGCCCGCGCCTCGTCGACGTGGTACGTGATGTCGGGTGGCACCTGGCGGGGGTAGCCCGAGCGCACGACGTCCATGTACCAGAGTCCGTCCCACGACGTGAGCACATCGATCATCGGCCGCACCGCGCTGCCGGCGGCGGGGGTGGAGTGGGGGTCGCCGAACGGCAGACGGCGCTCGGTCGCCAGGTTCGCGTCGACCCGCAGCTCGGCCGCCACGACCGCTGCCCCGGCGAGGACGCAGGCGCGCGACAACAGGTAGACCGGCAGGGCGTGCAGCAGCAACGGCCACCAGGAGGTCGACCGCGGCCAACTGCTGGTGGTCGCGCTGGTGGTCGCGCTGGTGGGTGGGTTGGCGGGTGGTTGTGGGGCCGACACGATCCCCGGATGCTAGTGGCCGGGCCGTTCGCTCGGTCGCCCGGCGACCGGGCGGCGCAACCAGCCACCCGACGCCCCGGCAGGCGCCGCCCACGTCCACATCACAGCGACAACGCAGGCGAGCTCGGCGGCGGAACCCGCCGGGTTCACCAGGTCGACATCGGCAGCACGCGTCGTCGCGGCCCGAACGACGGTGCCTTGCCGGCGGCGCTGGTCAGCGCCGCCAACACCCGGCCACGTTGGCCCCGATAGGGCGCCAGCAGCGCCAGCATCCGCTCGTCGTCGGCGCGCGGCTCGCCGGCGAGCGCCCACGCCACCGTGTTGGGGAAGTGGTAGTCACCGACCGGTACCGCATCGGGGTCGCCACACGTCGGGCCGACGACCGAGCCGGCGGTCCACGGCCCGACACCGGCGAGCAGCACCAGTTGGGAGGCGAGCTGGCCGGGACCGGCGGCGGTCCACTCCCACAGCCGGTCGGCGTGACGGGCGACCTCGACGAGTGTCCTGGCACGGCTGGTCTCGATGCCCAGCGGATGGAACCACCAGGCCGGTCGACGGTGGAGAGCGGCCGGCGACGGGGGCACGACCAGCCCGTCGACCACCTCCACCGGGCCGGGTGCCGGTTCGCCGAGCGCCCGGCACAGCTGCTGCCATTGGCGGGCGGCTTCGCGGCCGGTGATCCGCTGGGCGATGATCGTCGGCAGCAACTCGTGGTAGGCGTTCGAGCTCGCCCCGACGCGGCGGGTCCGGGTCGCTCGCAGCGCCCGCTCGACGACCGGGTGGGCATCGGCGAACCGACCGGCGCGGTCGTCGGTTCCGGTGAGCCGGTCGACCCCGGCCAGCAACCAGTCGGCCCCGGGGCCCCACGCCGCGGCGACCCGGCCGTCGGCGCCCGGGTCGGCGGGGTCGTGCGACCAGGTGAGCAGCAGCGTGCCGGGACCCTCGGGGGTGTGGGTCGCCCGCAGGAACGAGCGTTCGCCGAGCCGGGTGGTGGGGTCGAGTGGGCCGTGGCGGAACTTCGCCAGGGTGCGTCGCAGCGAACACGGTGCCGCGACGGGGGTCCAGTCCAGCGGGCCGGAAACGGGGTCTCGCAACATCGACGGTCGGGCGTCGGGCACGCCGGCCGACGTTAGCTCCTCGCCCGCCGCGGGGTGCCGATCGATGGTGCCGCTCGGTGTCGGCGGCCCGGGCCGGTACCGCCACGGCGGCGTGCCGCCGGTCCGCTACGGTCGCCGAGATGGGTGACGATGTGCTGCAGCGCTGCCGGGCGAGCTCCGATGTCGACCTCGCCGACCACGACCCGGGTGAGACCTTCGGCTGGGACAAGACCGAGGCCAAGGCCCGGTTCCTGGACGAGATGGACGCCGTCGGCGGGCTCCAGAAGCGGTTTTTCGCCGCCGAGCGCTCGGCGCTGCTGCTGGTGCTGCAGGCGATGGATGCCGGCGGCAAGGACGGCACGATCCGCTCGGTGCTCAACTGCCTGAATCCGGCGGGGATCGACGTCAATGCCTTCGGCGTCCCTTCCGACGAGGAGCGCGCCCACGACTACCTGTGGCGGGTGCACGCCCACACCCCGGCCAAGGGGCAGATCGGCGTGTTCAACCGCAGCCACTACGAGGACGTGCTCGTGGTGCGGGTGAAGGGGTTCGCGCCGGAGGCGGTGTGGAGCCGCCGCTACCGCCACATCCGCGAGTTCGAGCGGATGCTCGGCGACGAGGGCACCCATGTCGTCAAGCTGTTCTTGAACGTCTCGAGCGACGAACAACGCGCCCGGCTGCAGGACCGCATCGACGACCCCGACGAGCGCTGGAAGTTCCGGCTCGGCGATCTCGACGACCGCGCGCTGTGGGACGAGTTCCAGCTCGCCTTCCGCGACGCGCTGCGCGCGACGACCACCGACGATGCGCCGTGGTACGTCGTGCCGGCGGATCGCAAATGGGTGCGGAACCTGGTCGTCGCCAAGATCCTCCGCCATCACCTCGAGCTGATCGACCCCCAGTACCCGCCGGCCGAGGAGGGGATCGAGGGCGTCGTCGTCGCCTGAGTCGCCATCCGGGTCGTCACCGGCCAGGTCGCACGATCGCCGCAAGGCAGCGCTTTTCCCGAGTCGACCCGCCTCGGGTAGCGTGCGGGCATGTCGCAAGAGCGAGAGATCTTGACCTGGGAAATGTTCGGTGTCGCCTCGCGCGAGTTGGCGAAGATGGTGGCCGACGACGGCTACGACCCCGACATGATCCTCTCGATCGCCCGAGGCGGGCTGCTGGTGGGCGGCGCGATGGGGTATGCGATGGCGGTGAAGAACACCTACACGATGAACGTCGAGTTCTACACCGGCGTCGACGAACGCCTCGAGGTGCCGCGGATCCTGCCGCCGGCCCCCGACTTCGTCGATCTGCACAACGCCAAGATCCTGATCGTCGACGATGTCGCCGACACCGGCCACACGCTCAAGTCGGTCGGGCAGTTCTGTGCCGGCAAGGTCGGCGAGGTACGCACGGCGGTGATCTACGAGAAGTCGCACTCGGTGGTCAAGTGCGACTACGTCTGGAAGCGCACCGACCTGTGGATCAACTTTCCGTGGAGCGACCAACCGCCGGTGGTGCAGCGCGCCGGGTACGTCGCCGACGCCTGAGCGCGGCCCGCTAGCCGGCGGCGTCGCGCAACTGTTCGCGCAGCCGCTTGGGCGGCACCATGCCGACGAGGCGATCGTCCTGCCACACCGTCACCACCGGCCGGCGCAGATCGATCCGCGGCAAGATGTCGGCGAGGTTCTCGTCGAGCGACGCCCTGGCGAACCGTTCGACCGGCACCATCAACTGGGTCAGCATCACCCACGGTCGCTGATCGGCCGGGATCGCCCAGAGTTCGTCCTCGAGCACGATGCCCTGCATGGTGCCCGTTTCGTCGGTGACCGCGACGCCACCCGCCGCGCCCAGCCGCCCGCGTTGCCACAGCATCGAGTCGGCGTCCATGTCCTCGCCGGCGGCGGCGACGCCGAACCAGGTCAGGTCGCGTACCTTGACACCCGCCAGCCGCCCCGAGATCGTGGCGGACGCGGTCTCGGCCTGGGCGTTCATCATGATGAACAGTCCGGTGATCATCAACCAGATGCCGCTCTGCGATCGCAGGATCAACCCGAATCCGATCGCGGTGATCATCCAGCCGAGCACGACGCCGACGCGTCCCGCTTCGCGGGCGGCCCGATGGCGGTCGCCGTGGATCGACCAGCGGACGGCCTTCAAGATCCGCCCCCCGTCGAGGGGCGAACCGGGCAGCAGGTTGAACACGGCGAGGAAGACGTTGATCAGGCCCAGCCAGCCGAGCAGGCCGTGGAAGGCGTTGAGCGTCGAACCGTCGGCGAGCAGCCGCCATGCGGCGACGCCGGCGCCGCCGAGCACCATGCTGGCGAGCGGGCCGGCGGCAGCGATCCATCCCTCGGCCCTGGCGTTCGGCGATTCGCGGTCGAGCCGGGCGATGCCGCCGAGCGCCCAGAGCTGGATCGATTCGGTGCCCACCCCGAAGCGCCGCGCGGTGAGGGCGTGCGAGAACTCGTGGACCAGGATCGACGCGAGGAACGCCACCACTCCGAGCGACCCGACCACCCAACCGATCGAGTTGGCGAGGCTGGCGCCGAGCAGCAGCGCCACGACCGCCACGCTCCAGTGCGCGTTGACGCGGATGCCGAACAGCGTGCAGATCCGGAACGATCCTGGGTTCATGGTTGTGGGGGTCCTTCGTGCGCCGAGGGGAGGCGCTCTTGTCGGAACCGGATACGAGGGTCGGGTATTCCCCGGTGCGGCGCGATCGGTATCGTCGCAGCGTGGAACACGATCTCCCCGCCGAGCGGATCCAGGCGCTGAGGGTCGATGGCGTCCGCCTGTGGGGCCGTCTCGAGGCGCTCGGCGAGATCGGCGCGATCGAGGGTCCGGCCGGGGAGCGAGGCTGTGCCCGGCTCGCCCTGACCGACGCCGACCGTGCCGGCCGCGACCTCGTCGTCGGGTGGATGCGCGATCTCGGCCTGGCGGTGTCGGTCGACCGCATCGGCAACGTGTTCGCCACGTGGGCCGGCACCGATGCGTCCCTCGCCCCGGTGATGACCGCCTCGCACATCGACACCGTCCGCACCGGCGGGCGCTTCGACGGCAACCTCGGTGTGCTCGCCGGGCTCGAGGTCGTCGAGACCCTGATCGACGCCGGGATCACCCCACCGCGCGGCATCACGGTCGCGTTCTTCACCGACGAGGAGGGCGCCAGGTTCGCGCCCGACATGCTGGGGAGCCTCGTGTACGTCGGCGGGATGGCGCTCGAGGCGGCGCTCGAGGTGCGCGCCGTCGACGATGGCGCCCGGCTCGGTGACGAGCTGGTGCGGATCGGGTACTCGGGTAGCCAGCCCGTCCCCGCAGCGACGTTTCCGTCGTGCTGTGTCGAGCTGCACATCGAGCAGGGCCCGATCCTCGAGGACCTGGGCATCACGATCGGTGCGGTCGAGGGCGTGCAGGGCATCTCGTGGACCGAGCTGACGATCACCGGGCAGTCGGCGCACGCCGGCACGACGCCGATGCGGCTGCGCCGCGATCCGCTGCTCGCCGGGGCCCGGATCACTGCGGGCGTCCGGGCGATCGCCGAGCAGATCGGCGGCGATCAGGTCGCCACCGTCGGCCGGATGCAGATCCACCCCAACCTGGTCAACGTGGTGGCGGCCGCGGTGACGATGACGGTCGACCTGCGCAACACCGACGACGGGGTGCTGGTCGAGGCCGAGCGTCGGTTCCGGATGCTGGTCGACGAGGTGGCCGCGGCCGAGGGGGTCGACGTCGTGGCGCGCAGCCTGGCCCGTTTCGAACCGGTCGAGTTCGACGCGGCGATGGTCGACCTGGTCGAGGCCACGGCTGACCGGTTGGGGCACAGCACCCACCGCATGCCCAGCGGCGCCGGTCACGATGCCCAGATGCTGGCCAGGGTGTGCCCGACGGCGATGATCTTCACGCCGAGCGTCGACGGGCTCAGCCACAACATCGCCGAGTTCACTTCGCCGGCCGACGTCGAGGCCGGCGCCAACGTGTTGTTGCAGGTGCTCGTCGACCGGGCGTTCGACGTCGGCTGACGCCTCCGATGCCCACCGGCGGGCGGGGGCCGGGCCGGGTGCCGTAACATGCCGGCGTGGATGCACGACCCGATGCCGACGTCGTCGTCGTCGGTGGCGGCCACAACGGGCTGATCTGTGCCGCCTACCTGGCGCGCGCCGGCGTCGACACGCTGCTCGTCGAGGCCCGGCCCGAGGTCGGGGGTTGTGCGTCGACCGTGACCGATCTCGACGCCCGGTTCAACATCTGCAACTGCGATCATTCGATGGTGCGGGCGATGCCGATCGCCGACGAGCTCGAGCTCGTGGCACACGGCCTGGAGTATCTCGAACCCGACGTCAGCGCCGTGCACCAGTTCCACGACGGCAGCACGCCGTGGCTGTTCTTCCACGAGTCCGAACGCCACCTCGAGGCCCTGTCGCAGACCCACCCGCACGCCGTCGCCGGGTACCGCCGGTATCTCGCCGATGCCACGCCGGTCGCCGAGCTGGCGATCGCCATGGCCCGCACGCCGCCGTCGACGCCGCGCATGCTGCGTACCGTGGCGATGCGGCGGGCCGCCGGGGCGGCGCGGCTGCTCGAGTGGAGCCGTGCCAGCCAGGCCGAGGTGTTGGGCCGGTACTTCGACGACTGGCATCTGGTGATGCCGGCGGTCAGCACCGGACCGACCGTTTGGGGTGTGCCCCCCACTGCGCCCGGCACCGGTATGGCAGCGGCGATCTACGCCACCCGGCACCTCGTCAAGTCGGGTCGGCCGCGCGGCGGCAGCGGGGCGCTCACCGATGCCGTCCGGTCGAGCTTCGAGGCCGCCGGCGGGCGGGTGCTCTGCGACAGCCGGGTCGAGCGGGTGCTGGTGAGCGGCGGGGCGGCCCGCGGCGTTCGCCTCACCGACGGCGGCCTGCTCACGGCGCGCGTGGTGGTCGCCGCCTGCGACCCGCACCGGGTGTTCGTCGACTGGATCGACGACGTGCCCCCGGCAGCGAGGCGGCTGGTCGATCGCTGGCGGGGGCTGCCGGTGCACGACGGCTACGAGTCGAAGGTCGATGCCGTGCTGAACGCGCTGCCGACCTGGATCGCGGCGAGCACGCTCGACACGGTCGCCCCGGGTGCCGACCTGCTGTCACCGACCAGTGTGATCTCACCCAGCCCCGACGAACTGGCCGAGGCCCACGCCCTGCGCAACGCCGGTCTGGTGGCCGAGCGGCCGACGTTGCTGGTCAACGTGCCCAGCGTGCTCGACCCCTCGATGCAGCCCCACGCCGGACAGCACGTGCTCAGCGTCGAGGCCCTCTTCACGCCGTACGCGCTGCCGGGCGGCTGGCCCGGCTCCGGCGAGCCGCAGCGGTGGCTCGACGTCGTCGCCGGCCTGATGGAGCCCGGCACCCTGCAGATCGACCGGCGGCGGGCGATGACGCCCGACCGCTACGAGACCGAGTTCTCGATGCATCGCGGCCACACTCCTTCGTACGCGCTGCCGCCGTTGTCGGCGTTCTTCGGTCGCCGGCGCGAGACCACCAGGTACCGCACCCCGATCGCCGGGCTCTACCTGTCGGGTGCCGGCACGTTTCCCGGCGCCGGCGTGTTCGGCGCCGCCGGCCGTAACGCGGCGCAGGCCGTCGAGCACGACCTGCGTGGCGCGGGACGGCTCGCTGCCGGTGCGCGGCGCCGGTTCGCCGCTGTGCTGGCCCGTTGAGCGTCAGTGGCGGCGGGGTGGCGCCTCGTCGAGCGTGTGCGCGATCGGGACCGCGGCCAGGTCGGTGTCGGGTCCGACCACGTAGTTGCCGGCGATCACGCTCTGCACCGCCTGTGACTCGTCGAAGGTGACGCCGATCGGGTCGTGGCCCTCGGCGACCCGCCGCACCTGTTCCTTGAACTGGCGGCGCACCATCGACACGCCGCGGTCGCTCGATGCCAGCCGCTCCTCGGAGTGCAGCGTGATCGGCCCCTGGCCGACCTGGGTCTCGTAGTCGCCGGGGTAGCGCTGGTGCTCGTCGTCGGTGAGGTCGAACCAGCTCTTGCCGTCGCCGTACACCGGCAGGCCCTGGGGCGCCCGGTCCTTGGGCTTGCGCACCATGGCGTACACGCGGGTGTTGGTGTCGTCGATCGGCACCGCCCACGACAGGTTGTTGGTCGGTCCCAAGATGGTGAGGGTGGGCGTCGGGATCACCCGCACGGTCGGCATCCGCACCTCGGTGATCCGGTGCAGCACCGTCCCGTCGGGCAGTTCGCGGTCTTGGGTGGCGCTGATGCCGAGGTCGCTGCGGTGCCACGCGATGCGCGGCCAGATCTCGAGCTTCGGGTCGAACTGGTGGCCGCTGATCGCATTGTGGAGGATGAACACGTGGTAGGGGTCCATCGCGTTCTCGTGGGTCTGGAACCAGTTGCACGGGGCGTCCGACGGGCCACCGAACGCGAAGTGGTCGATGATCACGATCTCTTCGGTGTCGGCGTCGAGCCCCTCGAAGATGTCGTAGCGGGGGAAGACCGGCTGCTTGTCGGCGGGGCCGAGGTAGGCGAACACGAGGCCGTGGTACTCGACCACCGGATACCACGGCTGCCGGTACGACTCGCGGTTGCGCCCCCGGTCGGGTTCGCACGGCTGGTCGAGGCACCGCCCGTCCTCGGCGAACAGCCAGCCGTGGTAGGGGCACCGGATGCCTTCGTGTTCGACCCGGCCGAAGTACAAGGTGGTGCCGCGGTGGCAGCACCTCGGCAGCATCAGGCCCGGGACGCCGTCGAGGCTGCGGTACAGCACCAGGTCCTCGCCGAGGATCCGCACGTTGCGGGGGAGCGCGGTCGCCTCGCTCGAGCGGGCGATCGGGTGCCAGTAGCGCCGCAGCAGCTCGCCGGCCGGTGTGCCGGCGGCGACCTCGACCAGCTCGGGGTCCCAGGTGCCGGGCTGGTGGCCGTAGGCCCGCCCGTCGTCGTTGGTCGCCCCTTGTCCCATGGGTGCATTGTGACAAACCTGGACCGCGCCGACGCTACTGCGACCCGCTCGTGTCGGTGCCGAAAAGTGGAGGAGCCCCCCGATGGTGGTCGGGGGGCTCCTTCGTTTGTGGTCAGGGTGTGGTGGCCCTGGTGGGGTCAGTTGCCGGCGTCGAAGTCTTCGCCGGTGGCGTTGCCCATGTTGCCGTCGGTCCCGTAGAAGTTACGGG
>DATCZG010000069.1:0-102967 GCA_036526035.1 Ilumatobacter sp. | reverse complement strand
GCTGAGTCTACGGGAAACCGGCGGGGAACGAAAACGGCGGTGGGGGCCGCTGGAGCGAACCGGCACCGGCTCCGATCACGGTGCCCGGCCGCCCCGGCCCGGGCCCCGATCGGCGTGGCGGCCGGTGGACCGCCCGGTGGACCTCACTAGCCTGGCCGACGGAACGGTGGCAGAGCGGACGAATGCACTCGCCTTGAAAGCGAGCGGCCCGCAAGGGCTCGAGGGTTCGAATCCCTCCCGTTCCGCGCTGGGGCGTCCAGTCACGTCCGCCGAACCCGACGATCCAGCGACCGGCCTCGGGGCGGTACGCGCGCCGGGTCGTTCACCCGTGTCACTGCTGCGCGACCGCGCCCGGCGAGCGCGAACAGAAGTCCGCCATCAGGCCGGCGTCGTCCCGCAGGGCGGTGACCACTCCGGTGCCGTGCCGGCAGCTGAAGCAGCGCGCCGGCGTGTCGGCCGGCCCAGCTGCAGTGGGGAGCCGGCACGTGGCGCAGGCGACCAGATCACCCGAGGCGAGGACCCGTCGGCTCCCGTCGAGATGGGTGGGATCGATGGTCGGGCCGAACGACAGCGCATCCTCCGGGCAGGCGTGTGCACAGATGTCGCACGACAGGCAGGTGGCGGCATGGACCGAGACGACGAACGACCCCATCGTGTCGGCCGAGGCCGACCCGGTCGTGAAAGCGAGGGCGCCGGTCGGGCAGTAGCGGGCGCACAACCCGCACCCCGAGCACCGGGCCTCGTCCACCTGGACGTCGGCGAACGGCACCAGCTCGGCGGGGACCGCGAGCATGGTGCCGGCGGCCGACGGACCGGCGTCGATGGCGTCGAGCCGTTCGAGCAGGCGCCGCCGTGAGGCGGGCACGTGGTACGGCAACCGTTGGGCGGTGAGCCCCCGGGTCCGACGGATCGGTGCCGGTACGGCCACCGGTGCGGCGGGTGCTCGGAGGAACGAGAACAGTCCGCGTCGCGACAGCGCCGGCCGCCACGAGTCGATGACCGCTTCGGCGGCCGGGTCGTCGGCCGGAATCACCCCGGCGGGCAGGTTGTCGGGCGTGATGACCGGCCGCCGGTCGCCGGAGCGGAGAGCGATGAGCGACGCCGCGGCGTCGACGGTGGACACGATGGTGTCGGCGGCCCGGCCGAGCGGGCAGTGGCGGCACCAACTGAGATCGACGTGGACCCGTCGCGTGCCGCCGCCTGTGGCGGCGATGAACTGCTCGACGTCGAGCGAGGCGAGGCAGCGTGCGTGGCGCACGACGGCCGTCGCCGGCTGCGCCGGTCGCGGCGCGGGGTTCTGGGCGCAGCTGATGGTCAGGGTCGCCCCGGCGAGCTGCTCGCAGCACTCGAGGAACCGCCGTTCACGCGCCGCCGGGTCGTCGACGGCGTCGGTCGGGCAGACCGCCGCGCAGGCGCCGCACCCCACACACGCTTCGGGTTCGACGCGCACACCGTCAACGCTCAGGCTCACGGCGCTGGTGGGGCACGTCACGACACAGCGAGAACACCCGGCACCGTGGTGCCGGGTGTTCAGGCATCGTTGGATGTCGATCGTGACGACGGGTTCGGTGAAGAGCTCGTCGAACACGGCTGCGGGCTCAGACCTTCTCGAGCTTCACCCTGGTGTCGTAGAACACGGCAGAGCCGCCGACGAGATCGCTCAGCGTGGTGTTGGGGTTGTGCGTGTCGGTGCGCATCGCGGCATTCGCGTGGATGCCGGTCGCCCGACGAGCCTCGCCCTTGATGGCCTCGCCGTCGATCACGACGTCGGTCGCCCCGTACTGCCAGTGGCCGTAGCCGAGGTTGAAGCCGACGACGCCGGGCCGCAGCCCTTCGAGCAGCTTCACCTCGCCGTCCATCGGCACCTTGCGGCCGTTGCCGAGATCCCACACACCCTCGGGGTTGCTCGCCGAGGTGACCCGGACGACGTCACCGTCCTCGAGGCCCAGTCGGCGGGCGTCGATGCTGTTGAGCACGACGTGGTTCGTCGGCTCGATAGCCCGCGCCCAGTAGTTGCCGGCGGTGCGGCTCTTGGTCTGCAGGATCGTGCGGAACGTGATCAGCGTCAGGTCGTAGCCGGCCGCTTCGTCGGCCTCCGACACGGCGTTGCCGAGCGCGTCACGCCCCGGCGGGAAGTACCGGGCGACGCCCGAGAAGTGCTCACCGGACATGCTGTCCTTGGTGTCGTAGGTCTTCTCGCAGTACATCGACAGGTACTTGCCGTACTTGTTGGCGAGCTTGTCCCCGTCGAGGATCTTGGCGTAGCTCGAGAACCGTCCACCGCGGTTGAGCACCGTCACGACACGACGCCACAGGCTCTCGTCGTTGCCGATCGCCGCCTTCCAGGCCACCGGGTCGAACACCGTGGCGGGCAGGTGGCGACGGGCCTGCAGGAACAGCTCGAGCTCCTCGTCGGAGGCTTCGGGCACCGCGTCCTCGAGGTCGGGCTTCTCGCCGGCTGCGATGTTGGCGACCTCTTTGATGTAGAGGTCCTCCGGGCGCAGGAACGGCATGCCCTCACCGAGACCGTTCGGCCCGAAGCCGGGAAGCTTCATCCGTTCGGCGATCGCCAGCAGCGCGCTCTCCAGCGAGATCGGCTGCTCGATCCCGAAGACGGTCGCGGTCTCGACGAGCGGAGCGACCGTCGGCTGACGCACGGGGGCGTTCTTCACGATCTGGTTCGGGTGGGTCTTCTGGAACTCCCACCGCTCGAGGAACGTGAGGTCGGGGATGATGTAGTCGGCGTATGCCGACGTCTCACCGACGACGATGTCGAACGCCACGAACAGCGGCAGCTTGGCGGGATCCTTGAGGATCTCGATGTTGGTGTGCCCGGCCGGGAGTGCGTACACGGGTGAACCCATGTAGAGGAACATCGCCTTGATCGGGTACGGGTACGCGTCGCCGATCGACGGCACGATCTCCTGGTAGAGGTCGGTCGCCAGCGGGTACCACGGCCGCTTGGCCGGGTAGCCGTCGAAGATGGTGCTCGACTCGTACTTGCCGGATCGGATCAGCGTGTGCCCGAACGACGGGAGCTTGCCGTCGGTCATGTCGAGCACGGGGTAGGGCTGACCCTTCTTCTTGCCGGTCTGGTCGTAGGTCTTGCCGACCGCCATCCCGCCGGCGTAGTCGTAGTTGCCGATCAGGAGGTTGAGGTCGAACCAGCTCTGGACGTTGTAGTAGCCGTTGGTGTGCTGGCTCACCCCGCGGTGCACGTCGGCGCACGCCCGCCGGCCGTGGCGGGTGAACTCGGCGGCGATCTCCTCGAGCGCCGCGGCGTCGACACCGGCGATGTCGGCCCACTCCTCGATCGTGTGCTCGTTGGCGGAATCGGCCAGCGCCTGCAGGCAGGACTTGACCGTCATGCCCTCGAGCGTCGTGTCGACCTCGAGCTCGCCGATCACCGGGGTGTCGACGTCTTCGGGGTCGAAGGTGGCCGGCCCGTCGGGCGTCATCACGACGAACGGGTCGAACGACCAGGTTCCGGAGCCGTCGGCCCGCTCACGCTCCTCGGGTTCGAAGCCGAGGTCGGAGCCGCGCAGCAGCTTGGTCGGGACACCGTCTTCGACCTTGACGAGCCATGCCGCGTTGCAGAAGTTCGGTTCGCCCGCCGCGTCGGCGGCGGCGCGGTTGGCGTTCTGCAGGTAACCGGCGTTGTAGCGGCCGTCGCGGATGATCGCCTGGATCATCGCCAGCGCGATCGCCGCCTCGGTGCCGGGCTTGTTGGCGAGCCACTTCCAGGCCTTCGCGCCGGTCTTGCCCTGGCGGGGGTCGATGACCACGTACTTGAGCCGGCCCGAGACGAGCCCGTCGGTGATCTTCTCGACCCGGAACGGCGGGCCGTATCCGGCCTCGAAGACGTTCGACCCGACCAGGATCACGAACTCGGTGTGGACGAAGTCACCCTGCCAGTAGAACTTCTCACCGCCGCTCCACTTGCCCTCGTCGAACTGCTCGCTCATCGCCTTGCCGGTGAAGTACAGCGACCCTTGGCACACCGTCGTGTGGCCGTGGGCGTTGACCGAGCCCATCGACTGGCCGGTGAACCGCTTGATGATCTCGCCGCGGCCGTCCTTGAGGCGGCCCCAGGCGAACGTGAACTGGTTGTTCTTCGGGCCGAAGTCGGGATGGTCGGGGTCGATCATGAGGTCGAGGTGATCGGCGAAGTCGACCTTGAACTGCTCGACCAGGGCAGCCCGTGCCTCGAGGTCCTTCTCCCCCGTGATCGCTGCCACCGCCGCAGCCATCTCCTTGCCGAGCTTCGCGTCGTCGAGTGCCCGGATTTCGGCCAGGCCGACCGACGACGTCCCGTCGGCGAACGTCGCCCCGTTGACGATCTCGTCGATCGCCTGGTCGAACGCGATGCTCTCCCACCGGTCGCCACCGCGGGCGCCGGCGCGCTTGAGCACTCGCCGGATCCGGTAGGGGTCGTAGTTGGTCTGGATGCCGGTCTGCCCCTTCGGGCACACCCATCCGTCGACGCCCCCGACCTCGAGCGGCGAGGCGTCGTAGTCGAGGTACGGCCAGAAGCCCGACGGGCCGAACGGGTTGCCGTCGATCTTCGAGACGACCCCGTCGACCACCTTCACCTTGATCGAGCAGCCGGCGTTGCACTGCAGGCACGACGAATAGATGATGTTCTTCGGGTCGGAGAGCGCGTAGTCGAGCGGCACCGACGCGATGGTGGGTGTACCGCCCGCTGTGTCGGCGAGCGTGCTCACGAGCCGGGGCGTCTGCGTGGCGGCGGCGACACCGCCACCGACGAGCGCACCCGTCTTGATGAAGTCACGGCGGGACACGTCCCACTCGTGCGACCCTTCGGTCGTCTGGTATCCGGGCTCGGCCCGCTTGGTGCTTTCGTCCATCTCAGATCGTCTCCTCGAAGACTTCGATTTCCTCGACTTCACTGGTTGACCCGCCGTCGTCGTGTTCTCCCGGTCCTCGATCGGCGAGCCAGTCGCCCATCAACCGCCGACCGGCGAGCACGACGCCCCCGGCCAGCGACAAGGTGCCGAGCCACACCATCCACTCCATCAGCGACGGGAAGTACTCGTAGACCAGACCCGGCCCGGTGTATGCCTCGGCCAGCCCGTCGGTCTCCTCCTGGGCGAGCGCCGGCACGACCAGATTGAGCTTGGTGGCGATGCTCATCGCCAGCACCAGCCCGGCGGCGACGCCGACCATGGTGCGGTCGTCACGACGCAGGCCGAACAGGAGCATCCCCGCCGGCACCAGCACACCGACCCCGAGGTGGAGAATCCAGAACACCCACCAGAAGTCGCCGAACAGGATCGTCTCGATCGCCTCTTCCTTGGCGGGCACCGAGGCGGCCAGGCCGGTCGAGAACTCCGACCACTCGAGCACGAGCAGCGCTGCCAGCAGCAGCAGGATCGCGATCGACATCCGGCGCACGACGGAACGGTCGGTGATGCCGAACACGACGGCGGCGGCGAGCACCATCGCGGTGCCGAACAGCATCGCTTCGACGAGGAAGAGCACGGGCGTCAGCCCGGACTCCCAGAGGGGACGCGCCCCGACGACGCCGAACAGTGCGCCCTCGGCGCCGGCGAACACGAAGGCGAAGAGGAAGGCCACCCACGCGAACCGCTCCATCACCATCGGCACCACGCCGGTGCGGGTGAGGAACAGGCCGACGAGCAGCAGCACGCCGTAGAGGGTGTAGAACCAGGCCATCCAGCCCATCACGGAGCCGAACTCCGTGTCGACCAGCAGCTTCCAGGCCCGGAACGGGTGCCCGAGATCGAGCCAGACGTTGACCATCCCGGCGGCGAACGCGGCGAACGCGGTCACCAGTGCCAGGACGGCGAGTCGGTAGTGCTCTGTCGCCCGCAGCGTGAAGATCAGGGCGGCGAGCGCGAACGCGCCGGCCGATGCCCCGACCAGGGCCACGTAGGCGGCGATCCAGAGACCCCACGGCACGTACGAGCCGTAGTCGGCGTCGGCATGACCGCCGGTGAACCTCCAGACGAGCCCGATGATCCCCAACACGCCGGAGATGCCGACGAGCACCCATGCGACAGGCAGGAGCACGCGGTGCGTGTCCTGAGGCATGTCGCGATGCCGCTCGGCGACGGCTTCGGAGACGATCGCTGTGTTCATGTGCATCTCCTTCAGACCAGATAGGTGACCTTGGGCTTGGTGCCGAGCTCTTCCTTGAGCACCACCGCATTCGGCAGGGCCGCCATCTCGGAGACGAGGTGCGAGGGGTCGTCCAGGTCACCGAAGTAGTTCGCGACACCGATGCACGTGGTGACGCACATCGGCAGCTCGCCGCGTTCGAGCCGGTGGAGGCAGAAGTGGCACTTGCGGACATTGCCGACCGGCGAGGCCTCACCGTCGTGCTCGCGCACGCGCACCTCGTTGTACTCGTAGGTGGGCAGCAGTTCGTACGGCTGCGGGGCCACCGTGTCAGCGGTGTAGGTACCACCGACATCGAAGGTCCTCGCCGAATAGGGGCACGCCGTGATGCAGTAGCGGCATCCGATGCACTGGTCGTAGTCGACCGCCGTGATGCCGTCGTCGCGTTTCCACGTCGCCCCGACCGGGCAGACCGGGACGCAGGGCGGTTCGTCGCACTGCATGCACGGCCGCGGGAGGAACTTGCGCGTCACGTTGGGGTACGTACCGAACTCCTGGTCGATGACCGGTCGGTAGACGACGCCCGGAGGAAGCTTGTTCTCGGCGACACAACTCAGCGTGCAGGCATGGCAACCGACGCACTTGCGGGTGTCGATCACCATCCCCCAACGACGAGTCGGCCGATCGAGAGCCTCCTGCACTTCGCGTTGCATCCGCACCAGGAGATTTTCCTTGGCTGCAATTCGGACCATGTGAGCGACTCCTTGCTCGGGCCGCGGGGGCCAGCGACCCGCCAAATCACAGTGTCCTCCTCCGGCGCCACCGCCGTCAGGGGATTTGGTCCCGACTACACGAGGCAATCCCCAAAAACAGTGGTGAAAACATCGCCGCGGTCGGTGAGGATCTGGAAGACTGGACGCCATGAGCGAACACCTTCCCCACGTCTACCAGCGCTTTCGTGCCGATTTCGCGGCGGTGGCGGCAGCTCAGGACGCGCTCGGCGCCGCCGTCGACGGCAGCGGCGGTCTCGACGAGCGCACGCTCCGCCTCGTCAAGCTCGGCATCGCCATCGGCGCGCTCGCCGAGGGGGCCGTGCGTTCCAACGTCCGCAAGGCGCTCGACGCCGGAGCGACGCCCGACGAGCTGCGCCAGGTCGCGATGTGCGCCATCACGACCCGCGGGTTCCCGACCGCGATCGCAGCCCTCGGCTGGGTCGACGAGGTGCTCTCGGCGTAGCCCAGCATCCGGCGCGCTCAGGTGCCGATGTCGACGCCGAACAGGTCGGCGAACGCGGCGACGTACGCGTCGAGCGAGTCGGTGGTGGCGAGCTCGAAGAACTCGGCGTCGGTCATGCGCGAGCGGCCGGTGATGATCCCCTCGGCCGCCCAGCTGACCGGATAGCGCAGCGCCGGCCGGTCGGTCTCGATCGCGTGGCGGATGACCCGGGCGACCTCGATCGCGTCGGTGGCGTGGATGCGGCCGGCGGCGTACAGCTGCAGCATCCGTTCGTACGCCGGGGCGTAGGCACCGGAGGTGTCGGGCAGGTCGAGGTTCTTGCCGAAGATCGACGACTTGGTCACCCCGGGCTCGACGATCGCGACCCGGATCCCGAACGGCGCGACCTCGAGCGCCAACTGCTCGCTGAGGCCCTCGAGCGCCCACTTGGCGGCGACGTACGGGGCCTGGGCGATGGCGCCGAACCGGCCGACCACCGACGTGACGTTGACGATCGTGCCGGCACCGTGGACGCGCATGCGCGGCAGTACGGCCTGGGCGCACCTCACCGCGCCGCACAGGTCGACGTCGAAGACCTCGCGGAAGCGCTCGGGGGTCGTCTCCTCGACCACCCCGTTGCCGCCGACACCGGCGTTGTTGACGAGGTGGTCGATGTGCCCGGCCCGCTCGTAGATCTCGGCGAAGCCGTCGCGCACCGAGTGGTCGGAGGCGATGTCGAGTTCGACGAGTTCGACCGAGACGCCGGCGTGGTCGGCGGCGACGAGCAGCTTGTCGGCCTTCGCCAGCGCCCGCACGGTGGCATAGACGGTGTGGCCCGACTCGGCCAGGTGGACGGCGGTCGCCCGCCCGATCCCGGAGTTGGCACCGGTCACGACGGTCACAGCAGGTGTCGACATGCGCCCCAGGGTACGACAGCGACGACGGCGGCCCTGACTCGTGGGCCACCGACCGGGAACCCGGACGCCGACCGGCGGCGGTCAGGTGCCGATCGAACGGCGCAGCCCGGCGATCCAGTCGTCGGCCGTGCGCCACCGCTCGTCGGCGTGCTCCCTGGCGTCGGGCGCGTGGTCGTCGGCCCGCGGCCACGAGCCGAAGAACTTGACGGCGCCCTGTTTGGCGTGCAGCGCCCGCATCGCGTCGGCGACCAGGTCGTCGGCGACGTGACCCTCGACGAAGACGATGAAGCAGTAGTCGCCGAGGCCGCCGTGCTTGGTCGGCCGCGAGATCAGGTTCGACAGGTTGAGCCGCCGGGCCGCGAACTCCTGCAGGATCGAGATCAGGCTGCCCGGTTCGTCGGCCCGCTGGTACACGACCAGCGCGGTGCGGTCGAACCCGGTCGGCTGCGGGATGCCCTGCCGGGCGACCAGCACGAAGCGGGTCTGGTTGCCGTCGTGGTCTTCGATGTCGTCGGCGATCACCTCGAGCCCGTACAGGTCGGCGGCGACCCGCGGCGTGATCGCGGCGATCTGCCGGGACGGGTCGTCGCTGACCATCTGGGCCGCGCCGGCGGTCGACGAGGCGGCGCGGATCTCGACGGTGGGCAGGTGCTC
The DNA here is from genome assembly GCA_036526035.1 of Ilumatobacter sp. Classification (GTDB taxonomy): domain Bacteria; phylum Actinomycetota; class Acidimicrobiia; order Acidimicrobiales; family Ilumatobacteraceae; genus Ilumatobacter. The sequence continues at coordinate 94,079 of DATCZG010000069.1, read as the reverse complement.
GCGGATGAACCGGTGGCACTGGGCGGTGGCGACCGGGATCGACAGGAGCTCGCGCACGTCGCCGAGGCTCACCCCGGGGCGCGCCGCCAGCGACAGGTGGATGTCGAGCACGACCTCGCGCACGATCACCAGTTCGTGGTCGAACGCCAGGGCGTCGAGCGTGAAGTTGACCATGCCCTCGATCGAGTTCTCGATCGGCACGAAGCCGAGATCGACCTCGCCGACCGAGACGGCGTCGAGCACGTCGGGCACCGTGCGGTACGCCGTGAGATCTCCGGTCGCCAGGTCGCTCTGCGTACGCAGCGCCTGTTCGGTGAACGTGCCGAAGGGCCCGAAGAACCCGACCCGCGGGCTGGGGTCGACGCCGCTGGTGCTGCCGGGACCGTTCATGGACACCGAGGCTACGCGCCGGGTGCCGGTGATCGGCACGCGGTTCGCCGGCCCGGCGCGCTCGGGCGATCACCGTGCGGTGAACCGGCCGGGTTTCTGCGAGCATGACGCCGATGGACGAGGACGCACTGCGCGCGCTGGTCGACGCGATCCGATCGGGCGACACGACCCCCGACGACGCCGTCGACCGGCTGCGTCGGTTGCCGTTCGCCGACGTCGGCGAAGCGTTGGTCGACCACCACCGGGCGCTGCGCCAGGGCGCTCCCGAGGCGGTGTACGGCCCGGGCAAGTCGCCCGAACAGTGCGTGCGGATCGTCGGCGAGCTGCTCGCCCACGGTTCCGGCCCGGTGCTGCTGACGAGGGCCTCCGAGGGGCAGGTCGCGGCGGTCACCGCCGCCCACGGCGAGGCCGAACTCGCCGCCGGGTGTGTGCTGTGGCGGCGACCGGCACCACGCACCGATCGCGACGTGCTGGTGGTGACCGCCGGCACCGCCGACACACCCGTGGCCGACGAGGCGGCCATCACGCTGGCCGCCTACGGTCACGTCGCCGACCGCTTGCACGACGTCGGCGTCGCCGGCCTCCACCGGCTGCTCGCCCACCTCGACCGCGTCACCGGCGCCCGCGCCGTGATCGTGGTCGCCGGCATGGAGGGCGCCCTCGCCAGCGTGATCGGCGGGCTGACCGGTGCCCCGGTGGTGGCGGTGCCGACCTCGGTCGGCTACGGGTCGGGCCTCGACGGGGTGACGGCGCTGCTGGCGATGCACGCCGCGTGCGCCAGCGGCGTCACGGTGGTGGGGATCGACAACGGGTTCGGTGCCGCCAGCGCCGTGGCGAGGATGCTGCCACGATGAGCCGCACGGTCTGGTTCAACTGTTGCGCCGGGGTCGCCGGCGACATGCTGCTGGCGGCGCTCGTCGACGCCGGCGCCGATCGGCTGGCGATCAGCGACGCCTGGGCGGCGCTCGGGTTCGACGGCTACGCCGCCACCTGGGAACGCGTCCAGCGCTGCGGCGTGACGGCACTGTGGACCAACCTCGCGATCGACGACCACCACCACGACCACGACCACGACCACGACCACGACCCTGGCAGTGGCGGCGCGGACGGCGGACACCGGCCGGCGGGTGAGGTCATCGGACTGATCGCCGCCAGCGACCTGCCGACGCGGGTGCGCGACGACGCCATCGCGGTGTACCGCAAGCTGGCCGAGATCGAGGGGGCGATCCACGGTGTCGCCGCCGACGAGGTCGAACTGCACGAGGTGGGGGCCCTCGACTCGATCCTCGACGTCGTCGGCGTCTGCGCCGCGTTGGCCGCGCTCGGCCTCGACGAGATCACCTACTCGCCGATCGCGGTCGGGCACGGCACCGTGCGCACGGCGCACGGCATGCTGCCCAACCCGGTTCCCGCCGTCAGCCGGCTGCTCGCCGCCGCCTCGGCGTCGACCGTCGGTCTCGACACCACGATGGAGCTCGCGACCCCCACCGGGGTCGCGCTGTTGACCGTCCTCGGAACCCGGTGCGGCCCGATGCCCCCGATGACCGTCACCGGCACCGGGTTCGGGGCCGGAACCGCCGACCCGGAGGGGCGGCCCAACGTGGTGCAGGCGGTGATCGGCGTCGCGGGGTCCGACGACGACGACGGGCGCCCGTGCCGTCTGCTCGAGACGAACGTCGACGACGTCACCGGTGAGGTGCTCGCCCACACGATCTCACGACTGCTGGCCGCCGGCGCCCACGACGCCTGGGTGACGCCGATCGTGATGAAGAAGGGCCGCCCCGCCCACACCGTGCACGCCCTGTGCGACGACGCCACGTTCGCCGAGGTACGGCGCCGGATGATCGCCGAGACCGGGTCGCTCGGCGTGCGGGCCTCCACGGTGCGGCGCTGGCCCCAGCAGCGCAGCGAGCAGGTCGTCGAGGTCGACGGGCAGGCGATCCGCGTCAAGGTCGCGGCGGGGCGGGTGAAGGTGGAACACGACGACGCGCTGGCCGCCGCCGCCGCCCTCGATCGGCCGTTGCGCGACGTGATCGCGGCCGCCGAACGGGCGTTGCCCGGCTGAGCGACGGGCCCCCGGCCGTCAGTCCAACCCGAGCGAGACCGAGATGTGGGCCGCCAGCTCGTCGGTCGTGCTCTCGCCCGACCAGCGGTCGACCACCAGGCCGGCTGCGTCGACGAGCGTGATGAACGGGAACGCTTCGACCCCGTAGGCGTCGGCGGCGATCCACAGCTCGCGCTCCATGTCGACCCCGTCGAGCATCGCCGCCCAGGTCCAGTCGACCTGTTCGAGCCAGTCGCCGGGCGGGTAGTTGGGCGCCGACGGGTTCGAGGAGGTCGCGACCGCGACCACGTTCAGGTCGGCCGGGATGCGGCCGGCGTCGCGCAGCTCGTTGAGCCGTGGCACCTCGGCGTTGCAGTGCGGGCACCAGTGTGCGAGGAACACCACCATCGTCGGCCCCTGGTTGGCGGGATCGATCCGCACGGTCTCACCGGCCGGGCTGAGCCCGACGATCACCGGTGCCGGCTCGCCGATCGCCGGGTCGGTGATCGAGTCGGTGGATCCGAGCACCACCAGCGGGTCGCCGATCACCTCGACCGGGCCGATCGCCCCGCGGAACTCGGCGGGCACCTCCGGCGCGATCGTCGCGTTCGGCCCGTCGCCGGGTGCCGTCGCGTTCGGCCCGTCGCCGGGTGCCGTCGGGGACGAACCGCCGGTGGTGGTGCCGGCGGTCGACGGGTTCGGCGCCGCGGTCTCGGCACCGGAACCGCACGCCCCGGCGACGACGAGCAGGCCGACCACGGCACCGACCCGACATCCGCCGGCGATGTTGCGACCGGCGATGTTGCGGCTGGCGATGTTGCGGCTGGCGATGTTGCGGCTGGCGATGTTGCGGCTGGCGATGTTCACGACGTCTCCCGAGGGGTGGTGACCGCGCCGAACGACACGGTGTTGAGCACGATGATGGCCGCGAACCCCGCCAGCGCGTCGAACGCCAGCGTGACGAAACCGAAACTGCGGTACCAGATCGCGGCGCACGGTGGGCCGAACAACGAGCACGATTCGGAGTCGGCCAGCACCCCCCATTCGATCAGGTAGTGGTAGGTGCTGATGCCGATGCCGGCCACGGCGAGCGGCAGCACGTACCAGCGGGCATCCCGATCGCGCCGCAGCAGCGCCACGAGGGCGATCACCGCGATCGGGTACATCGCGATGCGCTGGAACCAGCACAGGCGGCACGGCACGAAGCCGGCCGACTCCGAGAAGTAGAGGCTGCCGAGCATCGCCACCCCCGCCACCGCCAGCGTCAGCGCGGCGCGCCGGGCCACCACGGCGGCACCGATCCGCCCGGCGAGGGCGACCCGCGGCGCCAGCAGGCGAGCGGCCACGATCAACACCGCGCCGGCCGCGGCGACGATCGCCAGCACCGACGTGAGCGCTTCCATCGCCTCGACCACGCCCCCAGTATGGTCGCCGTCGTCGCCGACCCGGCCGCGGACCACCGGCCCGGCGACGGTCTCGCCCCGGCGTCGGCACCACGGCGGCGACACACGGGCAGGCGCTCCGGTAGGGTTCCGGTATGCAGGAATTCTCCTCCATCAGCGTCTCGTCCTTCGAGGCCGGCACCCTCGCCGAGCGCCTCACCGAACAGTCCCGTGACGGTTGGGACGTCGTGGCGATCGTGCCCACCGGCGCCACCGTGACGGCCTACCTCGAGCGCACCGCCGACGGCACCGCGGCACCCGCCGCCGAGGCCGCCCCGGCCGAGGCCGGCGCCGATCAGGCCGGTTGGGGTGCGGGCAGCACCGAACCCGCCGCAGCGGCCGAGATCACCCCCGAGCCGGCGTCGGCCCCGCCCGCCGCGGCCAGCCCCGCACCCGCCCACACCGCTGCGGCGTCGGCCGCCAGCGCCCCCGCCGGCTGGTACGCCGACCCGTCCGGCCGTTTCGAGCTGCGGTACTGGGACGGCTCGCAGTGGACCGAGCACGTGTCGCGCGCCGGCCAGCAGTACACCGACCCGCCCGTCGCCTGACCCCACCCGCCGTCCCGCATGCGCGCCACGTCGGTCGGCCATGCCGGCATCCTCGTCGAGACCGACGCCGGGTCGATCCTCTGCGACCCCTGGTTCCTGCCGGCCTTCTTCGGCGCCTGGTTCGTGTTCCCGCGCAACGACCGGCTCGACGACGACCTGCTGGCGCGCATCGAGGCTGCCGACTACCTCTACATCAGCCACCTGCACGCCGACCACCACGACGAACCGTGGCTGCGCGACCACCTGCGTCGCGACATCCCGATCCTGCTCCCCGGCTATCCGACGCGCGAGCAACAACGCACCCTCGAGCGCCTCGGGTTCACCGAGTTCATCCGCACCGTCGACGGCGAGGAACTCGAACTCGCACCCGGCCTGACGGTCGCGATCCACACCGAGGTCTCGATCACCGACGGCCCGGGCGGCGATTCGGCCCTGGTGATCGGTGACGGCCGCACCCGCCTCGTCAACCAGAACGACTGCCGCACGACCGACCTCGAGGCGCTCCGGCGGCACGGCCCCGTCGACCTGCACTGGCTGCAGTACTCGGGGGCGATCTGGTACCCGATGGTGTACGACCTGCCCGCCGACGAGATGCGCCGACTGTGCGACGCGAAAGTCGACAGCCAGTTCGCCAGGGCGATGCGCTACGTCGACGTGATCGGGGCGCGCGCCGTGGTGCCCAGCGCCGGCCCGCCGGCCTTCCTCGACGACGACCTGTTCCACCTCAACGTGATCGACGGCGACGAGATGTCGATCTTCCCCGACCAGCGCGCCTTCCTCGCCCGCCTCGCCGCCGCCGGGCACCGCGGCGTGCTGGCGATCCCCGGCACCGAGATCGAGGTGACCCCGGCCGAGATCACCGTGCGCCACCCGATGCCCGACGACGACGTCGACGCGATCTTCGCCGACAAGGCCGCCTACCTGCGGCGCTACCAGGCCGACTGGCAACCGTGGCTCGACCAGCTCAAGGCCGGCTGGAACCATCCGTCGACCGACCTGCTGGCGACGTTGCAGGCGTGGTGGGAACCGCTGCTGCGGCTCGCACCGACGCTGTGCCGGGCCGTCGGCGCGAACTGCCTGCTCCGTGCCGGCGACCTCGCGCTGATCATCGATTTCCCGCAGGCCCAGGTGCGGGCCTTCGACGGCGAACCGTACGCGTTCTCGTTCGACATCCCGCGCGAACTGGTCGAGACCGTCGCCGCGCAGCGCGCCGTCGACTGGTCGAACTCGCTGTTCTTGTCGTGCCGCTGGACGGGCTGGCGGGCCGGCGACTTCAACGAGTACCTGTACAACTTCTTCAAGTCGCTGTCGGTCGAACGGATGCGGCGCACCGAGGCCGAAGCGGTGCGCAAACTCGACCCGCCGACGCAGACCGAGCCCGACATCGAACTCGGCGACTACGTGGTGCAACGGCGCTGCCCGCACCGCAAGGCCGACCTGTCGGTGTTCGGCGAGATCGAACGCCGCCGGGGCGCCGACGTGCTGGTGTGCACACTGCACGGCTGGGCGTTCGACTGCGACACCGGCCGCTGCCTGACGGCCGGCGATCACCCGCTGCGGATCCGCCGCCGCACCGGCTGAGCGCGGCCGGGTCAGTCGCGGTCGAGGAAGCGCGGCCGCTCACCGAACACGGCGACCGTCTGGCGCAGCGGCACCAGATCGCGGCGCTGGCGCCGCTCGGCCTCGAGTTCGGCCCGTTCGGCGACCTCGCGGGCCCGCGCCAACTCGGCGCGGAGGCGTTCGTTCTCGAGTTCGAGTTCCATCACCCGGCGAATGCCCTCGAGGTTCATACCCTGCTCGGCGAGGTCGGAGATGCGCTGGAGCTGTTCGATGTCGGCGTCGCTGTAGCGCCGGTTGCCGCCCTGGGTGCGCGCCGGCTGCACGAGGCCGCGACGCTCGTAGATCCGCAGGGTCTGGGGATGCATCCCGGCCAATTCGGCGGCGACCGAGATCACGTAGACGGCTTGATGTCGATGGCGCGCACTCATGTCGAACTCCTCGGCTCCACCGTAGTCGCTGCGGCAAGCTGCTCGATCGCTGCCCGCTGCGCGTCGGTGAGCGTGGTCGGCACGTCGACCTCGACGGTGACGATCAGGTCGCCGCTGTGGGTGCCCTCGCGTTTCGACGTGGTGGTGATGCCCTTCGACTTGACGCGGTGGCGCGAGCCGCTCGGGGTGCCCGGTTTGAGCCGCAAGGTGACGGTCGAGCCGTCGAGCGTGGGCACCTCGATGTCGCCGCCGAGGGCGAGCTGGGGGAACGTGACCGGCACGGTGACCGTGAGGTTGCGGCCCGAGCGCCCGAACCGGTGGTGCGGTGCGACGGTGATCTCGACGAGCAGGTCGCCGGCCGGTCCGCCGTTGCGCCCCGGGCCGCCGCGGCCGGCGAGCCGGATGGTCTGACCGTCGGACACCCCGGCCGGGATGCGGGCCTTGACCTCGCGGGGACGGCGCTCGATGCCGGCACCGTGACAGGTCGGGCAGGGGCGGGTGATCACCGAACCCCGGCCCCGGCAACTGCGGCACGGCGTCGAGAACGAGAACATCCCCTGGTTGTCGTCGACGACACCGCGGCCGGCGCAGGCGCCGCAGACCTCGGGCTGGGTTCCGGGCTCGCACCCCGAACCCGAACACGTCGAGCACCGCGCGTCGCTGGTGAGGTGCAGCGTGGTGGTGAGACCGGTCACCGCGTCTTCGAAGCCCAGGTTCAGCTGGGCCGTCAGGTCGGCCCCGCGCTGCGGGCCGACCCCGGCGCCGGGGCGTCCCGGCCGGCCGGCACGACCCGAGAACATCTGCCCGAGCAGGTCGCCGAAGTCGCCACCTTGCATGTCGCCGACGTTGAAGCGGAACCCGCCGGGGCCACCCCGGAACCCGCCCGCCATCGGGCCGAGCCGACGCAGCTCGTCGTACTCCTTGCGCTTGGCCTCGTCGCCGAGCACGTCGTAGGCCGCCGAGATCTCCTTGAACTTGTCCTCGGCCGACTTGTCGCCCGGGTTCTGGTCGGGGTGGTACTGGCGGGCCAGCTTGCGGTAGGCCTTGGTGATCTCCTTGGCCGGAGCGTCGGCCGCGACACCCAGCACCTGGTAATAGTCCTTCTCGAGCCATTCACGCTGTGGATCCATGCCGATTCACCTCCTCCCGGAACCGACCGTGCCGGCCGGTTCGCCGTCGATCAGTCGGTGGTGCGCACCATCGCCGGCCGCAGCGTCTTGCCGCGCCACCGGTACCCGCTGCGCATCACCTCGGCCACCACCACCTCGCCGGCCTCGCCGGGCTCGTGGGCCACCGCCTCGGCGACCTCGGGGTCGAACGGCTGATCGCCGATGTCGAGCGTCTCGAGACCCTGCTTCTTCAACTCGGCCAACATCACGTTGAGCAGCGGGCCGACCTCGTCGGGATGCCGCAGGTAGGCGGCCTCGGCGGCGTCGAGCACCGGCAGGAAGGCCTCGGCGAGGCGACCGGTCGCCCGATCGACATCGTGCTCGAGCTGCGCCGCGGTGCGCTTGCGGAAGTTCTCGAAGTCGGCCTGCAGCCGCATCGCGATCTCGCGGTAGTGCTCGCGGTCGGCGATCAACGCCTCGACGTCGACCGGCTCGGGGACCTCGAGCTCGTCGTCGTCGACATCGGCGACGTCACCGTCGCCGAACCCCGATGGTTGTGGCCCATCGGGCTCGGGGACGGGGTCGCTGACATCGACCAGTGGGATCTCGCCGGTGTAGTCGTCGACCTCGGAGCCACGCTCGTCGTCGACGCCGGGGGCGTCGACGCTCATGACGTCTCGCTGTCGTCGACGATCTCGGCATCGACGATGTCGTCGTCGCCGGCCCCCTGCCCGCTGGCCGAGGTGCCGGCCGCGTTGGAGTCGCGGGCGGCCGCCTCGTAGAGCTTCTGGCTGAACGCCTGGCTGGCTGCGATCAGGGCCTCGGTGGCGGCCTTGATCGCCGCGACGTCGTTGCCCTCGAGCGCCTTGCGCACATCGGCCAACGGGCCTTCGACCGCCGCCTTCTCCTCGGCCGAGACGCTGTCGCCCTGTTCGCGCAGCACCTTTTCGGTCTGGTACACGAGCGAGTCGGCGTTGTTGCGGGTCTCGGCCTCCTCGCGGCGTTGGCGGTCTTCGTCGGCGTGGGCCTCGGCGTCGCGCACCATCTGGTCGATGACGTCCTTGTCGAGCGTGGACTGGCCGGTGATGGTCATCGACTGCTCTTTGTTGGTGGCGCGGTCCTTGGCCGACACGTGCACGATGCCGTTGGCGTCGATGTCGAACGTGACCTCGATCTGGGGCACGCCGCGCGGGGCCGGCGGCAGGTCGACGAGCTGGAACTTGCCGAGCGTCTTGTTGTACCCGGCCATCTCGCGCTCGCCCTGGAGCACGTGGATCTCGACCGACGGCTGCATGTCGTCGGCGGTCGTGAAGACCTCGGTGCGCTTGGTCGGGATCGTCGTGTTGCGCTCGATCAGCTTGGTCATCACCCCGCCCTTGGTCTCGATGCCGAGCGAGAGCGGGGTGACGTCGAGCAGCAGCACGTCCTTGACGTCGCCGCGCAGCACACCCGCCTGCACGGCGGCGCCGACGGCGACCACCTCGTCGGGGTTGACCGACTTGTTCGGCTCCTTGCCGGTCATCGAGTGCACCAGCTCGGTGACCGCCGGCATGCGGGTCGACCCGCCGACCAGGATCACGTGGTGCAGGTCGCCCTTGGCGACGCCGGCGTCTTTGAGCGCCTGCTCGAACGGGATGCGGCAGCGCTCGATGAGGTCGGAGGTCATCTCCTGGAACTTGGCGCGCGACAGCGACTCGTCGAGGTGCAGCGGGCCGTCGGCGTTGGCGGTGATGAACGGCAGGTTGATCTGCGTCGACTGCACCTGGCTGAGCTCGATCTTGGCCTTCTCGGCGGCCTCCTTGAGGCGCTGCATCGCCATGCGGTCGTTCGACAGGTCGACGCCCTGGGCGTTCTTGAACTGGCTGACGAGCCAGTCGATGATGCGTTGGTCCCAGTCGTCGCCGCCGAGCACCGTGTCGCCGTGGGTCGACTTGACCTCGAACACGCCGTCGCCGATCTCGAGCACCGACACGTCGAACGTGCCGCCGCCGAGGTCGAACACCAGCACGGTCTCGTCCTCGGCACCCTTGTCGAGGCCGTACGCCAGCGCAGCGGCCGTCGGCTCGTTGATGATCCGCAGCACCTCGAGGCCGGCGATCGTGCCGGCTTCCTTGGTGGCGGTGCGCTGGGCGTCGTCGAAGTAGGCGGGCACGGTGATGACCGCCTGGGTGACCGGGCTGCCGAGGTAGGCCTCGGCATCACGCTTGAGCTTCATCAGCGTGCGGGCGCTGATCTCCTGGGGGGTGTAGGTCTTGCCGTCGATCTCGGCGCTCTTCCACGCCTCGCCCATGTGCCGTTTGATCGACCGGAACGTGCGATCGGAGTTGGTGATCGCCTGGCGCTTGGCGACCTCGCCGACGAGCACCTCGCCGGCTTTCGAGAACGCGACCACCGACGGGGTGGTGCGGCCGCCCTCGGCGTTGGGGATGACGACCGGCTCGCCGGCTTCGAGCACGGCGACGACGGAGTTGGTGGTACCGAGGTCGATACCGACGGCCTTGGACATGGTGGAACGCTCCTGATCTGGGGGAGTTGGGGAGATCCTGCACGAATCGCGCTCAAGTGTAGGGTGCGTCCCGGCGACCGGCAACTTTGCGATCAGAAAACTTGAGTCATGACGACTCAAGTCGGGCGGTCAGACGCCGAGGTTCTCGGGGCCGAACGAATCGGGCAACAGTTCGGCCATCGTGTACGTGCGGCGCACACCCTCGGGCCCGGCCGAGTGGATCAGCGTGTGCTCGTCGGCGAACTCGCGGATCTTCTGGCGGCATCCCCCGCAGCACGTGGCCAGGTCGTCGCCGTCGCAGACCGTGACGAGCGCGTCGATCAGGTACTCGCCGCCCGACACCATCGCCGAGATCGCCCCCGCCTCGGCGCACACGCTCTGCGGGAAGGCGGCGTTCTCGACGTTGCAGCTGGCGAACACCCGGCCCGAGCGGGTGCGGATCGCGGCGCCGACGTGGAAGTGCGAATACGGGACGTGGGCGTTGGCCTGCACCGCGATCGCCGCCGCCAACAGGTCCGGTTCGATCGTGGGATCTCCGTGTGTCATGCCGCGATCGTACGGCCCGCGCCCGACGGTGCCCGATTCGCGCCACCCCGGATGGAACAATGCAAGCAGATGCAACCCTATTTCCGCGACGCGGTGCCGAGCGATCTGTCGGCGATCTCGGCGATCCTGCGCAGCGCACGCCATCACGGCGACGCCGACGTCCAGCCGTCGCTGGGTTCGTACCGCGACGCGCTGGTCGAGATCGACCGCAGCGACGGCAACTACCTCCTGGTCGCCGAGTTCGACAACCAGATCACCGCCATCGCGCAGCTGCTCGCGTTCCGCCACATCCACCACGGCGGGGGCCGCACGGCGCAGATCGTCGGGATGTTCGTCGCCGAGCCGTTCCGCACCAGCGGGATCGGCGGGATGCTGCTCGACCACGCCTGCGAGCGGGCCCGCGACCTCGGCTGCTACCGGCTGCAGGTGCTCAGCAGCACCGCCCGCACCGACGAGCACTCGTTCTGGGAGCGCCACGGCTTCGTGCAGCTCGACCGCGGCTACGTCCGCAACCTCGCCTGACCCGCCGCGCCGGGCCGAGCGACCGCCCGGGCGCCGCGGCCGTCGGGCGCGACTAGCCGAGCGGGCAGCGCCACGACACCGTTCCGGCCCGGGGGTGCTCGGCGACCACGACGACCTCGCCGGCCTCCGGCGCCCGCACCACCCAGGCCACCAGGGCCCGGTCGGGGGTGCCGTCGTTTCCGTCGCGGAACCGCAACGCCGACCGTCCGGCGAGCTGGCCGACCTGCCGGCGTGCCGGGCCGTCGAGGGCCACCGCCCCCGACACCGCGACCGTGATCGGCCGCACCAGGCGCTCCTTGCGGGCCAGCGCCGACACGTCGGTGGGCAGCCATCCGGTGTTGGCGACGCCGACCTCGATCCGCCACGTGTCGTCGCCGAGCCGCTCGACGCGGTGGTACACGATCTCGAGCCGCGGCGAGCACAGCGCCTGATGGATCGCGAAGTCGGCGTGCGGCTCGACCTCCTGGCGCAACCGCGCATCGGGCGGGTTGGTCCAGGTGTGCAGGTCGCTCCAGCCGCCGAGCTCGATCGGACCCAGTTGCGGGTGATCGAACCGGTACCAGTCGACGTGACCGGCGGGGTGGTGCTCGTCGCACCACCGCAGCACGGCCAGGGCTTCGGCGGGGGTCGGGCCGACGTACCAGAAGTGGGTCGACTGCTTCACCCCGGTGGCGGCGTGCACGATGTCCCAGAACTCGGTCGTCCAGCTGTACACGCCGAGGTGTTCGTACGCCCAGTCGTCGGCGGCGCCGCTCTGGGTGTCGGACGGGTCGAACGTGAAGTCCTCGTAGGTCGAGTGCGCCGGGTAGCCGGTCAGGGCCGTGCCGCGCTCGGCGAGCTGCTTCCACGTCCACACGTCGAGCGGCGCCAGCTGCTTGTCGCCAACGGTCGACGACGGGCGCAGCAGCACCCCGCCGCTGGTGTGGTAGGCGTTGTAGCCGCACACGTTGGGGCGGGCGACGATCGCCCGCACGAGGGCGTCGATCTCGGGTTCGCTGAGCGGGTGGTCGCCGGCGCCGCGCACCCGGGTGCCCCACCCCGCCGGGAAGTTGCGGTTCATGTCGAGGCCTTCGACCGGGCGTGGCGTGTCGATCGTGAACCCGTCGTAGTCCTCGATCGAGCCCTCGACCAGCAGCCGGTAGGTGGCGACACCCTCGGGTGCCCCGGTGGGCGGGACCGGGACCATCAGGCGCTCGTCGTCGGGGTGCGGCATCCAGCCGCCGTTCGGGTCGGGGATCCGCATCTGCAGCACCCGCCCGTCGCCGTCGATGTCCTCGTTCTGCAGCCCCGGCCAGCGGTGGCCGTCGCGCCACGGCCAGGCCCGCACGCTCGAGCGCCGCAAACGCGGCCGGTCGGCCAGCACCCACTCGGCGCCGTCGGGGTTGACGCGAGGCACCACGTAGAACGTCCGGGTGCGCAACGCCCGCGTGACCGTGTCGTCGTGCCCGAAGCCGGTCACCAGCCGGTGGATCAGATGGCACGCCGCGACGGTCGCCGTGAGTTCGACGGCGTGGATGCTGGCATCGACCCAGTGGGCCGGCTTCGAGTCGTGCGGGCCGGTCGCGGCGTCGGTGAGCGTCATCAACCACAGGTCGCGGCCCTCGTGTGACGTGCCGTACGACTCCATCGCCACCAGTTCGGGGTGGCGGACGGCGATGTCGCGCAGCCAGGCCGTCAACTCGTCGTAGCGCAGGTGGCGGTCGAAGCGATAGTCCATCCCGGCAGGCTAGGCACCTCCGGTCGCCGGCGACGCGAGACGCCCGCCGTCGACGCCGCCTGCCCCGCCGCCGCCCGCACCAGCGATCCGGTGAGCCTCCGTAGACTCGGCGCCATGCCGTTGGAGCTCGCGCCGCACCCGTCGTTCGCCGGCCGGCCCGGGCCGTTGCTGCTCGTGATCGCCGACGGGGTCGGCGTCGCCCCGCCGGCCCCCAGCAACGCCGTCACCAGCGCCGACACCCCGACCCTCGACCGCCTCACGGGCGGCGAGCTGTACACCGAGCTGGTGGCCCACGGCCCGGCCGTCGGGTTGCCCTCCGACGACGACATGGGCAACAGCGAGGTCGGGCACAACGCGCTCGGCGCCGGCCGGGTGTTCGACCAGGGCGCCAAGCTGGTCAACCGGGCGATCGCTGACGCGACGGTCTTCGACTCGGCGGTGTGGCGGGCGGCGATCGAGCATGCCCGGGCGGGCACGCTGCACCTGATCGGACTGCACTCCGACGGCAACGTGCACAGCCACACCGACCACCTCTACGCGATGTTGCGCCGCGCTGCCGCCGACGGCGTCACCAGCGCCGCCGTGCACGTCCTCCACGACGGCCGCGACGTGCCCGCCCGGTCGGCACTCGGCTACCTCGCGGCGACCGAGGCGGTGCTCGCCGACCTGAACGCCGCCGATGCGACCCGCGACTTCCGCATCGCGTCGGGCGGTGGTCGCATGACGATCACGATGGACCGCTACGGCGCCGACTGGGAGATGGTGGCGCGGGGGTACCGCTGCCACACGTTCGGGGTCGGACGGCCGTTCCGATCGGCCGCCGAGGCGGTCGCGACGATGTACGCCGAGGCCGACGCGGCGGGTCTCGCCACCGGCGACCAGTACCTCGGCGAGTTCGTGGTGGTCGACGACCGCGGCGCCCCCGTGGGCGCGATCGCCGACGGCGACGCCGTCATCGTCTTCAACTTCCGTGGCGACCGGGCGATCGAGATCTCCCGCGCCTACGAGGAGGCCGACTTCGCCGAGTTCTCGCGCCGTGGCCCGCACGGCGAGCCGCCGCCCGACGTGTTCTTCGCCGGCATGCTGCAGTACGACGGCGACGCGCTCGTGCCCCGTCGCTACCTGGTCGACCCGCCGACGATCGACCGCACCGTCAGCGAGTACCTCTGCGCCGCCGGCGTGCGCACGTTCGCCGTCAGCGAGACCCAGAAGTTCGGCCACGTCACCTACTTCTGGAACGGCAACCGGTCCGGCTACATCGACCCGGCCCTCGAGACCTACGTCGAGATCCGCAGCGACAACGTCGAGTTCGACACCACGCCGGCGATGAAGGTCCGCGAGATCACCGCCGAGGCGATCGACCTGCTGCGCAGCGGCGACTACCGGTTCGGGCGCCTCAACTTCCCGAGCGGCGACATGGTGGGCCACACCGGCAACCTCGCCGCCACGATCGCGGCGATGACCGTGATCGACGAGTGCATGGCCGAACTGGTGCAGGTGATCGACGAGCTCGACGGCGTGCTCGTGTACACGGCCGATCACGGCAACGCCGACGTCATGTTCACCGAGTCGGACGGGGTGCGCTCGCCGAAGACCTCGCACACGCTCAGCCCGGTGCCGTTCGCGATCTTCGACCCGAACTACGACGGCGAGTACCGCATGGCCCCTCCCCCTGCACCGGGGCTGGCCGATGTCGCCGCGACCTTGCTGAACCTGATGGGCTTCGTCGCGCCACCCGACTACGAGCCCGGCCTGATCGAGTTCTGAGCGACTCGCCGCGCCCGGCCGACCGGGGGCCGACCCCGACTACCCTGACACCATGGTCTCGAAGTCGGTCCAGCTCGACAACCTCCGCAAGGTGCCGCTGTTCGCCGGGTGCAGCACGCCGGACCTGCAGCACATCGTGCGGGCCGGCGACGTGATCGTGATGACCGGCGGCACCGTCATCATCGACCAGGGTCAGCTCGGGCGCGACGCGTTCGTGATCCTCTCCGGGAGCGTCGTCGTGCGACGCAACCGCCGCAGGATCGCCACGTTGGGCGAAGGCGACGTCATCGGCGAGATGTCGCTGTTCGACGTCGGCCCCCGCACCGCGACCGCGATCTGCGACCGCGACTGCACGCTGTTCGTGCTCGACCAGCGGCGCTTGCTCACCTTGCTCGACGAACGCCCCGGGATCGCCACGAAACTGCTCGGTGCCCTCGCCGGCCGCATCCGCAGCGTCGACCGCACCTACGTCGGCTGACGGCGCCGCGGCGCGACGTCGAGCGCCGTGCCGGCGGCCCACGGCGGACATGGGGCGTGCCGCGCTCTCCGACTAGTTTGTTGCTCGCCATGACCACGCACGCCGACACCCCTGACGCGTCTGCCCCGCAGCGCATCAAACCGCACCATCTCGCGCTCGTCCTCGGCGTCGGGATCGCCGTGTTCACGGTGATCTCCGGCATCGTCCCGCTGATCACCGGGTGGCACAACGACAACGCCATCCACCGCGAGGTGTTCGTCAACGTCCCCGGGCCGCTCAAGGTCGTGTTCTACACGGTGATCCCGGTCATGCTGGTGTGGGGCGCGTTCCAGTTCTCGAACCGCATGAAGAACTGGGAGCGCGGCGCACCCGCCCAGCGGCGCACCACGGTCAAGAACGCCAAGCGGCGGGCGGCCGACTTCCGCGCCGGCGTCTACATGCAGACGCTGTTGCGCGACTCGGCGGCCGGCCTGATGCACTCGATGATCTACTTCGGGTTCCTGGTGCTGATGGGCGTCACGACGATCCTCGAGGTCGACCACCAGCTGCCCGAAGAGCTGAAGTTCCTCCACGGCCGCACCTACCAGGCGTACGCCTTCGTCGGTGACGCCGCCGGGCTGGTGTTCACGGTCGGCATCGTGTGGGCGATCCTGCGGCGCTACGTGCAACGGCCGTACCGGATCCGCATCAAGTCGAAGCCCGAGCACGCCGTGATCCTCTCGACGTTCCTCGTGATCGGGGTCAGCGGGTTCACCTCCGAGATGTTCCGCATCGCGCTCGGCACGGCGTCGGGCGAGGACATGAGCTGGGAGCGGTACAGCTTCATCGGCTACCCGCTGGCACAGACGGTCGACGGGCTCTCGGTCGGGGCACTCGAGACCTGGCACCAGTGGATGTGGATCGCCCACGTCGTCGCGTTCGTCGTGTTCCTCGCGATTCTGCCGGTCACGATGCTGCGCCACGTGTTCACGTCGCCGCTCAACATGTACCTGCGCGACAAGGACCGCCCGAAGGGCGCGATGAAGCCGATGCCCAACTTGATGGAGACCGAGCTCGAGTCGTTCGGCGCCTCGGTGATCGAGGATTTCACCTGGAAGCAACTGCTCGACACCGACGCCTGCACGATGTGCGGTCGCTGCACCAGCGTGTGCCCGGCCCACGCCACCGGCAAGCCGCTCGACCCCCGCGAGATCGTGCTGAAGACCGGCGAGGTCATGGCTGCCACGGGCGACCCGCGGGTCAGCCCGCCGCTCGGCACCGACGCCGAGATCACGATCGGCGCCAACAGCCTGTTCGAGCGGATCACACCCGAGGAGATCTGGGCCTGCACCAGCTGCAAGGCGTGCGACGAGATCTGCCCGGTCAACATCGAGATCCTCGACAAGATCCTCGACATGCGGCGCTACCTGTCGCTGATGGAGTCGAACTTCCCCGCCGAGCTCGGCAACGCCTACCGGGCGATGGAGAACCAGGGCAACCCGTGGGGCATGAACCAGGGCGAGCGCGGCGACTGGGCCAACGGCCTCGGCGACGTCACCGTCGTCGACCCCGGCCAGCCGCTCGAGGCCGAGTACCTGTACTGGGTCGGCTGCGCCGGGTCGTTCGACGACAAGAACAAGAAGGTCACCCAGGCGATGGCCAAGCTGCTGCACCGGGCCGGCATCGACGTCGCGATCCTCGGACCGTCGGAGATGTGCACCGGCGACTCGGCGCGTCGCTCGGGCAACGAGTACCTGTTCCAGATGCTGGCGATGCCCAACATCGAGATGCTCGACGGGATGGGCGTCAAGAAGATCATCGCCCAGTGCCCGCACTGCTTCAACACCCTCAAGAACGAGTACCCGCAGCTCGGCGGCAACTACGAGGTCGTGCACCACACCCAACTGCTCGAGGAGCTGATCGAGTCGGGTCGGCTCGACGTCAGCCAGGCCACGCTCGAGGAACGCATCACCTATCACGACTCGTGCTACCTCGGCCGCCACAACGACGTCTACCTCGCCCCCCGCAAGGTGGTCGGCTCGATCAAGGGCATCGAGGTCGTCGAGATGAGCCGCAACGGCACCAAGGGCATGTGCTGCGGCGCCGGCGGCGCCCGCATGTGGATGGAGGAGTCGATCGGCACCAAGGTCAACGACGAGCGGGCACTCGAGGCGATCTCGACCGGCGCCACCCGGGTCGCGACCGCCTGCCCGTTCTGCTACATCATGCTCGACGACGGTGTGAAGGCCGCCGGCAAGGACGAGACCGAGGTGAAGGTCGCCGACCTGGCGATCCACCTGCTCGACGCGATCGAGGCCGGCGAGGCGAAGGCCGGCCACCCCGACGCCCCGCTCAACGCCCCGCTCGACACCCCGTTGCGGACCCCCGGCTTCGCCGGGCACGGCAGCACCCGGGCCGACCCCGCCGGCGACCCGGCCGGCGACCCGGCGCCCTGAACCGAACCGACGCTCAAGATCCGCGGGGCACACGCCGATGACAGGGTGTGCTGCGCCCTGCTTCGCCATCCGCCCTGCAACGCCTGACCCGGAACGTCCACGCCGCCGATCGCGAGCTCGACAGCGCCCTGCTCGGCCTCGGGGTACTGCCACCGCTCGACCTGACCGCGATCCGGGCGTGCCTGTCGATCCCGAACGGCCGGCTCGTCGCCGACCAGAACCGCTTCGGCCACCGGCTGCTGCACGTGCTCGTCGATGACCGGGTGTTCGCTTCGATCCACCACGACGGGCGGGTCGAGTCGCGCGACCACCAGCTCGTGGTCGCCTGACCGGCGAGTTGGGCGTCAGCCGCCGGCGGCCCGGTAGCGGGCGACGACCGAGGACCCGTCGCGGCCGACCGCGATCTCGGTGCCGGCACCGAGGCCCCACCGGGCGGCGAGTTCGTCGAACGAAACCCCGGCGTGCACGACCGCGGCCTGCGCCGCCGCGCCGGCCGCGACGGTCTCGTCGCTGTCGGGCACGACGACCGGCCGGCCGAGCAGATCGGCACACCGCTGCCGGTACGCCATCGACCGGGCACCCCCGCCGATCAGGAACGTCCGCCCGCCGAGCGTGGCACCGACGCGGCGCAGGGCGGCGACCCCGCCGAGCAGGCCGCACAGCACCCCGTCGTGCGCCGCCAGCGCGAGCTGGGCACGCGTCGTGGCGTTGGTGAGACCGGCGAAGGTGCCCGTGGCGTCGGGGAGGTTGGGGGTGCGTTCACCGTCGAAGTACGGCAGCAACGTCACGGTGCCGGGGTCGTCGATCGTGCCGAGCGCCAGCTCGGCGAGGCCCGGTGCATCGGTGCCCAACCAGCGCGCCACGGTGTCGGTCACCTTCGTCGCATTGAGCGTGCACACCAGCGGCAGGTAGTTGCCGCTCGCGCTGGCGAACCCGGCGACGGCACCCGACGGGTCGTGGGTGGCGGTGTCGGACACCGCGAACACGGTGCCCGAGGTGCCGAGCGAGATCGCCACGTCGCCGGCCCGCAGGCCGAGCCCGAGCGCGGCACCCATGTTGTCGCCGCTCCCCGGGCCGACCGCGATGCCGGCCGGCAGGCCGAGCTCTCCGGCCGCCGCCCCGGTCAACGACCCGGCGACCTCGGTGGGCGCCAGCACCCGGGGAACCCGCTCGGCCCAGGCGGCACCGTCCCCGCCGATCGCGGCGCCCAACAGCCCGGCATCGACGGCCCCGCCGGTCGGATCGAACCAGCCGCTGCCGCTGGCGTCACCGCGATCGGTGACGTGCTCGCCGGTCAGCCGCCACGTGAGGTAGTCGTGGGGCAGCATCACGCGTTCGACGCGCCCCAACAGGTCGGGCTCGTGCTCGGCGACCCAGGCGAGCTTGGTGATCGTGAACGCCGCGACCGGCACGCTGCCGACCCGTTCGGCCCAGGCGGCGGCACCGAGCGCCCCGACCAGACGGGCGGCCTGGGGCGCCGAGGTGGTGTCGTTCCAGAGCTTGGCGGGTCGCACCGGTGCCCCCCGCCCGTCGAGCAGCACCAGCCCGTGTTGTTGCCCGGCGACCGAGATCGCCACCACGTCGCTCCGGTGGTTGCCGAGCCCGCTGATCGCGGCCACCAGGGCGTCCCACCACGCCGACGGATCCTGCTCGGAGACCGGCGGGGTGGTCGGCGGGTGAGGGGCGCCGGCGCGGGCGACGACCCGGCCGCTGGCGAGGTCGCGCGCCTCGACCTTGGTCGACTGGGTCGACGAGTCGACACCGAGCACCAGCGCCACGCGGCCCCCTACCTGGCGCGCTCGATGTGGCGGGCGACGATGTTCTCGAGCATCTCCTGGCGTCCCGACTCGCCGATCGGCTCACCGGCGCCGAAGGCTCGTTCGTGCAGCCCGGCGAGCGTGTGGTCTCCGGCGAGGATGCTGGTGCCGAGCGGCTCGTCCCACCCGGCGTAGCGGTCGTCACGGAACCGGTCGATCTCACCGCTGTCGATGATGCTCACCGCCGCCAGCAACGCCCGCGCCATCGTGTCCATGCCGCCGATGTGGGCGTGGAAGAGGTCGTCGCGGGCGGTCGACTGCCGTCGCAGCTTGGCGTCGAAGTTCAAACCGCCGGTCGTGAAGCCGCCGCCGCGCAGGATCTCGAGCATGCCGAGCGTCATCTGCTCGACGCTGACCGGGAACCGGTCGACGTCCCAACCCAGCCGGTCGTCGCCGGCGTTGGCGTCGATCGAGCCGAAGATCCCGGCGTTGACCGCCGACGCGACCTCGTGGGCGAAATCGTGGCCGGCCAGGGTGGCGTGGTTGACCTCGATGTTGACCTTGATCTCACCCTCGAGGCCGTACTTCTGCAAGAAGGCGTGCACGGCGGCGACGTCGAAGTCGTACTGGTGCTTGGTGGGCTCGAACGGCTTCGGCTCGATCAGGATCGCGCCCTCGAAGCCGATCGCGTACTTGTGCTCGACCACCATGTGCATGAAGCGGCCGAGTTGGTCGAGCTCACGGCGCAGGTCGGTGTTGAGCAGGGTCTCGTAGCCCTCCCGTCCGCCCCACAGCACGTAGTTGTGCCCACCGAGCCGATGGGTCGCGTTCATGCAGTGCGCCACCTGGGCGGCCCCGTAGGCGAACACCTCGGGGTCGGGGTTCGTCGCCGCGCCGGCCATGTAGCGCGGGTCGGCGAACAGCTTGGCGGTGCCCCACAGCAGCCCGACGCCGGTGCGCTCCTGGTGCTGGCCGGCGAGGTCGACCATGTGGTCGATGTTGGCGGCCGTCTCCTTGAACGAGCGCCCGGCCGGGGCGATGTCGAGGTCGTGGAAGCACCAGAACGGCACGGTCAGCTTCTCGAAGAACTCGAACGCCGCCTCCATCTTGACCTCGGCCATCGCGAGCGGGTCGCCGCCGTCGAGCCAGGGCCGGTCGAGGGTGCCGTCCCCGAAGATGTCGAAGCCGTTCCAGTTGAAGCTGTGCCAGTAGCAGGTGGCGAAACGCAGGTGGTCGCGCATCGTCCGCCCGGCGACGACGCGATCGGCGTCGTACCATCGGAACGCCAGCGGGTTCGTGCTGTCGGTGCCCTCGAAGGCGATCGCGTCCACGGATTCGAAAAAGGTCATGTTGGCACTCCTTGTTGATCGGGCGCTCCCGCGCCCGGCGTTGCTGACACGGCGACCAGGTGCTCCCATCGTGGCACGACGACGCTCGCGATGACACCAGCCCGCTCGGCCTCGGGGGCCCGAGCGGCCGGCCCCCACAGGGCCCGGCCGACCATGAAGCCGGCGGCGCCCGCCGAGGTGGCCACCGCGACCTGCTCGGCGAACGACTCGAACGCGCCGCCACCCGACAGCAGCGCCCACGGCTGCGGGCAGCGGCCGGTGATCCGCTCGCACGCCGCCTGCCACCGGGACCGGTCGGCCACCGCCTCGGGATCGACGGGAAACGGCAGCTTGAGCAGGTCGGCGCCGGTGTCGGCGAAGTGCTCGACCGTCGTGAACACGACCCGGTCGCGATCGGCCGGATGGGCGAGCGAGTGGAACAGCGGCTCGAGGACCAGCGGGACACCGACGACCCGGCACTCGGCGATCACCGACACCGCGACCTGGCGTTGGGCGGCGGCGAGCCGGTGGTCGGGATGGTACGGCAGCAACAGCTTGACGGCGTCGGCACCCGCCGCGGCGGCCTGTTCGACCGACCACAGCAGCGTCGTCGGGGCGGCACCGGGGTCGGCGAGATACCCCTGCGCCTCGAGCGCGGCGATGAACCCGACACCCGGCGCGAGCACGTCGAGGACCTGGGGGATCGAGTACTCGGGTTCGAGCATGACGCCGGTCGCCGACGGCGAGATCGCGGCGACCAGGTCGCGCTTGATCGCCGTCAGCCGGGCGGCGGGCACGGCGTCGGGGGCCGCCGGATCGAGGAAGACCCGCAGCGAGTCGCGGTGGTCGACGGCCAGGACGCGCATCGCGCCGTCCCGGGCCCGCAATCGGTCGAGTGGCATGGCGCTCAGACCGAGGTCGGAACGACCGGCAGGCTCCACGCCCCGGCGGTCCAGTCCGACTCGATCCAGGTGTGCTCGCTGTGGAAGCACGGCGGCGTGGCCCGGGCGTCGAGTTCGAGGTCGCCGGCGAGGAAGTTGAGGAAGTACATGTTGGAACCCGGCGAGGTGACCGTGGTGTGGTAGCCCATCGGCACCAGTACGACGTCACCGTCGCGGGCCACCGACACCTCGTCGAAGTCGGCCGGCTCGCCGGCCGGTGCGGCGCCGTCGTTGAAGTTGCGGTGCAGCACGTACCCCTCGGCCCGATCGAGCCGGAAGTAGTACGTCTCCTCGAGGTACGGGGCGCCGTCGACGCCGTCGTGGCGGTGCGGCGGCCAGCCGGCCCACGTGCCGCGCGGGATGTACACCTCGTAGAGGATCAGGTGCTCGGCCGGCAACGGCGCGGCGAGGGTGTGGATCACCTGCCGGTAGGCCGTTCCCCCACCGCGGATCTCGCTGCGCATCTCGGAGGGCTCGAACACGCGCGCCGGCAGGCGACCCGTGGCGGGTGCCGAGCCCACCGCGACCACGACCGCAGTGTCGGTCTCGACCCGGAACGCCACCGTCGGCGGCACGTAGACGACCCGGCCGAGTTCGTCGAACACCGACGACCGCGAGACGTCGTGGGCGACGCCGTCGACCACCACCCGACCGGCCCCCGACAGCACCACGATCGCGGTTTCACGGTCGGCGAGGCAGGCTTCGTGGGGATGCCCCGGCCGCACGTCGACGACCGCGAACGCCAGGTTCCGCCACCCGGCCGACTCCGGGGTCACCGCCAGCACGGCTCCCGGGCCGGCGGTCGGGCGAAACGGTCCTGAGCGGCTCATGAGGGGTCCTCGTCGCGTTCGTTCAGCCGGGCGATCAGACGGCCACCGATCCGCTCGACCCGGTAGGTGCGCAGCGGTTCCCGGGCGGGTCGGCGACACACCGCCCCGGTGCGGGCGTCGTAACGGGCGTTGTGCTTCGGGCATTCGATCTGGTCGCCGACGAGCGTCCCGCCGGCCAGGTGCACCTCGGCATGCGTGCACAGCCCGTCGGCCAGCGAGAACTCGTCGTCGGCCAGACGGCACAGCACGAACGTGCGGCCGTCGGCGTCGACCCGGCGCAGCTCGCCGACGTCCATCTCGTGGGCATCGGCGAGATCGACGGCGCCGTCACCGTGGCGGATCCAGTTCGCACCCACCTCGATCGCCCCGCGGGCGCCCGGCACGTCGGGCACCTCGAGCGGGATCTCGTAGGTCGGGTCACGATGCTGGCGGGCGAGCGTGCGGAAGATCTGGCGGTAGGCGGCCAGCGTGTTGGGCAGCGCCGGCGCCAGCTGGTCGGAGACCTCGCGGTGCAGCGCCGGCAACGACCGGTACGGCACGCTCGGGAACATGTGGTGCTCGACGTGGTAGTTCATGTTCAGGTAGAGGAACCGGAACACCGGGTTCATGTGCACGGTGCGGGTGTTGTAGCGGTGGTCGAGCACGTTCTCACGCAGGCCGGCGTGCTGGGTGATCCCGAAGAAGACCACGAGCCACGCCCCGTAGAACGTCGGGCCGCCGATGAACAGCAGCGGCAGCGGGGTCCACGCGATCAGGCTCCACGCCGCCGCCGCGGCGACGACGACGACGAACACCCGCGACTCCCACACCGCACGCCGCCAGTCGGATTCGGGGACGAACTCTTCGGCGTCGGCGTCGAGGCGGCCGGCGGCGTGGCGGACCAGGCGCAGGAACATCTGGCTGCCACCCTGGAGGTGCGTGTAGCCGAAGATCGTGCGGATGATGCTCGGCGGACGCTGGAAGACGATCTCGGCGTCGCGGCCGACGATGATCGTGTCGGTGTGGTGGCGGTAGTGCGACCAGCGCCACACCGTCGGCCCCCTGAACAACATGAACGATGCGACCAGGTAGACCGCGTCGTTCACCCACCGGGTGCGGAACGCGGTGCCGTGCCCCATCTCGTGCCAGCGGGCATCGCTGGAACCGCCGTAGAGCGCCCCGTAGACGACGAACGCCGGGATCGACCACCACGACCAGACCGTCGTGTAGGCCCAGATCCCCGAGCCGATCAGCAACCCCAACCAGAGCAGCAGGTCGAACGCGGCGCGGGCGTCGGTGCGGCGTTGGAACTCGCGCATCCGAGCCGGGTCGACATCGGCCAGGAACCATTCGGCCTCGACCAGACCCCGTTCGTGCGCGAGTCGCTTGGCGTCCCCGGTGAGCGAATAGTCGAAGATGGTCATCGTCGGTTCAGCGCTCCCCGAGCGGTTCGACGTCCTGCCACGAGCCCGTCTCGCAGGAACGCAGCCAGGCGGCCTGGAAGCCGACGTACCGGACGGCTTCGGCGAAGCCCGGCTCGTGCTGCTCGCCGCGGGCCACAGCCGACAGGAACTCGTAGTTCTCGATCACCTTGAGGTCTTCGTACCCGATCGCGTTGGCGTCGCCGGGGACGAAGTGGCCATGGTACGGGTACCGGTCGCCGGCGTACACCTTGGTGTACCCGCGCGGCGCCCGCCCGGTGTCGTCGACGAGGAACACCTCGAGCTCGTTCATCGTCTCGAGGTTCCAGCGCAGCGAGCCCTTCGTGCCGTAGACGTCGAAGGCCATCTGCGACTCGGGCCCGATGATCGCCCGCGACGACTCGAACGTGCCGCGCGCGCCGTTGCCGAACACGACCATCGCGGCGGCGTAGTCCTCGTTGGTGACCGTGCCGGTCGGGTCACCGGGTTGCCCGCGGTCGTAGTGCGTTCCGCCGGCCTTGGGCAGCGGGCGTTGCTTGATGTAGGTCTCCATCGTGCCGCTCACCGACGTCACCGGGCCGACGAGCATCGTCGCCAGGTCGACGGCGTGGCTGAGGATGTCGGACGAGACGCCGTAGCCGGCCTCGTCGACGAGGAACCGCCACGAGAGCAACCCCATCGGGTCGGCGCCGTACATCGAGAAGAACCGGCCGCGGTAGTTGGTGATCTCGCCGAGCGCCCCGGAATCGATCAGGTGCTTGGCGTGCTGCACGAGCGGCGCCCACCGGTAGTTGTAGCCGACACCGGTGATCACCCCGGCAGCGCGGGCGGCGGCCTCGATCCGGATCGTCTGATCGGGTGTGCCGCCAACCGGCTTCTCGCAGAAGACCGCCTTGCCCGCCCCGGCGGCAGCGACCGCCACCTCCTCGTGCATCATGTTCGGCGCGGTGACGTAGACGACGTCGACGTCGGGGTGGTCGACGACCGCCCGCCAGTCCGGCGTCGCCTCACGGAACCCGAAGCCGTCGACCGACTGCACCTGGCGCTCGGCCACGTTGTCACCGCAGATCACGAGTTCGGTGTCGAAAGCCCGCTCCGGGAACAGCGACGAGATCCGGGCCGCGGACCGCGAATGGGCCTGACCCATCCAACCGAACCCGACGACCCCGATACCGAGCCGAGGGCGAGTGGTGTTCACATGTGTCCTTTCGCGCGAACGCCGTGGTGCCACGAGCTACGGGCACCCGGTCAGTCGGGGGTGGTGAGATCTTCGTGTCGGATCGTGCCGGCCGCTTCGAGTTCGTGCTCGAGCGCCTGCAACTCGGCACCGCCGGCCATCAGCTGGGTGAGGTCGTCGACCGAGATCTCGCCCTTGGCGAACGAGCCCATCGAGTGGCCACGGTTCAGGATCAGGAACCGGTTGCCGACCGGGAAGGCGTGCCGCGGGTTGTGGGTGATGAAGATCACGGCCAACCCGGCGTTGCGGGCGTCGACGATGCGCTTGAGCACCACCCCCGACTGCTTCACGCCGAGCGCCGAGGTCGGCTCGTCGAGGATCAGCACCTTGGCGCCGAAGTAGTTGGCGCGGGCGATCGCCACCGACTGGCGCTCGCCACCCGACAGCGTGCCCACCGGTTGCTCGGTGTCGCGGATGTCGATGCCCATCTTGGCGAGCTCCTCCTTGGAGATCCGCTTCGCCGTCGGCTTGTCGATCCACTTGAGCGGACCGATCGACCTGGTCGGCTCGGACCCGAGGAAGAAGTTCCGCCACACCGACATCAACGGCACCATGGCGAGGTCCTGGTACACCGTGGCGATGCCGTTGGCGAGCGCATCGCGCGGCGAGTCGAACCGCATCTCCTGGCCGTTGAGCCGGATGTCGCCCTCGCTCTGCTGGTGGGCGCCGGCGAGGATCTTGATCAGCGTCGACTTGCCGGCGCCGTTGTCGCCGAGGACGCAGGTGACCTCGCCGGCGTTGACGGACGTGCTCACGCCCTTGAGGGCGATGATGTTGCCGTAGTACTTCGAGACGTTCTCGAGTTCGAGCAGGTGGGCCTCAGCCATGGTTCGTGCTCCGATCGGTGATGGACGGGCGCTGGTGGGTGGTGCTCATCGGCGCAACGACTCGGCCTTGGTGCGGATGGAGCGGTTGGCGAGCACCGCCAGCAGCAGCGTCACGCCGAGGAAGAGGAACCGCCAGTCGGAGTTCCACCGGGCGTTGGGGATACCGAGCGTCGCCTCGGCGATGATGATCGCACCGAGCGCTCCGCCGAGCGCGGTGCCGTACCCACCCGTCAACAAGGTGCCGCCGACCACCGCGGCGATGATGTACTCGAACTCCTCGCCGTTGCCGGTGTTGGCCTGGATCGTGTTGAGGCGGAACGCCAGCAGCATCCCGACGAGCCACGCTGCACCCGACACCACCATGAACAGCTGGGTCTTCGTCCGGGCGGCGGGCACGCCGACCTGGCGGGCGGCCTCCTTGTTGCCGCCCACGGCGAACGTCCAGCTGCCGAACCGGGTCTGGCCGAGCACGAACACCGCGACCGCGGTGAAGCCGATGAACCAGAGCGAGCGCACCGAGAACTTGGCCGGGTTGATGCCGGCCTCGATCTCCTCGGGCAGCGTGAACAGCAGACGGATCAGGAACGCGACGACGGCGAGCAGGCCGGCCGCGGCGAGCATCCGCGTGCCGAATCGGTCGGCGGCGGGGTCGAGTCGGGCGCGCTCGCTGAAGAGCAGACCGAGCACCACCCAGGCCGCGGCGAGCAGGGCGAGGCCGAGCAGCACACCGAAACCCTCGGCACGGAACTTGACCGACTCGGATTCGGAACGGATGAAGAACGCCATCGCCACCAGCAACACGGCGAGGAGCCCGAGCAGCGCAGCACGGGTGATCACGCTGACCCGGCGGGCGTGGGCGAGGGCGATGAACATCGCCGTCAGGCCGACCGCGATGAGCACGAGGAACAAGGTGGCCCGCAGACCCTGGTGCGTGAACGGGAAGAACAGATTCGAGTCGTCGGACGCATCCATCGCCGCGGCCACGACGATGGCGGCGACGAAACCGACCAGGCCGATCCCGGCCCACCTGACGACGTCGGTGGTCAGCGTGAGCGATCCGCGATCGGCGAGCGGCTCGAAGCGCGCCCGTCCATACCCGACCAGCCCGACGATCACCCCCACAGCGATCACGGCGCAGCCCACCACGTTGCCGGCGACCGAGTCGGTGCGGTGGAGCACGGCGATACCGACGACCACCCCGACGGCCCCGACGGCGAAGCCGGCGAGTTGGCCGGCGGCGACACCGCTGCGGCGGCTGGCGTACTGCATCTCGGCGACCGCCAACATCACGAGGGCGAACACGATCACGACCAGCACGAGGAAGACTCGATCGCGCTGGCCCCATTGATGCTGGTTGCGCTGCCACTCGCTGGCGAAGATCGCCCGCCAGAAGTCGTAGCCGGCGGCGTTGCGGATGTCGCCCACCTGGACCTGATCGACGATCAGCTTCGA
Source organism: Ilumatobacter sp. (assembly GCA_036526035.1). GTDB lineage: Bacteria > Actinomycetota > Acidimicrobiia > Acidimicrobiales > Ilumatobacteraceae > Ilumatobacter. The sequence continues at coordinate 66,815 of DATCZG010000069.1, read as the reverse complement.
GAAGCCGAGCTTGGCCCCGATCAGGATGAAGAAGGTACCGAGGGTGATGATGAAGCTCGGGAGCTTGGTGCGTTCGACCAGGAATCCGTTCCAGTAGCCGACCGCGAGGGCGAAGAGGAACGACAGCGGGATCGCCAGCCAGAGGTTGAGCCCGGCCCCGCCGCGCTCTCCGACCTCGAGCGAGAGCAGGACGACGAGGATCCCCATCGCACCGGTCATCGCGCCCGCCGACAGGTCGAACTCTCCGCCGACCATCAGCATCGAGACGGCGACGGCCATGATGCCCAGCGGCGACGAGGCGAAGTCGATCAGTTGGGACGTGCCACCGGCGGTGCCGAACGGGACGGAGACCGCCCAGAAGAAGACCCACAGGCCGACGACCCCGATCATGGCCCCGATCTCCGGCCGGATGAACAGACGCTGGAAGACGCCCCGATAGGCGAGCCGCTCGTCGGCGGCCGTGCCGCCTTCGTCGGGAACGGCGAGCGTGGACTCGGCCACGTCGGACATGGTGTACGGACCCCCCGGTCATGTGCGCCCCAACGGCGCACGTGGAAAGAACTGAAACGATGAAGGGGGCCGGCCCGGCTGGGCCGGCCCCCTCACATCAGGACACGCTAGACGTCGAGTGGAACGTCAGCGGGTGCCGGCGCCGACGAGCTCGGACACCTGGGCGGCGTTGCTCTGGTCGACGAAGCCGGGGCCCGAGAGCACCGGCTGACCGCCACCGGCCACGTTGGCGTTGGTGGCGTTGAGGAACAACATGATGATCGGCAGGTAGCCCTGCAGATACTGCTGCTGGTCGACGGTGAACGAGATCTGCCCGGCGTCGATCGCGGCGAGCAGTTCCGGCGTCATGTCGAAGCCACCGATGCCCTTGAAGTCGCGACCCGAGTCGGTGACCGCGGCGAGACCCGACATCGCGATGACCGGGCCGGTGCCGATGAAGGCGTCGATGGCCGGGTCGGCAGCGAGGACGGCGCCGATCGAGTTGGTCTGCTCGGTCTGGTCGGCGTCGAGGCCGACGAACTGCGAGATGACCTCACCGTTGAACGTCTCGGCGACGCCGTTGCAGCGCTCTTCGAGGGCGACGTTCGACTCTTCCTGACGGCCGCAGAGCACCTTGGTGGCGCCGAGGTCGTTGAAGCGCTTGCCCGCCTCGCGGCCGGCGATGATCTCGTCCTGACCCACGTGGGTGAGGGCGCCGATCTCCTGCCAGTTGTTGAGGCCCGAGTTGAGCGTGACGACCGGGATGCCGGCGGCCACGGCCGCCTGCAGCGGGCCGACGAGCTGGTCGGGGCTGGCGAGTGCCGAAGCGATGCCGTCCGAACCCTCGGAGATGGCCTGCTCGATCATCTGGACCTGGACACCCGGGTCGTTGTTCGAGCCGAGCCAGACGCAGTTCACACCGACGTCTTCACAGGCGGCTTCCATGCCGCGCTTGACGACCGACCAGAACGGGCCGTCATCGGAGTGCGTGACCATGTGGAACGTCAGGTCGGAGCCCTGGGTCACGGCGACGGTGTCGTCGGATGCCGGAGCTTCGGTGGCTGGCGTGGTGTCGTCGGCGACCTCGTCGGCCGCGTCGTCGCCACCGCAGGCGGCCAGCAACAGCGAGGCCGCTACTGCCGGTGCGATGAGCTTGCGCAGATTCTTCATGTGGGTGTTCTCCCCCTCGTGGTCTTCCTTGGAAGTTGGGGGGATCTCGTCGCCAGGCCGACGGGCCGCGTACGGCCCGTCGGCTGACCGATGACGGGATCCCCTGCTTCGTTGTTGAAGCGCTCTAATCATTGTGCTTCAATCAGACGCTGTCAAGGTGAGCCCACGACGGCATCGGGATTGTCGTCGCAGCGGGCCGGGGAGGGGACATGCACAAGCCGACGATGGACGACGTCGCTCGTCGCGCCGGTGTGTCACGCGCCCTGGTGAGCCTCGCGCTGCGCGGCTCACCCAAGGTGAGCGAGCGGTCGCGGCACTCGGTGCTGCAGGCCGCCGACGAGCTCGGCTACCGCCCGAACCTCAACGCCCGCAACCTCGCCAGCAGGCGCACCCGCGCCGTCGGACTGGTCGTCAACGACCTGCACAACCCCTATTTCGCAGGCATCGCCGACGGCATCAAGCGGGCCGCCGACCGGCTCGGCTACCGCTTGTTGCTCAACAGCGCGTTCCTCGACGACGATCAGGAGTCGACCGCGCTCGACACGTTCGTCGACTTCCAGGTCGACGGCATCATCCTGGCCGGCTCACGCTCGGGCATCGAGGTCATCGAGCGAGTGGCGCAGGCGGTCCCGGTGGTCGTCGCTTCGCGGCCGCTGATGTCCGAGCTCGTCGACACCGTCAACAACGACGACCGGCTCGGAGCGACCCTCGCCGTGCAACACCTGATCGGGCTCGGGCACCGCCACATCTGCCACATCGACGGCGGCACCGGCGCCGGCGCCCAACAGCGCCGCGAGGGCTACGAGCTGACGATGGCGGCGCACGGCCTCGAACCACACGTCGAGCGGGGCGGTTTCACCGAGGCGGCGGGCGTGCGGGCGGCCGAGGCGCTGTTCGCCGCCGGTCGGCCCTGCACCGCGCTGTTCGGGGGCAACGACCTCAGCACCCTCGGCGCGATGGACGTCGTCGACGGGCTCGGCCTGCGCGTGCCCGCCGACATCTCGCTCGTCGGGTACGACAACACGTTCGTGGCGGCGTTGCGCCACGTCGGCCTCACCAGCGTCGACCAGAACCGCGACCGCCTCGGCGAACTGGCGGTCGAGACGCTCGTCGAACGCGTCGAGCACGGCCGCACGGCGGCACGCCACCACGTGATCACCCCGACGCTCGTCGTGCGCGGCACCACCGCCCGGCCGACGCGTTGACGACGCGGTCGCGCGCCCTCACCCCGCTCGCGCGCCCGACCCCTGGGCGTCGCGTCTACGGACGCACGGTGTCGCGTTCGCCCGGCAGGGGCGGGTCACCGGCCCCCTGCACCGACTGGTCGACGTCGATGCAGTTGCCGGTGAGCATCCCGGCGTCGGGCGACAGGCAGTAGACGATCGCGTTGGCGACCTCCCACGGTTGCACCAACCGGCCGAGCGGACGTTGCGGGGCGGCGAGTTCGAGCCAGTTCTCGGGCGCCCCGTCCTGGCCGACTTGGGTGTGGTGCTCCGACTCGGTCTCCATCCAGCCCGGGTTGACCTGGTTGACGCGGATCCCGTGCCGCATCAGCCCGAACGCCAGGTTCCTGGTCATGATCGTGAGCGCGCCCTTCGACATCGCGTAGGCGGTCAACTTGGGCTGGCCGCCGTGCCCGGTGGTCGAACCGACGTTGACGATCGACCCCCCGCTGCCCTGGGCGATCATCGCCCTGGCCGCCGCCTGGATCAGGAAGTACGGCGCCTTGACGTTGACGGCCATCTGCAGGTCGACGTGCTCGGGGGTGTCGTCGAACAACGTCGCCCGGCTGGTCGCGGCGGCGACGTTGACGAGGCCGTGCACCGAACCGAACCGCTCGATCGTGGCGTCGACGACGAGCTGGGGCATCGCGGCGTCGCGGGCGTCGGCCGCCACGAAGACGGTGCCGAGCCCACCGGCGGTGAGTTCGGCGGCCAGCGCCTCGCCGCGGTCGACCGAGCGGCCCGTCAAGGTCAGCCCGGTGCTGAACCCGGTGGCGAACAGGCGCCGGGCGACCGCTTCGCCGAGGCCCTGCGTGCCGCCGTTGATGATCGTGATCATGGGTCGTCTCCTCGCCGCGCCGTGCTCAGACCAGCCGTTGGGCCAGCTTGCCGTCACGCATCGCGGCCTTGGCGTCGACGACGCCCGGACGGTTGCTCACCTCGGGCACCCCGACCTCCCAGAAGACGCCGCCTTCGGTCCAGTCGGTCTGGCTGGTGCGCATCGCGATGACGTACGTCCCGGTGGCGGCGCGGGCCCGCTCGAACGCCGCCTCGAGCTCGGCGATCGTCGACACCGTCTCGGCCTCGCAGCCCATCGCACGGGCATGGGCTGCGAAATCGACGTACACCACGCCGGCGTTGCGGGTGTCGGTGATCAAGTTGTTGTAGCCGGCTCCGCCCTGGTTGGTCTGCAGGCGGTGGATCACCGCGAAACCGCCGTTGTCGCACACGATCACGATCAGCTTGTGCCCGCCGAGCACCGACGAGTACAGGTCGGAGTTCATCATCAGGTACGAACCGTCGCCGACGAACACGATCACCTCGCGTTCGGGCAGCGCCATCTTGGCGCCCCACCCGCCCGAGATCTCGTAGCCCATGCACGAGAAGCCGTACTCGCAGTCGAAGCTGTCGAGGCCCTTGGCGCGCCACCCGTTGTTGAGCTCGCCCGGGAACCCGCCGGCGGCGGTGAGCGCGTAGTCCGACGGCACCGCCAGACGGTCGATCGCGCCGACGACCTGGGCGTAGCTCGGCAGCTCGGAGCTGCCGGGGGAGCCGGCATCGGTCGGGGCCGCGATCTTGTCGATGTAGTTGTGGTATCCCTCGGTCTCGCGGGCGGCGCGCTCGGTCCACGACTCGGGTCCCGCCCAGCCGGCGAGCAGCGGGGTCAGCTCGGCGAGCGTCTCGCGGGCGTCACCGACGACCGGTACCGAAGCGTGCTTGACGGCGTCGAACCCGGCGGCGTTGATGCCGACGAAACGGGCCGCCGCGTCGAACGCCGTCCACGAACCGGTCGTGAAGTCCTGCAGGCGCGAGCCGACTGCGATCACGACGTCGGCCTCGGCGGCGAGGGCGTTCGCCGACGTGCAACCGGTGACACCCACCGGGCCGGCGTTGAGCGGGTGCGCGGCGAGGAGACTCGCCTTGCCGGCCACCGTCTCGACGACCGGGATGGCGTGGGCCTCGGCGAACGCCTGCAGCTCGGCCTCGGCGCCCGAGTAGTGCACGCCGCCACCGCAGATGATCAGCGGCCGGTGGGCGGTGCGGATCAGCTCGGCCGCCCGGCGGAGCTGGTTCCGGTCGGGTCGCGGGCGGACCAGCTCGTGCACGACGGGCTCGAAGAACCGCTCGGGGAAGTCGAACGACTCGGCCTGCACGTCCTGGGGCAGCCCGAGGAACGCCGGACCGCGCGTCGCCGGGTCGAGCATCGTCGCGACGGCGTGCGGCAACGAGTGCACGACCTGCTCGGGCCGGGTGATGCGATCCCAGTAGCGCGTGACCGCCTTGAACGCGTCGTTGACCGTGACGGTCGGATCGCCGTAGTGCTCGACCTGCTGCAGCACCGGGTCGGGGATCCGGCTCTGGAACGTCTCACCGGCGATCAACAGCACGGGCAGCCGGTTGGCGTGGGCGACACCGGCGGCGGTCACCATGTTGAGCGCGCCCGGTCCGATCGACGACGTCGCCACCATGATCTGGCGGCCGCGGGTCGCTTTCGCGTAGCCGATCGCGGCGAGCGCCATGCCCTGTTCGTTCTGGCCCCGCCACGTCGGCAGCTCGTCGGCGGCCTCCTCGAGGGCGTGGCCGAGACAGGTCACGTTGCCGTGCCCGAAGATCGCGTAGACGCCGGGGAACAGCGGGACCTCGCGGCCGTCGATCATCGTGCGTTGGGCGATCAGGTACTTCACGATCGCCTGGGCGGTGGTGAGCTGCATGGTGATGCCTCCTGGTAACTCGGCTCGTTCGTTCGGCGGGTTCACGGACGGGGACGCACGATCGCCGCGGCGCGCCCGATCGCGCCGGCGACGTCGCCGTCGGGAGGGTAGAGCAGGGCGCGCCCGACGACCAGCCCGCGCACGTTGGGAACCTCCATCGCCCGTTCCCACGAGGCGTAGGTCGCCGCGACGTCGGCGCCCGGGGTGCCCCCCAGGATCAGCGCCGGCAGCGTGGTGGCGGCGAGCATCCGGGCCGGGTTCCGCGACGCCGGCACCTTCAGCCACGTCGACGTCGTGGTGCCGCCGAGACCCGACCCGATCGCGACCGCCCGCAACAGGGCGTCCTCGTCGTCGAGCAGCTTGGCGGCGCCGGTGTCGGGGTGGTGGTGGTAGGGCAGCGGCTCGACCATGATCGGCAGGCCGAGCGCCGCGCATTCGTCGACCGCCCGGGCGCAGGCCTCGATCGTCGAGGCGGTGCCGGCGTCGTCGTCGGCGAGCCGCAACAGCACCTTGCCGCCGTCGAGCCCGTTCGCCGCCAGCGACGCCGCCCGGTAGGCGGTCATGCGGTCGTCGAGCTCCCACTGGGCGCCCATGATGCCGCCCCGGTTCATCGTGCCGAAAGCGAGCTTGCCCTCGAGCGCCCCGAGCAGCGCCAGATCCTCCATGATGTCGGCGCTCGCCAGCACACCGTCGACCTCGTCGCAGGCCAGGGCGGTCATCAAGGCGTCGAGCGTGCGGCGCCGGTCGGCCATCGCGAACGGTTCGCCCGGCACACCGAGCATGCCGCGCGCCGAGTGGTCGGCGGCGACGACGAACAGCCGGCCGTCGGTGAGCAGCGGTCGACGCCGGCGCTGCCGGAGGCGTTCGAGCGCCAGGGCCGGCTGCTCGGCGCGGGCGGCGATCAGGTCGCCCCAGCGCTCGTCGGTGAGGAAGTCCATCAGCGCTCCGTTCAGATGCCGGCCGGGACGCTGCCGCGGTCGAGGACGAGATCGATGTCGGCCAGGTACGGCATGTCGTCGGCGCACACGAGCCGGGCGGCGACGATCGCCCCGGCGGCGTTGCCGGCGCGGGCGCAGGCGGGCAGATCCCACCCCTCGAGCAGTCCGTGGCAGAACGCGCCGCCGAAGGCGTCGCCGGCCCCGAGGCCGCAGACGACCTCGACCGGGTACGGCGGGATCCGCTCGCGCACGCCGTCGGCGGTGGCGACGAGCACGCCGTCACCACCCAGCTTGACGATCGCAGCGGCCATCCCACGGCCGAGCAGGGCGTCGGCGGCCCGGTCGGGATCGGACTCGCCCACCGCGATCTGGCACTCGGTGCGGTTGCCGATCGCGATCGTGACCCGGTCGAGCACCTGGTCGAGTTCCCGGGTCGCCGCCGCGGCGTCGGGCCAGAACGAAGGGCGCCAGTCGAGGTCGAGGATCGTGTGGCTGCGGCGACCACGCCAGTCGAGCAGCTCGTGGATCGTGCTGCGGCTCGGCTCGGCCGACAGCCGCGAGGTCGGGAACCAGAAGATCGGCACGTCCTCGACGACGCCGCGGTCGACGTCGCCGGGGGTGATCATCATGTCGGGGGCCTGGGGCGCCCGGTAGAAGTCGATCGTCGGCTCGGCCGGGTCCTCCATCACCGCGAACGCGAGCGGGGTGCGCAACCGGCCGTCGGTGCGCACGAAGCGGGTGTCGACCCCGAAGGTGTGCTCGAGCGCGTGGCGTACGTAGCCGCCCATCGGGTCGTCGCCGACCCGCGTGAACAGCGCGGCCCGCCGTCCCAGCCGGGCGGCGGCGACCGCGACGTTGGTGGCGGTGCCCCCGATCGACTTGCGGAACGTGGTGACCTGCTCGAGGGGCACGTGCAGCTGCTCGGCGTACAGGTCGACCGACACCCGGCCGACGGTGAGCAGTTCGAGGTCGGTCACGATCGGATCACCGCCCCGGTCACACCGCGGCCCGGTCGTGGCCGAGGCCCCGCAGGAAGGCGATGCTGCGTTCGACACCCCGCACCGGGCCCTCGCCCAAGGGTGGCTCGCCGTCGGTCAGCGCGACGTCGGTCTCCATCACGTACCAACCGTCGTAGCCCGACGCCTCGAGGATCTCGATCACCTCGGCGAGCGGCACGATCCCGTCGCCGAGCGACGGGAACAGCCCGGCCTGGGTGGCGCCCATCAGGTCGAGCTCGCCGGCGCGCTCGCGCGCCATCGCGGTCGCGTCGACGTCTTTGAGGTGGACGATCCCGATCCGGTCGCGGCAGGCGCCGGCGATCTCGATGACGTCGGCGCCGCCGATCGTGAGGTGGCCGGTGTCGAAGCAGAACTTCGACGAGCAGCCGGCGATGAAGCGCCGGAAGTCGGCGTCGGTCTCGAGCACCGTGTCGACGTGGGGGTGCACCACCTGTTCGAGCCCGTGGGAGGCGCAGATCGCGGCCGTCCGGTCGAGGTTGCCGAGCAGCTCGGCCCACTGCGCCTCGTCGAGGTCTGGATGGTGCCAGTCGTCGAGGCTCGGCACCGGCGCGGCGACGAAGTAGTGCCCGCCGGCCGCCGCCATGTTGCGGGCGATCCGGTCGGTCTCGGCCAGCTGGGCGTCGCGCTGGGCGGGGTCGTGCAGCACGAGGGGGACGAACCCGCCGAGCAGGTGCATCCCGTACTCGCCGAGCTTGGCGCGCTGTTCCTGCGGGTCGGCGGGCAACCACCCGAGCGCCCCTTGTTCGAACGCCGTGATGCCGAGGTCGCGGGCCTCGGAGAGCACCCGGTCGACGGGGAGCTGGATCCCCCAGCCGGGGGCCTCGCAGACACCCCAGGAGATCGGGGCGGCAGCGACGCGATCGAGGAACGAGGACACGGTGGCTCCTGACGGTCGGTTCGGGTTGGGTCGTCGCCGCGTGCACAGCGACCGGGACGTGATCGGGGATCGTTCACCGGGCACCGGCTGGCGACCACCGCTGCCACGTTACGAGTCGCGGACCGGGGGTGTCAATCAAATGTCATGACATAACGACAAGCAGGGCGAGGGGGCCGATCAGATCTCGCTGACGTCGACCGTGCGCCGCTCGCGATGGCTGCGGGCGGCCGCCTCGGCGAGGATCAGCGCCTGCAGGCCGGCTTCGCCGCTCGGCGACACCGGGCCGCCTCGGCGGACCGCCTCGACGAACGCCGCGACCTCGCGCCGGTACGAGTCCATGTAGCGCTCGATGAAAAAGTTCATGAGGGGGGCCGTGACATGCCCGGCCGCGCCCGCCACCTCGACGGTGGTCTCGTGGATGTTGGCGGCGCGCACCATCCCGAGCGAACCGTGCACCTCGATCCGCTGGTCGTAGCCGTAGGTCGCCCGGCGGGAGTTCGAGATCTGGACGATCTTGCCGCTCGCGGTGACCAGCGTGATCGCCGCCGAATCGACATCGGGGACCGTGCCGATCGCCGGGTCGACGAGCACCGAGCCGACCGCCGACACCGACACCGGCTCCTCCCCCAACAGGAACCTCGCCATGTCGAGGTCGTGGATCGACATGTCGCGGAACAATCCGCCCGATCGTTCCATGTACGCCAGCGGCGGCGGGCCCGGGTCGCGCGAGGTGATCGCGACCATCTCGATGTCGCCGATGACGCCGGCGTCGATCTGGGCCCGCACCGCCGTGAAGTTGGGGTCGAAGCGACGGTTGAACCCGACCATCAGCAGCGCCCCCGTCTCGGCGACCACCGCCAGGCAGTCGCGCACCCGTGCGACGTCGAGGTCGATCGGCTTCTCGCAGAAGATCCGCTTGCCGGCCCGTGCCGCCTGCTCGATGAGGTCGGCGTGCATGTCGGTGGGCGTGGTGATGAACACGGCGTCGACCGCCGGGTCGGCGATGATCTCGTCGATCGGGCGCACCGTGGCGCCGTAGCGGCCGGCGACCTCGGCGGCCGCTTCGGCGACGGCGTCGGCGACGGCGACCAGCCGGGCACCGGCGGTCTCGGCGATCACCGCGGCGTGCACCTTGCCGATGCGGCCGGCGCCGAGCAGTCCGATGGTGAGCGTCGACATGGGTGGGTCCTCGGGGTGGTGATGATGGGTGGGGGGTTCGGGGCAAGCGTTGGATCAGGAGCCGGTGACGGCGGCGACCGAACGCCGGGCCCGGAGCCGGGCCGTGGCGTCGGGCGACCCGTCGTGGAACGAGCCGAACCAGCGGTCGAGCGGCACGGCGCCGTCAGAGTAGTTGACCTCGAAGTGCTTGTGGTGCAGGTAGTGGGCGTAGCCGTGCGTGTCGAGGCCGACACCGCCCACCTCGACCCGTTCGAAGCCGCAGTGACCGGGCGCCGGCGCCATCAGCAGGTGGAACTGGTTGAACAGCAGGTGCAGCGGGTGCGACGGCACGACGAAGTGGATCGCCATCGCACTGAAGTAGCCGAGGTGCTCGAGCGGGTGCATCGCCAGCCCCGACCACGGGCCGGGGTTGGTGTTGCGGTGGTGCAGCGCGTGCACCGTGCGGTAGAGCACCCGGGTGTGGATCAGGCGGTGCACCGCGTAGAAGTGGAACTCGCGCCAGATCGGGACCAGCAGCATGATCGCGACGATCCACCCCGGGTGCTCGCTCCACCGCAGCCAGGTGATGTGGCCGTTGGCGAACAGCCAGTGGCCGACGACCTCGAACGCCGTCACCACCGGCACCCCGCTGGCCAGCGACCAGAACACGTTGTCGGCGGTCTGCGTGCCGAACGTGAACCGCTTGCTCGCAGTGGGGAACCGGGCGTCGAACTTGGTGCGGTCACCCTGGGCGCGCCGCACGTACAGCTGCAGGTGCCACAGCCCGTACCAGGCGACGACGATCCCCAGGTTGCGCAGCAGCACCAACGCGATCCAGCCGGGACCGAACGAGCGCATCGTCTCGGCCGCCGGGGTGAGCGCGAACCAGGCGACCGCCGCGACGGCGAAGAAGAGCAGTTGCCACGACAGCACGTAACCGGTGACGAACCACTTGGCGATCGCCAGGGGCCGCGTCGGCCAGGCGAACAGCGGGCCGAAGTCGCAGCGCCGGTCGGGGACCCAGTTGCCCTTCGGGTCGCGGACGCCGAGCGTGGTCTCGTCGATCACGTCACCCCCCGAACTCGGCGAGCAGCACCCGGCGGCCCTCGGCGGCGCTGCGCTGGCAGGCCGCGACGAGGTGCTGCACGGCGGCGCCGTCATCGAAGGTCGGCTCGACGCGCGGCCGCCCGTCGCGGATCGCCGACACCCAGCCCCTGGCGAGCACGTCGGTCGAGCGGAAGATGTCGCGGTAGGTGTCGTGCACCACGTCGCGACGGACGCCGCCCCAGATGTCGTCGGGGATCGGCAGGTCGTGGATGTGCTCGCCGTCGCGTGCGCCGCGCACCTGCTGGAGTTGGTTCCAGTCGTTGACCGCGTAGACGGTGCCCTCGCTGCCGTGCACGTCGAACTCGTGGGTCTGCCCGAACGGCGAATCCTCGTAGCACACCGCCGACACCACGATCACCCCGTGGGCGCCGTTCGCGAACTCGACGAGGATGTTGGCGCCGTCGTCGCCCTGCTCGTAGGGGCGCCCGTCGGGGCGCGGCCCGCGGGCGACGTGATGGGTCAGGGTGCAGGTGACGGCGACGACGTCGCCGAGCAGCCAGCGCGCCATGTCGAGCCAGTGCGAACCGAGATCGCCGAGCACGCCCGAGCCGGCCTCGGCGAGATCGAACCGCCACGCGTACTCGCCGCCGCGGGCGAACCCGGTGTAGTAGCGCAGGTTGAGCAGGTACGGGCGGCCGACATACCCCTCGTCGATCAGGCGCTTGACGTACTGCGAGGTGGGCATGAAGCGGTAGGTGAACGGGACGAGACAGGTGAGCCCGGTCTCGGCCGCCCGGGCCGCCATCTCGTCGGCCTCGACCGGGTTCATGGCGAGCGGCTTCTCGCACAGCACGTGGATGCCGTGGGCGAGCGCCGACATCGTGAGCGGGTGGTGCGTCTTGTTGACCGTCGAGATCACCACGGCGTCGATCGCACCGCTGGCGTACATCGTGTCGGGGTCGGTGAACACGAGCGGGATGCCGTTGGCCTCGGCGAACGCCCGGGTGCGGTCGGCGTCACGCCCGCAGATGGCGACCAGCTCGGCGTCGGGGTGCGCCCGCAACGCCGGCACGAACATCGTCTCCGACCACCAGCCGGGGCCGATGATGCCGATCCGTACCCGCCCGCTGGTCTGCGTCACAGGCTGGATCTTGGAGCCCGTCGGAACCTTTGTCAATATGTCACCACAAAGTGCAGGAACGGGGGCGGGCGACCGCCGCCGGGCCGCTCACCGGCTGGCGCGCCGATCGGCGAGCGCCTCGACCCGGGCGTCGAACTCGTGCTGCGGGGCACCCTCGGCGAGCGCGGCCAGCAGGATGTCGAGGTGCGACGGCGGTGTCAGGCCGCCGAGCGGCGGGTCGTTGTCGAGGTTGGTCGGGAAGGCGTAGCCGTCGGCGGCGGCGGTCGCGGCGTTCAGCACCAGGGGCGCGGCGAGGCCGCCACGGGCCCGCTCGAGCAGCGGCCGGTACACCGCCTTCGACATCGCGATCCGGTCCATCGTCTCCATCGCCCGGCCCATCGCCGAGGAGATCTGCAGCAGGTTCGCCATCCGCTTGACGTCGCTGGTGTGGTTCGAGCCGGCGGCGTGGAACAGCGCCGGGTTGAAGAACACCACGTCGCCCTTCGTCAGGGCGAGCTGCGTGCGGTGCCGGGCGAAGTACTCGATGAACTCGGGCCGCCGCCAGGCGAGGTACCCGAGCGGGTACTTCTGCGAGTGCGGCAGGTACATCGTCGGCCCCGTCTCGACCGGCATGTCGCAGTGGGCGACGGCACCCTGCAGGGTGAGCATCGGCGACAGCAGGTGGGCGTGGCGCGGATACGACTCGGCCTCGGCGTCGGTCATGAACCCGAGGTGGTAGTCGCGGTGCGGCGACTGCGCCGCGCCACCGGGATTGACGACGTTGATCTGCGACGAGATCTGGTAGGCGGGCCCCAGCCAGGCGAGCGCACCGAGGGCGATCATGTCGTTCGCGTAGTAGTCGACGAACACCTCGGGCGCCTGCAGCGCGAGCTTCTCGATCGCGTTCCACACCCGGTCGTTGGCGCCCGGCTTGGCGTAGTGGTCGCCGACCTGGCGCCCCTCGGCGTGCTGGCGGCCGATCATCGCGTCGAACTCGACCGTCGCCCGGTCGACGACGTCGGGGTCGACCGCCCCGGCGAGCACGAAGATGCCGGGGCCGTCGTGCAGCACCGCCGCCAGCTCGTCACGCACCGGCCGGTCGCCGCCGTCGCGGGCCACCCGGTCGCGCACCGCGTCGGCGCCGTAGACGGGGACGCCCGAACGCACCTCGGACGTGCCGGGGAAGGTGCCGGGCGGCTGCTCGATCAGCGCCCGGAAGTCGTCGAGGTCGCAGGCGTCGTGATGGAACGGGACGATGTCGATCGTGGTCATGGTGACCCCTTCGGGTTCGGGCCGTCGAGTGCGGCGCGGAAGGCGGCGACGACGTCGGGATCGGCGTCGACGAGATGGTGCGGCTCGGGGTAGGCGCCTGATTCGACGTCGGCGCGGAACTCGCCGAACGCGGCGACCCGCTCGCGTTGGAGCCGCTCGTACTCGGCGGCGAAATCGCGGTACACCTTGGCGTGGCGCGGCCGATGGCCCGGCGTGTAGCCGAGGACGTCCTCGGCGAACAGGTACTGCGCGTCGCCACCGGTGCCGGCCCCCATCGAGAACAGCACCAGCGCGGTGCGCTTGGCGATCTCGGCGGTGATCGCAGCGGGCACGACCTCGATCTCGGCGGCGAAGGCGCCGGCGTCCTCGAGCGCCCGGATCTGGTTCATCACCACCAGCGCCGACTCGAGCGTCTTGCCGACGGCGCGGAAGCCACCCGTCCAGGTGCGGCGACTGGGGATCAGCCCGACGTGGCCGACGATCGGGACACCCTCGGCCGACAGCCGGGCGATCACCTCGGTGCTGGCGGCGCAGTAGCAGCAGTCGCCGCCCTGCAGGATCGCGTCGTGGGCGGCGCGCAGGTAGTCGTCGGTGGTGGCGCGCCGGCCGTACTGCAGGCCGACCTGGACGAAACAGTCGCCGGCCGCCGCGCGCATCTCGGGCGTGAAGTACGGCTCTTCGATCGAGAGCACGTCGATGCCGGCGTCGGCGCAGGCGCGCGCCTCGGCCGGTTCACGGACGTACACCATCGTCATCTGCCGGACACCCTTGAGGGCCCGGATGTCGGCGACGGTCTTGCGGCTGCGGTTCATGGTGCTCCTAGCTCTCGACGACCGACATCTCGATCGAATAGTGGGCGGCGTCGTAGACGTGGTCACCGACCTCGACGGGGCGCCCGGTGTCGTCTTGCATCGCGCGCCACATCGTGACGAGCGGTGCACCCGCAGCGATCCCCAACAGTTCCGCCTCGTGATCGGTCGCGGAACGGGCGCCGAGCCGTTGCAGCGCGAAGTGCGGCCGCACACCCTGGGCCCGCAGCAGGTCGTAGAGACCGCGCGCCTCGAGCGCCTCGGCGGTGAGTTCGGCGCCGAACGCGACCGGCAGCCAGTTGTTCATGACTGCCAGGGGCGTGCGACCGGCGCACCGCAGGCGAGCCAGGTGCACGACCGTCGTGCCCGGCCGGACACCGATCGCCTCGGCGACGTCGGCGGAAGCCCTCACACGCGCCAGCGAGATCACCGTGGTCGTGGGCCGGCGCCCGCTGGCGGCGAGATCGTCGTACAAGCTCGTGAGCTGGAACGGGCGGCGGACCTGGTCGTTGACGATCTGGGTGCCGACGCCACGGCGGCGCACGAGCAGGCCGTCGTCGACGAGGTTCTGGATCGCCCGCCGGACGGTGGGACGCGACACCTGCCACTGGTCGGCCAGCAGGATCTCGTTGCCGAGGAACGTGCCCTTGGCGAGATGCCCGGACGAGATCGACTCCTTCAACTGCGCGGCGAGTTGATGGTAGAGCGGGACCGGGCTGAGGCGGTTGAGCGTGACGGGGATGACCATGGTGGGATCCGGTAGCGGTGTGCGGTTGTCACTATGTCACGACAATCACGGCGTTGTCACGGGGTGCCGGCCGCGAAGCCCGGCACCCGGCCCCGTCAGGTGAAGTTCTCGAAGTACCGGCTCGGGGTCGGCCCCCGCTGGCCCTGGTACTTCGAACCGCTGGCGCCCTTGCCGTAGGGCCGATCGGCGGGCGTGGTCATCTGCATGAAACTGACCTGGCCGATCTTCATGCCCGGGTACAACGTGATCGGCAGGCTGGCGACGTTGGCGAGTTCGAGCGTGATGTGCCCGTCGAACCCGGCGTCGATGAACCCGGCCGTCGAGTGGATCAACAGGCCGAGCCGTCCGAGCGAACTCTTGCCCTCGACCCGGCCGACGAGGTCGTCGGGCACGACCACGCGCTCGAGCGTCGAGCCCAGCACGAACTCGCCGGGGTGCAACATGAACGCGACGCTGCCGTCGTCGGGGATCTCGACCAGCTCGGTCAACTCGGTCTGGTCGCGCTTGACGTCGATCACCGCCGCGGTGTGGTTGCGGAACACCCTGAACAGGTGCGAGATGCGGACGTCGATCGACGAGGGCTGGATCAGCGACTCGTCGAGCGGGTCGATCACGATGCGCCCGGCGGCGAGCTGCTCGCGCAGCGTTCGATCGGAGAGGATCACGAACCGGCACGTTAGTGAATCGCGGCGGGCAGTACCGTGGGGAGCCATGTACCTGCCTCGCCACTTCGCCGAAGACGATGTCGAGATCGCCGTGGCGATGGCGCGGTCGGTCGGCTTCGGCCACCTCGTGGTCGCCGGCACCGACGGGCTGGCGTCGACGCCGATGCCGTTCCTGATCGCCGACGACGCCACGTTGGTGCGCGGCCATCTCGCCCGCCCGAACGGCATCTGGCGCCAGGCGCCGTGCGATGCACTGTTCGTGGTGCCGGTCGCCGACGCCTACGTCTCGCCGAACTGGTACCCGTCGAAGGCCGAACACGCCAGGGTCGTGCCCACCTGGAACTACGAGGTGGTGCACCTGCACGGCCGGCTGGTCGCCCACGACGACGCGGCGTGGACGAACCAGCTGGTGCGCGACCTCACCGAGCTCCACGAGGCCACCCTCCCGGCACCGTGGGCGGTCGACGACGCACCGGCCGACTACCTCGACCAGCTGATGCGCGGCATCGTCGGGGTCGCGCTCGAGGTGACCCGGGTCGACGCCAAACGCAAGCTCAGCCAGAACAAGCCGACCGCCGACATCGCGGGCGCCGCGGCCGCGTTGGCCGGCTCGCCGCGGACCGGGGCATCGGTCGTGGGCGGCGCGATGCGCCGCATCGCCGACGCCGCGGAGTGAGCGCCGCGCCGCGGGCTCAGGTGGCCGGGGCCGACAGCGGGTGCACCGGCTGGCAGAACGGCCGCAGCCCGTACCGGCGCCACAGCTCGAAGTAGCCACCGCTGTAGAGCCCGGCGCCGGCGAGGGCGAGCTCGTCGGACCCGAGGCGGCGGTGCAGCGCCGGCAGCTCGTACCACGCCACCGCCGGATGGGCGTGATGGGTGTGGTGCAGGTTGTTGTTGAGGTAGATCAACGCCATCGGCCAGCCGGCCCGCACGACCGCGGTGCGGGTGCCCTCGGCGACCGCGCGGTGCTCGGCGAACGTGCGCAGCCCGGTGAAGAACACCCGGCCGTACACGGCGCCGACGGCGAACTGCGCGAGCGGCAGGCCGGTGGCGACGATCACGACGATGACCGCCGCCACGGCCACGAGGTGGCGGGCCCAGATCCGGCGCAGCCGGGCGTCACGGCGCGTGGCGCGCAGGTCGGCGACGACGTAGGCGATCGACCCCCGCACGACACCGACCGTCAGCGCGCCGACGAGGGTGCGCTCGGCCCGCAGGGCGAGGCGCTGCAACCGTCCGGCGCGCGCCCACGCCTCCGGCGAGCAGTAGCGCGACTCGTTGTCGACCACCGGATCGGTGAGCATCGACGGGTCGAGGTGGTGGGCCAGGTGGAGGTCACGGAACCTGGCGTAGGGGTATAGGACGCCGATCGGGGCGCCGGCGAGCGCCAGGTTGACGACCGGCCACGGGGTCGGGTGGCCGTGGGCCACCTCGTGCTGCAACGAGGCGTACCAGCCCGAGCCGATCGCCAGCGTCGGCACGGTGATCCACCACGGCACCATCGGGTGGGTCGCCACGGCAACGACGATCAGCGACCAGGCCCCGGCGGCGACCGCCACCGTCTGCCACTCGACACGATCGGGCAGGCGACTCGGACGCGGCGGGATCATCCTCGGTTGCGACGCCCGTTCCCGAGTCATGCCCCGCCGCCGTGCCCGTGCCATCGAACCCCTCCTGTCGAGACCTTCCCGTCGACCGCGGCCGGGCCGACGCTGTGCCGTCACCGGGCGCGACGCATCGACCCGTGTTCCGGCACCACAGTGCTCCCGCCGGCGAGCGCTGTCACGATGCATTTGCGGTCAAAAGATGCGTATTTGCGCTTGTTCACCACATATGGTGCGTTTGCACCCCACATGTGGCACAATGCGCCATGATCGCTGACCGCCGGAACCTGCTGGCGACCTTTCGTTCCCGCCTCGCCGAGGTGGTCGACCACAGCGGCAAGACCCGCAGCCGCTTCGCCGCCGACACCGACCTCGACCGCTCGACGCTCACCCAGCTGCTGGCGACCGGCAACCGGCGCCTGCCCCGGCTCGACACGATCACCCAGATCGCCCGGGTGCACCAGGTGTCGCTCGACTGGCTGTTGGGCCTGTCGAACGCCGGGCCGATGCGGGCCGAGGTGATGAGCGAGGCGACCACCTTCGCCCACACGACGCCCCACGAGAGCGAGGCCCGGCTGCGGGCCTGGTTCGAGGAGGCGATCGGGTACAAGGTGCGCTACGTGCCGACCACGCTGCCCGACCTGCTCAAGACCACCGCCGTGATCGACCACGAGCAGCGCACCCACGCCGCCTCCACCCCCGAGCAGAAGATCGAGGTCGCGGCCAGCCGGCTGGCGTGGACCCGCGACCCGAGCACCAACATCGAGGTCTGCACGTCGCGGCAGTCGATCGAGGGGTTCGCCCGCGGCGAAGGGGTGTGGGCCGAGCTCGCGGTCGGCGACCGGCTCGACCAACTCGACCGCATGATCGACCTCACCGGCGAGCTGTACCCGTCGCTGCGCTGGTTCATGTTCGACGGCCTGCAGCGCTACGCCGCCCCGGTCACGGTGTTCGGGCCGATCCGGGCCGTGCTCTACCTCGGCCAGATGTACCTGGTGCTCAGCTCGGCCGAACACGTCCGCGAGCTGGCCCGCCACTTCGACGACCACATCCGCGCCGCGACCGTGCAACCACCCGACGTCCCGGCCTTCATCAGCGAACTGCGCCGCGAGCTGGCAAGCCGCTGACCGGCGTCGACCGCGGGCGCGCCCGGTCGGGTATGATCCCGGGCACTCGCGGATGTAGTTCAATGGCAGAACATCAGCTTCCCAAGCTGAATACGGGGGTTCGATTCCCCTCATCCGCTCTCGGCGAGGTGACCAGGCCAACCGCCTGGTCACTCTTGGTTTTCGGGCTCGGTCGCTGACCCCCCGATGATGCCCCGCAAGATCGGGTCCACAACGCGGTCCGAGCACCGGGGCGGCCCAGGTGAGCACGGCGCGGCAGTTCGGCACGATCCGCCGGCTACCCACTGGGCGGGGCGCCCGCTCGCAGCTCGGCAGGTGCGCTGAGGTCCGAGCAGGGCGGGGACCGGTGTTCGGTCCTTCGAGGCAATCGTCGACACCGGGGTCGTCGAGGTTCCACTGGCGCAGTATTCGGGCGACGTCAGCGCATCGCGAGTCGGCGCCCCACGGGATCCGCAGCGCGTGCGAGCAACGGTCCGCCGACCGCCAAGATGAGCACATAGGCCGCGGCGAGCGGCCCGATCTCGGCGATCACGCCCTCGGCCACTGCGATCCCGGCGATGACGATCGAGAACTCTCCACGCACCGTCAACACGGTGCCGGCACGCAGCCGCCCCGGGGGTGCGATACCGGCACGAGCTGCGCTCCACCATCCGGTCGCGACCTTGGTCGCTGCCGTGAACGCCGCCAGGCCGGCCGCCACAGCCAGTACGCCGGGCAGGTCGGCGGGGTCGATCTGCAACCCGAAGAACGCGAAGAACATCGCCGCGAACAGATCCCGCAGCGGCACGAGCAGCTCCCGGGCAGAGTGCTCAGCGGGGCCCGAGAGAGCGATCCCGACCAGGAACGCCCCGACCGCCGCCGACGCCTGCAGTTGCTCGGCGAGCCCCGCAACGAGCAACGCAACGCCGACCAGGGTCAACAGCAAGGTCTCTCGCGAATGCGTGAACATCACCGCGCTCACCCGCGGTCCGAACCTCACAGCGGCGAACAGCGTGACGGTGACGGCGAGGACCGCGACGACGACCTCGAGCGCTATCTCCCACGCATCGCCACCGATCAACAAGCCCGCCATCAGCGGCAGGTAGAAGGCCATCACCAGATCCTCGATCACCAGGATCGACAAGACGACAGGCGTCTCCCGGTTGCCGGTGCGCCCCAGATCGTCGAGCACCTTGGCGATGATCCCTGACGACGAGATGTAGGTGATCCCACCCAGCAGCAGAGCGCCGTTCAACCCCCAGCCGAGCAGCGCTCCGACGGCAACACCCGGCGTGAAGTTCAGCACCAGGTCGAGCGCCCCGGCCCGACTGTTGCGGCGCAGCGCTCCCGTCAACGCCGTCCCCGAGTACTCCAGCCCGAGCAGCAACAGCAGAAGGATCACCCCGATCTGCGCGGCAGACTCGATGAACTCACGCGCCGTCACCAGTTCGACGACGCCACCCTCGCCCACCAACAACCCGGCGACCAGGTACAGCGGGATCGCCGGCAACCCGAACCGGCCCGCCAGCCGACCCAGGGCGGCGAGACCGATCAGGATCCCCCCGAGCTCGACGAGCAGGGTCGCGGCACCCGTCGAGGCGGCCAGCATCACGGCTCCGGCGCCGACAGCAGTCGCGCAGCGGCATCGATCCCTTCCGCCACCCCGACCACGACCACCGTGTCCCCGCCCAACAGCACATCATTGGGGCCAGGAGCGGGAATCGCCGTCCCGTGCCGCAACACTGCGATCACCGAGACCCCGGTACGCGTACGCATCTCGGTCTCACCCAACACCTTCCCGGCGAACCGACTGCGCTCCGACAGCGGCAGCCAGTCGATCGACAACCCGGCGACGTGCTGGCGAAGATCCTCAAATCGCTCCACGAGCGTCGCACCACCCAACAGATCCGCCAGGACCCGCGCCTCATCGGGGCTCATCGCCACCGACCCGCTCACCGAGTCGGGATCCCCCCGGTCGAACACCAAGAGATCCCGACGCCCCGAATGCCGCGTGATCACACCCACCCGCTCGCCGCCCTCACACACCAACTCGTGCCTCAGCCCTACGCCTGGAAGGTTCGTCTCGATGATCTCTGCCATCGACCCAGTTTGGTCGGCGCAGATCCCTCGACCGGCGTCGAGGCGACCGGCGACACCGCGATGGGCCGACGGTGACGGGCCGGACCGCGACGAGCCAGACACGGCATCGAGTCCGGCGACGCCTGGGACGAAGCCGTCGCCGAGTCGTTCTTCGCTGCGATGCGAACTCCTCGACCGACACCACTGGCCAACCCGGGCCGGGCTCGCCCGAGCGATGTCCACTGGATCGAAGCGCTCCCGAGCACAAGTTCCCGTGCCCGTCGACGACGCGTCTGCCGCCACCGCCTGGGTCATCGACAACTCCGAGGAGCTGGGTGTCGACCGTGCAGCGCCCGGCAACTTGAGTGGACTCACCGCGCACCGGGTCGAGTGAGGGGGTCGAGCGCACTCGGAGGCGAGGCCGGTCCCGTTTCGCCTGATCGTGGCCTGGCGGAGGCGGGCTACGGTTCGCTGATGATCCTCACCTCACTCGACGCGGTCGCTGCCGGCCAGTTCGTTTCACACACTGGTTGGGCACCCGAACCCGAGGGCCTGTGCCGCGGCGAGATCTGCGTGCCGGCACCCGGCTCGTGGCGCGCCGACGGCACCGTCGACGTCGAGGTCGCGGCCGCCCGCCTCGGCATGCCGGTCGTGCATGACGCCGACCACGGCGTCTGGGCCGTCGGACCCGCAACCCTGGGCCGCAGGGCGCTCGCGACGGCGGCAGCCGCCGATCCCGAGCTGATCACCCGCGACGGCGACCCGTTCAGGCTCAGCGCGCTGCACGGCCGCAAGGTGTTGCTGGTCGCCTGGGCCAGCTATTGAGGCTGTCGGACAAGCCTGCCAGGCTGGCAGGCACTGCACGTCGAGCTCGAGGCGCTGGGGCTCACGGTCGTCACCGTCGCCCTCGACGTCGAGCCGGCACACACCCACAAGTGGATCGACGCCGCGTCGCCGACGCATCCGTCGCTGATCGACACCACGCATGTCACCGACGCGCTGTTCGGCTTCATCAACATCCCGATGGCCGTGTGGATCGACGAGACCGGCACCATCGTCCGCCCTGCAGAGGGTGCGTCGATCGAGCGCAACCGCTACCGCGACCTCGAGGTTCCCGAGGGGCTCCCCGAGCGGATGGACCGCATGTTCCGCGAGGTGAAGGCCATCCCCGACGTGAGCGACGACTACCGCGCCGCCATCGTCGACTGGGCCCACCGTGGCGCCGAGTCACCGTTCGTCGTGGCGCCTGACGAGGTGATCGCCCGTTCACAACCGCGTGGCGACGACGAGGCACGCGCTGCCGCGTGCTTCGAGCTCGGCGCGCATCTCCGCCGCACCGTGGGCCCCGAGGCAGCGGTGCCGTGGTGGCGGGAGGCCCACCGCCTGTACCCGGCGAACTGGACCTACAAGCGCCAGGCGTGGACGCTCGTCACCACGCCCGAGGGTGCCGAGGACAACGACCTGGTGCAGGGCCCCAACGAGGTGTACGACGGCAACTGGCTCGACGACGTCATCGCCAGCGGCGGGGGCCAGGCGTACACGGTCGTCCCACAGCTCTGAGAGCGTGCCGCGCCAGAACCGCCGACAGGTCGCCGCACGACGCGCTCGGAATCGGAAGTTCGGCGCTTGGCCGCGCCACCGCCAACGGCGTCGGCATCCTCGCTCGCCGCCGCCGAGTGCCGGCGCGACGCACCACTTCGAGCCGCGCGGATGCGAGCACTCCGTCGGCGCGACGACCACCGTCGCGGTCGCCGACCGCGCCCGTCGTGGCGGCCCGCCGGCAGGCCGCGGTTCGCCGCCCGTCGCGCCCGCCGGTCCGGCACGACAGCGGTCGATGGCACCGCCCGGTGATGCCTGCTACGTTCCGGCGACCGATCCGACAGGGGTGTGCACATGGCCGAACCCGGCGACCTCGAACCCGGCGACCTCGAACCCGGCGAACCCGAACCCGACCGGGCCGCGGCAGCGATGGACGCCCCACCACGAGCCTGGTACTCGCCCGCCGAGTGGCAGGCCCGGGCCGACCTCGCGGCGCTCTACCGGGCGACCCACCTGTACGGCATGAGCGATCTCGCCAACGGCGCGATCGGCGCCCGGGTGCCCGACCGGCCCGACCACTACCTCACCCATCCGTACGGCATGTACTGGGAGGAGGCGACGGCGTCGAGTTTCGTCACCGTCACCGCCGACGGCACGCCGGTGCACGACGATCACCGCTGGACCAACGACGGCGCCGTCAACTTGTGTCGGTGGATCTTCGGCGCCCGGCCCGACATCAACTTCTTCATCCACGGCCACGAGGTGCCGATCGCCGCCGTCGGATCGCTCGAGTGCGGCCTGCTGTGGGTGAACCAGCCGGCGGTCTACCTCGGGCACATGCTCGGCTACCTCGACTACGAGTTCGACGAGACCGAGGAGTTCGGCGAGCTGTTCAGGAGTCTCGCGGCACGGCACAACCTGCTGATCAGCCGCAACCACGGCCACTACTCGCTCGGCCGGGTCGCCGGCGAGGCGTTCTTCCGCTCCTACTTCCTGCGCCAGGCGTGCGAGATCCAGATCCAGGCGATGTCGACCGGCGGCGAGCTCCATCTGATCGCCGACGCCGACGCCCGGCGGTTCCAGGAGCAGATGTACCGGTCGCCCCACTACAACTACGACGGCGCCACCGAGTGGCCGGGGCTGATCCGCAAGCTCCGACGCGAGTGCCCCGGCTTCGAGCAGTGACCGTCGCCGCACCGCGGTCGCCGGGCCGGAACACCCGGTACCCGCACGGCCGGCGGGTCGCCAGCGGCGCCTAGGATCGGCCCATGTCGGCACCTCGCGTCCCTCCGTTGCACGGGTTCGACCCGGCGACGGAACTGATGGCCCACCGGGTCTTCGAGTACGTGCTCGACCGGATCCGCATGTCGCCGCCACCGCTCGACGGGCCGCTGTCGGCCGCCGAGCTGCGGGCGATGACCGGCGAGATGATCACCGAGTCGGGCCTCGGCTACGACCGGGCGTTCGCCCTGTTCCGCGACGTGCTGGCACCGGCGTGCATCTCGAGCGACCACCCCCGCTACCTGGCCTTCGTACCGACCGCTCCCAGCGAAGCGGCGACGCTGTTCGACCTCGTCGTGTCGGCGTCGTCGATCTACGGCGACTGGTGGCTCGAAGGAGCCGGGGCGATCCACGCCGAGAACGAGACGCTGCGCTGGATGGGGCGGCTGGCCGGCTACCCCGACGGCGCCGGCGGCGCGTTCGTCAGCGGCGGCACGCTGGGCAACCTGGCCGCCCTGACCACGGCGCGCGAGACCTGGCGCCGCGAACACGGCCGCGACCGACCGGTCGCGATCGCGTGCGCCCCCAGCGCCCACTCGTCGATCCGGCTGGCGGCGATGGTGATCGACGTCCCGATCGTCACCGTCGAGCCGGACGAACGCGGCCGGCTCACCGAAGCCGCCCTGCGCAGCGCCGTCGCCACCGCGCACGCCGACGGGGTCGACATCATGGCGGTGGTCGCCACCGGCGGCGCCACCAACACCGGGGTGGTCGACGATCTCGCCGGTGCCGGCCGGGTCGCCGGCGAGCTCGGCGCCTGGTACCACGTCGACGCCGCCTACGGGGGTGCTGCGTTGCTGTCGAGCGTCGGCCGCTCGCTGTTCGACGGGATCGAGCACTCCGACTCGTTCGTCGTCGACCCGCACAAGTGGCTGTTCGCGCCGTTCGACTGCTGCGCACTCGTGTACCGCAACCCGGCGCTCGCCGGTGCTGCGCTCACCCAGCGCGCCGAGTACCTCGAGACGCTCGACGCCACCGGCGAATGGAACCCGTCCGACTTCGCGATCCACATGACGCGACGCGTGCGCGGGCTGCCCCTGTGGTTCTCGCTCGTCGCCCACGGCGTCGCCGCCTACGACCGGGCGGTGAGCCGCGGGATCGCACTCGCCCGCGAGGCCGCGGCGCTGATCCGCGAGGCCCCGCACGTCGAGCTGGTGATGGAGCCCGAACTGTCGGTCGTGCTGTTCCGGCGGGTCGGCTGGCAGCCCGACGACTACCAGGCCTGGTCGGACCGCGCGCTCGCCGACGGCCTCGCCCTGGTGGTGCCCACCGTGCACCGGGGCGAGACCATGTTCCGGTTCTGCTTCGTGAACCCCACCACGACGACCGACGACATCGAGATGATCCTCGCCGCGCTGTAGGACACGCCGCCGAGCCCGGCGCCGGGCGGGACCTTCGACCCTCGAGAAATGTGAACCGAGCCGACCTATGACCCTGGTGGCCCCGGGGCGAACGGGGCGATTCTTGATGGTGTGACAGGTGATCTCGCGACCGGCGCATGGGCCTTCACGGCCCGCGACCTGCACCGCCTGATCGCGCTGCTGGCCGAAGAGTTCGACGAGGTGATCGGGCCGGTCGCCGTCGACGGGGTGATCCGGATGCGGCCGATCGGCGACGCCGGCGACCTGCCGACCGGCATCACCGACGAGCAGGAGGCCGGCACCTATCGCCTGCAGACGACCGGTTCGGGGCTGCACTTCTCGTACGGGCCCGGGCCCGACTCGCTGAAGGCGATCGTGCACCCGCCACGCAGCCCGGTGTGGACGATGCGCCGCAGCGACGGCACGATCGTCGTCGACCCGGCCGACCCCCCCACCACCACCCGGGCGGTGATCGGGGTGCGGGCCTGCGACCTGGCGGCGCTCGACGTGCTCGGACGCACCCAGACCGACGGACCCCATGCCGACGGGGGGTTCGCCGACCGCCGCGACGACCTGTTCCTGGTGGCGGTCGACTGCACCCACCCGGCCCCCACCTGCTTGTGCCCCAGCACCGGCGACGGCCCGGTCGCCGAACACGGCTACGACCTGGCGATCACCGAGTTCGTCCACCCCCACCGAGTGTTCACGCGCCACACCGTCCACGGGCTCGTGCGGGCCGGCACCGGACGCGGCCGGGCGGTCGTCGAACGGCTGCACCTCGCCCCGGCGACCCCGCAGTTGAGCGCCCAACGCCGGGCCGAGCTGTACGAGTCGCGCCACCGCTTCGTGCGCGAGATGCCCGACGACGCGGCGAGCGTGGTCATGCAACCCGATCACCCCCGCTGGCAGGAGGTCGGCGAGCGCTGCCTGACGTGCGGCAACTGCACCGCCGTGTGCCCGACCTGCTTCTGCACCGACATGGAGGACCGCCTCGACCCCGACGGCGTCACGGCGACCCGCACCAAGGTGTGGGACACGTGCTTCAGCACGGAGTTCTCGCACCTGGGCGACGGGCCACACCGGGCGTCGCCGATGTCGCGCTACCGCCACTGGCTCACCCACAAGGTGGGCACCTGGCACGACCAGTTCGACGAGTCGGGCTGCGTGGGCTGCGGCCGGTGCATCACGTGGTGTCCGGCCGGCATCGATCTCACCGCAGAACTCGAGGCGCTCGGCCGGCCGGCCGAGGTGGTGGCGTGAACAGCGCCGGCGGCCCGACGACCGGCGACCCGTTACTCGTGCCGCAGGTGCACGAAGTGACCGACGTCATCGACGAGATCCCCGAGGTGGTGACCATCCGGTGCCGGCCCGAGCGCGGGCCGCCGTTCGACTTCGTCCCGGGGCAGGCGTCGATGGTGGGCGCGTTCGGCATCGGCGAAGCGGCGATCTCGATCAGCTCACCGGCGGGCGAGTCGAGGTTCCACGAGTACACGATCCGCCGGGCGGGCGCGATCACGAGCGCGCTCACCCGGATGCGACCCGGCGACCGCTTCTGGGTGCGGGGGCCGTTCGGAACCGGTTGGGACCTCGATCTCGACGGGCGCGACGTGCTGCTCGCCGCCGGAGGGATCGGGCTGGCACCGCTGCGCTCGGCGCTGTACGCCCTCGAGCGACAGCGCGAGCGTTACGCCGGCGTGACGCTGGTGGTGGGCGCCCGCGCCTCGCGCTCGTTGCTGTACGGGCACGAGTACGAATGGTGGCGCGAGCACGGCATCGCCGTGTTCGAGACGATCGACCGGCCCGAACCCGACTGGACACGGCGGGTCGGGTTCGTCCCCGACGCGCTGGGCGCGGTGATCGACGAACTCGGCATCGACGCGCCGAACACCAGCGCCTTGATCTGCGGACCCGACGAGATGATGCGCCCGACCGCCGAGCGGCTGGCCGAGCTGGGCACACCGCCCGCCCGGATCCAGCTGATGCTCGAGCGCAACATGCAGTGCGGCAACGCCCGGTGCGGGCACTGCCAACTCGGCGGGCTGCTGCTGTGCCGCGACGGCCCGGTGGTGCGCTACCCGGCGGTCGCCGACGCGCTCGCGACCGCGGAGTGGTGACCCGGCCCGAACCGGACCACCCCCGACGCGCCCGCGATCCGGCCCGGGCCGAACGACGGGCGCGACCTGACACCGGTTCGCGCCCGCCGGTGCCGGTCCTCGTCGCGCCGGACGCCGAGCCCGGCCGGGCCCGTCTACACTGCCGACGTGTCGCTCCAGGCAAGCAACCGGGTGCATCCCGACGCCGGTTCCGGCTCGGCGCGCCGCCCCCGGATCGGCGTGCTGGTGGTCGCGTACAACGCCGCCTCGACGCTCGAACGGGTGCTCGACCGGGTGCCGCGCGACTTCGCCACCGGCATCGACGAGGTGATCGTCAACGACGACGCCAGCTCCGACAGCACCTACCTCGTCAGCCTCGGCTATCAGCAGGTCAAGAACGACCTCGCGATGCGGATCGTGCGCCATCCCGTCAACCTCGGCTACGGCGGCAACCAGAAGGCCGGCTACCGCGACGCGATCGCCAGCGGGCTCGACATCATCGTGCTGCTGCACGGCGACGGCCAGTACGCCCCCGAACTGCTGCCCGACATGGTGGCACCGATCGTCGAGGGGCGCGCCGACGCCGTGTTCGGCTCACGGATGATGCAAGCCGGTGGCGCACGGCGCGGCGGCATGCCGATGTACAAGTTCGTCGGCAACCGGATCCTCAGCCGGTGGGAGAACTCGATGGCCGGCCTCGACCTGACCGAATGGCACTCGGGCTACCGGGCCTACTCGGTGGCGGCGCTCGCCGACATCCCGTTCGAACGCAACTCGAACGGGTTCGACTTCGACACCGAGATCATCCTGCAGCTGCACGAGGCCGGCAAGCGCATCGTCGAGATCCCGATCCCCACCTACTACGGCGACGAGATCTGCCACGTGAACGGCCTCAAGTACGCCGCCGACGTCGCCCGCACCACCGCCCGCTACCGGCTGCACAAGATGGGCTTCGGCAGCGGCGAACTCGCCTTCGCGTCGCAGGACTCGTACGAGATGAAGTACGGCCCCGACTCGTCGCACGGGGTCATCCTCTCGTGGCTCGCCGACCAGCCGGCAGGCAAGGTGCTCGACATCGGCTGCGCCGACGGCCAGATGGGCGAACACATCCGCGCCCTCGGCCACCACGTGACCGGGGTCGATCACGTCGACTCGGCGGACGCCCGGCGCAGGCTCGACACGCTCGTCGTCGCCGATCTGATCGACGGTGACCTGAGCGCGGTGCCGGGTTCGTTCGACGTCGTGATCTGCGGTGACGTGCTCGAGCACCTCCGCGACCCCGAGCAGCTGCTGCGGAACGCCGCCGGCTGCCTGGCTCCCGGCGGCTCGCTGATCGTGAGCGTGCCCAACTTCGGGCACTGGTACCCGCGGACCCGCGCCGCGCTGGGGATGTTCGACTACGACCGGCGCGGCATCCTCGACGCCACCCACCTGCGGTTCTTCACCCGGCGCAGCTTCGAGGCCCTCGTCAGGCGGGCCGGGCTGTCGGTGGTGCGCCGCTCGGCGACCGGCCTGCCCTTCGAGATCGGCGACCGCGGCGCGCTCGCACCCCAGCGCCGACCGCGGTCGGGCCTGGTGCACAGCTGCGATCGTGCGCTGGCACGGCTGCGGCCGCAGTTGTTCGCCTACCAGTTCATCTACGAGCTGAAGGCCTGACCCGGCCTGCCGATCCGCCGGCCCGTGTCGATGCCCGACCCCCTCGACGCCGCCGCCCCGGCGCCAACGGGCACCGAGCCGACCAGCGACCGGTCCGATGCGCCGAACGAGCCCAGCGGCGCCCGGCGGTTCGTGTTCCGGCCGTCGCCCGGGGATGCCGCCGGCCGTCGCCGCTGGCGCGCCGCGGCGCTGATCGGCGCCCTGCTCGCCGCCCCCGTCCAGCTCTGGATGCTGACCGCCGGCACCTGGGACCTCACCCGCTGGGAGCGGATCGGCGACTTCTACGACGCGCAGGCCAGGGCGTTGCGCCACGGCGCGCTCGCCATGGACCACTGGGTCCTGGGCATCGAGGCGTTCTACCGCGACGGCAACACCTACATGTACTTCGGTCCGGTGCCCGCCGTGCTGCGGCTCCCGGTGGTCGCCCTGACCGACCGGTTCGACGGCCGGATGACGACGATCTCGTTCCTCGCCGCGCTCACCGTGCTGTTCGCCGTCGTGCGATCGATCGGCTGGCGGGTGCGGGTCGTCGTCAGCGGTGTCCGCCCGGTCGGTCGCGCCGAGCAGGTGATGGTCGCGGCGATGATGTTCGGCGTCCTCGCCGGCAGCGCGGTGCTCTACCTGTCGTCGCGCACCTGGGTCTACCACGAGGCGTCGATCTGGGGGCTGACGTTCACGCTCGGCGCGTTCGCGGCGTTGCTCGCCTGGCTCGACACCGGCCGCCTGCGCTTCGTCGTGGGAGCCGGCGCCTGGACGACGCTCGCGGTGTGCACGCGCGTCTCGGTGGCCGGCGCCGCGCTCACCGCCCAGGCACTGTGTCTCGCCGGCGTGCTGGTCGCATCGGCGTTGCGCCGAACCGGCGGCGACCGTCGTTCGGGACGGGTGCTGGAACGGTTCGCCTGGGTGCCCGCAGGTGCCGTCTCGGCAGGCGCCGCCAAGCTGCTGGCGGCGCTCACGGCGGCACCGTTGGCCGCCTACGCGACGATCAACTACATCAAGTTCCGAACCCTGTTCTCGGTGCCGTTCGAGGATCAGGCGAGCACCCGGCTCGACCCGGCCCGCCAGCAGATGCTCGAGGACGCCGGCGGTTCGTTGTTCAACGTGCGGTACCTGCCGACGAACCTCGTCCAGTACTGGCGACCCGACATGATCGGCGTGTCGACCCGATGGCCGTGGATCACGTTCCCGCAGCGTCCGCCGCTGATCCTGGGAGCACCCCCCTACGACCTGATCGACCTCACGGCCGGGATCCCGATCGCGATGCCGGCGCTGTGTGCGTTCGGCGGCGTCGGGGCGTGGCGGGCGTTCCGGCGTCACGATCGTCCCGCCCACCTGCGGATCTTCGTGCTGGCGGGCCTCGCCGGCACCCTCTCGGTGCTCACCATCGGATATCTCGCCAACCGCTATCACGCCGACTTCGTGCCGCTGCTGGTCGTGACCGCCCTGATCGGGCTCGCCACCGTCACCGGGTGGGCAGCGCAGCGCAGCCGGCGCACCCGGACCCTCGTCGTGGCCGCGACACTCGCCCTGGTGGTCGTGTCGACGGTGGTCAACCTGGCGCTCGGCCACACCTTCCAGCGGGCCTACGGCCCGGGGGCCAGCCCTGCACAACTCGCCGGCTACATCTCGACGCAGATGTCGGTCGCCGACCGGCTCGGCGACGGGCCCACCGTGCGCCACGGCGACCGGCTCCCACCCGC
Source organism: Ilumatobacter sp. (assembly GCA_036526035.1). Lineage (GTDB taxonomy): Bacteria > Actinomycetota > Acidimicrobiia > Acidimicrobiales > Ilumatobacteraceae > Ilumatobacter. The sequence continues at coordinate 37,150 of DATCZG010000069.1, read as the reverse complement.
CGGCGAGTTCGGCGACGTCTTCGTGCTCGGCGACTGCGACGCCGTCTACTGGTCCGACGGCATGCGCACCGATGCCGCCAAACGGTCGAACTGGAACGTGGTCGAGACGGCGACCGGGGTGAGCGGCTTCGCGGCGCGGATCGTCATCGATCCACCCGAACGGGGCATGGTGCAGCCGCTGTTCAGCCTCGACGGCGACGCCGGGCCGACCACGGTGTACCTCGTGCTCGGACCCGGCTCGAGCGTCGTCCAGATCGGGTACGCGGGCCCCGACGGCGGCGTGCTCGGGTCGCCGATCCCGACCCGGTTCGGCCGGCCGCTGGCGCTCGACGTGATCGCCGACCACCGCGTGACCATGCTCGAGGTGCGGCTCGACGGCCGGGTCGGGCTGACCGGCAGCTTCGCCGGCGACGCCGAGCCGGTCTACGGCGTCGACGCGATCGGCCTCGACTTCATCGACGCCCCGTTCGGCGGGACCGTCGACCCGGCGGCGACGACGATGCCGCTGTGCGACCGCCTGCGCCGATCGCGCTGAGCAGCGACCGGCCGTCGCTCAGCGGCACACCGAATCGAGGATCTGCACGAACCGGTCGATGTCGTCGAACGAGTTGTACAACGGCACCGGGGCGGCCCGGATCACGTCGGGCTCGCGCCAGTCGCAGAACACCCTGGCATGCTCGAGTTCGGTGAGCACCCGGCGTCCGTCGCCGGCCGCGATCCGCAGGGCGAACTGGCAGCCGCGTTCGGCCAGCGCCGACGGGGTGATGACCACCACCCGGTCACCGAGCGTCTCGGCCAGCCGGCGATCGAAGTACTCGATCTGCAGGCGCGACTTCGCCCGCAGGGCCGGCACGCCGCCGGCCTCGTCGAAGATGTCGAGCGAGGCGCGCAACGCCGCCGCCGGTAGCACCGGCAGGGTCGACACCTGCCACGACTCGGCGGAGCGGGCGGGATCGGCCTCGGTGACCACCTCGACCCGGCTCGACACGTTCGCGCCCCACCAGCCGAGCAGCTTCGGCAGCGTCTCGTCGACGACATGGCGCTGGTGCACGTAGGCACCCCCCACACCGCCGGGGCCGCTGTTGAGGTATTTGTACGTGCACCACACGGCGAAGTCGACGTCCCAGTCGTGCAGGCCGAGTTCGATGTTGCCGACGGCGTGCGCGAGGTCGAACCCGACGCAGGCGCCGACCGCGTGGCCGGCGGCGACGATGTCGGCCATCGGCAGCACCTGGCCCGTGTAGTACTGCACCCCCGGCAGCAGCACGAGCGCCAACTCGTCACCGTGCTCGGCGATCGCGGCGAGGACGTCGTCGCGGTGCAACAGTTCCTCGCCGGGGCGCGGCTCGACCAGCACCAGCGAGGTCAGCGGATCGAAGCCGCGCTGACGGATCTGGGACTCGACGGCGAAGTGGTCGGACGGGAAGGCATGGGCCTCGATCAGGATCTTGTGCCGGGTCGGCGACGGCCGGTAGAAGCTCATCAGCATCAGATGCAGGTTGACGGTGAGGGCGTTCATCGCGACGACCTCGTTCGGTTGCGCCCCGACGATCGCCGCCAGCTGGGCGTTGATCGGCGCGTGGTGGCGCGTCGAGGCCGGCGTGCCGGGCACGACCCCGGTCGTGCCCCACCGGTCGAGTTCGGCGGCGACGTGGTCGCGGGCGGCGCGCGGCATGGCCCCGAGCGAGTTGCCGACGAGATAGATGCCCTCGGGCAGCTCGAAGCGGTGGCGGAACGCCGCCAGCGGGTCGGCGGCGTCGAGTTCGGCCGCCGTCGGCACTGACGACGTCACGACCGGGCCCCCGCAACGGCTCGGTGGGCGACCCGCGCCGTGTCGAACGCCCGTCGCCGCGTGAGGTTCGGGTCATCGTCGGGCATCGTCGGCTCCTCGGCGGACACTGGTCGGTTCGTTCCGTTCGGGTGGTCGAACGGCCCCGCCGAGGCGTCACCGTCCCGGCTCGGCGTGCCGGTGAGCGGCGATCGACGCGGCGGCGAGCCGCTGCGGCCGCAGACTACCTGCGCCCGCCGCGGCGGCCCGGATCGTGACGGCCGGCGGGCGCTCGGGTCGAGGTGGCCCGGCCGAGCCGCCCCGCACCGACCAGCACCGCCTGGGCCAGCAGCACGCCACCACCGACGATCACCCCGGTCGAGACCCACCCGGCGGGCGGCAGCCAGTCGAGACGGTAGAAGTCGCGCACCGGGGCGATCGCGTAGGTCGCCACGAACAGGGCTCCGAGCCCGCCCAACAACAGGCGGTCGAGGTGGTCGACCGGCCGCATCAACACCACCAACACCCAGAACGCGAACAGCACCAGGGCGATCGTCGACGCCGACCGCGACTGGTCGAGCGTCGCCCCGACCAGCTCCGAGCGGGCGACCCAGTAGGCGGCCAGCGTCACGGCGCCGGCGGCGACCCCGGCCGGCGCGGCGAAGCGCAGCACCCGGCGCAGATAGCCGGGCCGGCACGGGGCATCGGCGGCGCGGAAGCTGAGGAAGAACGCCGGCAGACCGATCGTGAGCTCCGACACGATGCTCATCTGGCGCGGCAGGAACGGGAAGATCGAGCCCGAGGTGCCGATCGCGAGCGCGAACAAGGCCGAGTAGATCGTCTTGGTCACGAACAGCGCCGAGACCCGTTCCATGTTGGCGATCACCCGGCGGCCCTCGGCGACCACGCTGGGCATCCGGTCGAACCGGCCGTCGAGCAGCACGAGCTGGGAGATCGCCTTGGTGGCGGGCGTCGCGGTGTCCATCGCGACGCCGATGTCGGCCCGCTTGAGCGCCGGGATGTCGTTGACGCCGTCGCCGGTCATGGCGACGGTGTGCCCGGCCTGTTGCAGCGCCTCGACGAGCGCCCGCTTCTGGTCGGGCAGCACCCGAGCGAACACGGTGTGGTGCTCGACCAGGCGGGCGAGCGCCGCCCGGTCGGTGACGTCGATCTCGCGCATGTCGACCGCCCGCTCGGCACCGTCGAGCCCGATCCGGGCCGCCACCGCCGACACGGTGGCCGGATGGTCGCCCGAGATGACCTTGATCGCCACCTGCTGCCGCCGGAAGTAGGCCATCGTCGCCTCGGCGTCGGGTCGCAACTGCTCGCTCAGGGTGACGACGGCCCGCGGCGTGAGCCTCGCCGGCAGCGACCCGTCGGCGAGGGGCTCGGGGGACGAGGCCACCAGCACGACCCGCCGGGCGGCGTGCACGGCCTCGTCGATCGCCGCCGCGACCTCCCGTCCGGTGGACGCATCGCACCGCTCGAGCAGCACCTCGGGGGCGCCCAGCACCCACGTCGGGTCGCACGGATCGTCGCCGACCACGAAGGTGGCGCCGCTCCACTTGCGGGCCGACGAGAACGGAACGTGGCCACCCGCCGGCCACCGGACCGGCTCGCCGGCGAGGTACCCGCCGATCGTCTGCAGGGTGGTGGTGGGGCTGGGGTCGGCGGCCGACAACGACGCCAGCGCCCGGCGCGCCGCGGCCGAGCCGTGCGGTGCCCCCAACGCCTCGAAGCGTTCGACCTGCATCGCGCCGGTCGTCAACGTGCCGGTCTTGTCGACGCAGAACACGTCGATCCTGGCGAGGCCCTCGACCGCGTACAGCTCCTGGATCACGACGTGCTCGCGCGCCAGGCGGATGATCGCCACCGCCAGCGCCATGCTGACCAGCAGCACCAGACCCTGGGGCACGAGGCCGACGACACCGGCGACCGCCGCCACCAGCCCGTCGGCGGTCGAGCTGTTGGCGCGCAGCTGGCTCCACAGCAGCAGCCCGGCGAGCGGCGCGAGCACCCAGCCGACCGCCCGCAGGATCTGGTCGACCCCGACCCGCAACTCGGACGTCGCCGGCATGTACTCCTTCGCCTGCGTCACGAGGCGATGGATCCAGGCGTCGGTGCCGACCCGCGTCGTCACGACGAGCGCCGAGCCGGTGAGTACGGCGCTGCCCGACAGCACCTCGTCGCCGTACCGCTTGGCGACCGGCTCGGATTCGCCGGTCAGCGCCGACTCGTCGACCTCGATCGCGTCGTCGCTGGCGACCGTCGCGTCGACGGGCACCTGGTCACCCGCCCGCAGCACCAGCAGGTCGTCGACCACCAGCTGATCGGGCGGGATCTCGACCACCGCACCGTCGCGGCGAACCGACACCCTCGGCGCCACCAGGATCCGCAGCCGGTCGAGGGTGCGCTTGGCCCGCACCTCCTGCACGATGCCCACCAGCGCGTTGACCACCATCACCCCGGCGAACAAGGCGTCGACCGGGTGGCCGACGGCGAGCACCACGGCGGCCAGCACCGACACGATCAGGTTGAAACGGGTGAGGATGTTGCCGGCGATGATGCCGCCATAGGTGCGCGACGTGCGATCGGGTTGCACGTTCACCCGTCCGGTGGCGACCCGCGCCGCGACCTCGGCGCCGGTCAGGCCCGACAACTCGGCGGCACCGACCGGGGCGGCCATGTGTTAGCCCTCGGTCGCCGGGGTGCCGCCGCGCCCGTCGGCACCGTCGGCGGGGATCACCACCACCGGGCAGCGGGCATGGGTGAGGGCGTGGCGCAGCGACCGGGTCGTCTGGGCGTCGCCGGTGAGCATCGACCGATGCCGGCCGATCACGAGCAGGGTCGCCGTGGCGCTCGCATCGACCAGGCGGTGGGCAGGGCGGCCGGGCACGGCCGTCGTGCCGATCGCGATCTCGGGATCGGTCACCGCCTGGGCCTCGGCGGCGAACATCGCGAGGTCCTCGCGGGTCCACACCGCCCGCTGGGCGGGATCGATGTAGTACGCCAGCAGGTTCAGCAACCCGTCGACGTCGAACACCGGCTGCTCACCGGTCGCCCGCACCAGCCCGATCGCCAGCTCGCGCTCTGCCGCCAGCCGGGCGGCCCAGCGCACCGCGGCGTGGGTGGCGTCGCCGTGGCCGACACCGACGATCACGGGGCCCCCGGCGTCGAGCGCCCCGACGGGTCCGCTCGGCACCACCACCAGCGGCGTCGCCAGCGTGTCGAGCAGGTGCCGGATCGTGGCGCCGATCCGGCGTGGCGCGGCGCGCGGTGCGACGTGGGCACCGACCACGATCGCGTCGGCGGCGTGGTCTTGGGCCGCCGCCCCCAGGGCGTCGGCGGCGCACGCCGCGGACGCCGTGACGGTGACCGTGGCGACCCGGTCGCCGACCGCCTCGGCGGCGAGCGCCGTGACCGCCCGACGCAGCGCGGCACCGACCCGCTCGGGCGGTTCGCCGGCGACGAACCCGGACGCCGGTTCGGACGCCGCGACCAGATGCAGCGCGCCGTCGGGTCCGACCGCGGCAACCGCCCAGTCGAGCGCGTGTCGAGACGCCGGCGCGCCATCGACGCCAACCACGAGATTCCTCATGCTGGCCTCCTCGTGCTCACCGTGGGTTCACGTCCATTGTCCCGCGCCCCGGCGGGCACCGGCAGGGACGAAGGTCACTGAGCGGCCTCGGTCGCGCGGTCGGCGTCGACCCGACCGGCGCCGGGTCGGTACCGTGGCGCCGACAGCTACCGAGGGGGCCCCATGAGCAATGCCGTGTTGTACGACGTCCGCGACCGGGTCGCGGTGATCACCCTCAACCGACCCGACCGGCTGAACGCCTGGAACGACGAACTCCACGAGCTCTACTTCCGTTCGCTCGACCGGGCGGCGGCCGACCCCGAGGTCAGGGTGATCGTCGTCACCGGCGCCGGGCGCGGGTTCTGCGCCGGCGCCGACATGGACGTGCTGCAGGGCATCAGCGGCGGCTCGGCGATCAACGCCGCGACCTGGAACCACACCCATGCGATGACGATCCCGAAGCCGGTGATCGCGGCGATCAACGGCGCCTGCGCCGGGCTCGGGTTCGTGCACGCGCTGGCGTGCGACATCCGCTTCGCGGCGGCGGGCGCCAAGTTCACCTCGGCGTTCAGCCGGCGTGGCCTGATCGCCGAACACGGCTCGTCGTGGACCCTTCCCCGCCTGGTCGGCCAGGCCGTGGCGCTCGACATCATGCTGTCAGGCCGGGTGTTCCTCGCCGAGGAGGCCGCCGCGATGGGGGTCGTCAACCGGGTGTTCGCGCCCGAGGAACTGATCGACGCGACGCTCGCCTACGCCCGTGATCTCGCCGACAACGCCTCACCGGCGTCGATGGCGGCGATCAAGCGCCAGATCTACACCCATCCGATGCTGCCGATCGGCGACGCCCTCGCCGATGCGAACCGGTTGATGCACGAATCGTTCCGGCGGCCCGACTTCGCCGAGGGCGTCGCCAGCTTCGTCGAGAAGCGGCCGCCGGCGTTCCCGCCGGTCTCCGCCTGACGTATCGGCCCGGCCGGCTGTCAACCCGGGACGCCACCGCCGTCGACGATCGCCCGGCTCAACGGCCTGGCCAGCTGGCGCAACTCGTCGCAGCCGTCCTCGCCGATCGCCTGGTAGGGAGCCAACGCCAGGACGTCGGTGCGGTCCTCGACCCATTGCCGCCGTTCGACGCCCAGCGGCGACAGCCGACCGTCGGGCAGCAGCAGCCCGCGATCGATCAGGCGATCGACCGCCGCGGTCCAGGCGTCGTCGGGCCAGTACCCGAAGGCCTGCTGCACCTCGGGCGACACGTCGCCGGTGCCACCGTGCATCACGAGCGCCTCGATGCCGGTGATGTCGTCGGTGACCAACGCCGAGATGTGGCCGTCGCCGCGGAACTCGCGCAGCAGCGTCTGGGCGTGCCACAGCACCAGGTGCGGCTCGCTCGGCCAGGCGAGCCCGGCGTTGGCGGCGAAGAGCGGACGGCCCTCGAGCCGGTCGCAGGCGGCGAGCGCCGCAGCGCGGGCGAGCTCGGCGGCGGCGGCGAGCTCGGCGGTGTGGATCGCGCCGCCCAGCAGCCGCCGCAAGGCCGCGTCGGCGGCCATCAGGCGGGCCGCCACGAGCTCCTCCGGGCGGATCTCCTGCCACACCATCGGGATCGCCGCCCGCACCGAGTCGGGGTTGTGGACGAAGAACGCGGCGATCACCGTCTCGGCCGACACCTCCCCGAGCGGCGCCGCCCGCGACGCGAAGTACGCCGTCGACTGATCCGCGATGCCGATCGTGCGGTACCGCTCGGACGCCTCCGGGACGAAGTAGATCATGGCGTGGATCGGCTCGAGGGTGCGCCAGGTCTTCCGAGCGGTGATCGGGTCCATGTCGCGACCGTACCGCTCGCACCGCGGCGGCCTCGCACCGTCGGCCGGCGGTCAGGTCGCCTGGCCGGCGAACTGCGCCCGGTACAGGCGCGAATACGGGCCGTCGTGGGCGAGCAGGTCGTCGTGGTGGCCCTGCTCGACGATCCGCCCACCGTCCATCACCAGGATCACGTCGGCGCCGCGGATCGTCGACAGGCGGTGGGCGATCACGAAGCTGGTGCGCTGCGAGCGCAACGCGTTCATCGCCTCCTGGATCAACACCTCGGTACGGGTGTCGACCGAGCTGGTGGCCTCGTCGAGGATCAGGATCGACGGGTCGGCGAGGAACGCTCGGGCGATCGTGATCAGCTGCTTCTCGCCGGCCGAGATGTTGTCGCCCTCGTCGTTGATGACGGTGTCGTACCCGTCGGGCAGCGAGTGCACGAAACGATCGACGTAGGCGACGCGGGCGGCCTCGCGGATCTGCTCGTCGGTGGCGTCGGGGTTGCCGTAGGCGAGGTTGTCGCGGATGGTGCCGCCGAACAGCCAGGTGTCCTGCAGCACCATGCCGACCTTCGAGCGCAGCTCCCGGCGCGGGAAGCCGGCGATGTCGCGCCCGTCGAGGCTGATCGTGCCCGCATCGAGGTCGTAGAACCGCATCAACAAGTTGACCAGCGTGGTCTTGCCGGCCCCGGTGGGGCCGACGATGGCGACGGTCTGCCCGGGCTCGACCACCACGTCGAGCCCCTCGATCAGTGGTTGGCCGGCGACGTAGGAGAAGTGGACGTCGTCGAACACGATCCGGCCGCGCACCGGCGACGGACCGACGGTGTCGGCCTGCTCGGGCGTCTGCTCGTCGGCGTCGATCAGCTCGAGCACCCGCTCGAGCGAGGCGATGCCCGACTGGAACGTCGCCGTCATCGACGCCAGATGGGTGAGCGGCTGGCTGAACTGGCGGGCGTACTGGATGAGCGCCTGCATGTCGCCGACCGACATCGCGCCGCTCGAGATCCGCAGCCCGCCGACCACGGCGATCAGGATGAACTGGATGTTGCCCATGAAGACCATCATCGGCTGGATCAGGCTGGCGGTGAACTGGGCGGTGTAGCTGGCCTCGTACAGCTGGTCGTTGTCGTCGCGGAAGCGGGCCTCGACGTCGCGTTGACGCCCGAAGGTCTTCACGATCGCGTGCCCCGTGAACACCTCCTCGGCCTGGGCGTTGAGGCTGCCGGTGTGACGCCACTGCGCCATGAACCGCGGGCGCGCCCGGGTGCCGATGACCTTCATCAACCAGATCGAGGTGGGCACCGTGACCAGGGCGATCGTGGCCATCAGCGGTGAGATCGTGTACATCATCACGGTGACGCCCACCACCGTGAGCAACGAGCTGAGGATCTGGCTCAGCGTCTGCTGCAGGCTCTGCGACAGGTTGTCGATGTCGTTGGTGACCCGGCTCAGCAGGTCGCCACGCTGCTCGCCGTCGACGTAGCTGAGCGGGAGCCGGTTGATCTTGTGCTCGACCGATTCGCGCAGGGCGTACATCGAACGCTGCAGCACCCCGGCGAGGATGAACGCCGAGATGTACCCCAACGCCCACGCGACGAGGTAGATCACCGCCACGACGACGAGCTTGCGGTGCAGGGCGGCGAAATCGATACCGCCCCCCATGACGCCGCTGACGATGATGTCGGTCGCCTGGCCCAACAGACGCGGGCCGAGCACGACCAGGCCGACGCTGGCGATCGTGAGCACCGCGACCAGGGCCAGCCGGTGCACCTCGGTGCCGAGGATCTGGCCGAGCCGGCGCAGTGCGGCGCCGAAGTCCTTGCTCTTCTCGATCGGCATGCCGGCACCGGCGCTGGGGCCGAAACTGCCGCGGCGCGCCGCCCGGCCCGTCGTGGCGAGCACGGCGTCGTCGTCGTCGCCGGCGTGGGGTGGGCGGGGGTCGTTCACGCCACCGCTCCTTCGCCGAGCTGCGACGCGACGATCTCGGCGTACGTCGGGCAGCCGACGATCAGGTCGGCGTGGCGGCCCCGGCCGACGATGCGGCCGTCCTCGACCACCAGGATCTGATCGGCATCGGCGATGGTCGACACCCGCTGCGCCACGATGACCACCGCGGCGGCCCTGGTGTGGGGTTCGAGCGCGGCACGCAGGCGGGCGTCGGTGGCGAGATCGAGCGCCGAGAACGAGTCGTCGAACACGAAGATCTCGGGGTTCGCGACGAGCGCCCTGGCGATCGAGAGCCGCTGGCGTTGACCGCCCGACACGTTGCTGCCGCCCTGGGCGATCACGCTGTCGAGGCCGTCGGGCATCGCCTGCACGAACCCCGCCGCCTGGGCGATCTCGAGCGCCTGCCACAGCTCGCCGTCGGTCGCGTCGGGGCGCCCGAAGCGCAGGTTGGACGCCACGGTGCCCGAGAACAGATAGGCCTTCTGGGGGACGTAGCCGACCTTGCCCCACAGCAGGTCGGGGTCGAGGTCGCGCACGTCGACGCCGTCGACGAGCACCGTGCCGCGGCTGGCGTCGAACAACCGCACGATCAAGTTGACGAGCGTCGACTTGCCCGACCCGGTGCTGCCGATGATCGCAGTGGTCTGGCCGGCCGCCACCCGGAACGAGATGGCGCTCAACACCGGCTGCTCGGCACCGGCGTAGCGGAAGTCGACGTCGCGGAACTCGAGGGTGCCGCGCTCGGGAACCTCGGTGACCGGATCGGCGGGCGGCACCACCGACGACTCGGTGTCGAGCACCTCGGCGATGCGGTCGGCGGCGACCGCGGCGCGCGGGATCATCGAGGCCATGAACGTCGCCATCACCACCGCGATCAGGATCTGGATGAGGTAGGTGAGGTAGGCGACCATCGAGCCGATCTGCAGCTGGCCCGCCGCGATGCGGTCGGCGCCGAGCCACAGCACGGCGAGGCTGCTGACGTTGATGATGAACGTGATCGTCGGGAACGTCGCCGCCGACAACCGCCCGGCGCGCAACGCCGTGTCGGTCAGCTCGGCGTTGGCGCGGGCGAAGCGCTCGGCCTCCTGGGGTTCGCGCACGAACGCCCGCACGACCCGGATCCCGGTGATCTGCTCGCGCAACACACCGTTGACCCGGTCGATGCGCTCTTGCATCAACTGGTAGGCGGGCACCATGCGGGCGATGATCGTGCCCAGCAGCAGCACGGCGCCGGGCATCGCGAACACGAGGATCACCGACAGGCCGAGGTCTTCGCGCATGGCGAGGACGATGCCGATCACCATCGTCAACGGCGCGGTGATCATCATCGTGGTCGACAGCACGACCAGCATCTGGACCTGTTGGACGTCGTTGGTGATGCGGGTGATCAGCGACGGCGCCCCCAACCGGCCGATCTCGCGGGCCGAGAAGTCGGTGACCTGGTGGAACAGGTCGCGGCGCAGGTCGCGTCCGAACCCCATCGCGGCCTGGGCCCCGAACCAGACGGCGGCCGAGGCGAACACGATCTGCACGAGGCTGAAGCCCATCATCACCGCCCCGGCGCGCCAGATGTACCCGTTGTCGCCGCGCAGCACCCCTTCGTCGATGAGCTTGGCGTTGAGGGTCGGCAGCGAGAGGGTCGCCGCGGTCTGGATCGCCTGCAGCACCACCACCAGCCACAGCATCCGGCGGTAGGGCGCGAGGTGGGTGCGCAGGAGCCGGCGCAGGTTCACGGCCGGCCCGCCTCGCGGCCGGCACCGCGCAGGAACAGATCGACGATCGCCGCCGCGTCGAGGGGTTCGGCGGTCAGCATCGGATGGGTCAGCGACAGCGTCAACGCCCGCAGCAGCCGAGCGGCGTCGGCGGGGTCGAGCCGCACCTGCTTCGGGTCGGCGGCGAACAGGTCGGCGAGCGCCCGGCTGTCGGGGAGCGGCCGCCGATCGGGCGGCTGGCCCTCCGGGCCGAGCTGCGAGATGAGCTTCCAGATGTCGACGATGCGCCGCTGGATCAGTTCGGTCGCCAACACGAGGCGCCGCTCGAACGGGGCGGCGGGGTCGATCGCCGCCACCGCCTGCTCGAACGGCCCGAGATCGACGGCCGCCTCGACCGCGGCAGCGAGTAGTTCGTGCTTGTCGGCGAACACGTTGAAGACCGTGCCCTCCGAGACCCCGGCGGCGTGGGCGATCTCGCGGCTCGTCACCGCCGCGCCGCGCGCGACGAGCAACGGCAACACCGCGGCGATGATCGCCGCCCGCCGTTCCCCGGGCGGCATCGGCGCCGCCCGGCGGCTGGTTTCGGTGGTCGCGGCGGCAATCGGCACCGCCACAGCCTACCCGACTGAGTGAGCACTCACTCACTCAGATGGGGCGGCCGGCGTGGGAAGATCCGACGATGAGCGACGCCTTCATCGAGATCGTCGACGGCGCCACCCGCTGGCGGTTCGAGCGCGAGTTCCTGGAGTCGAACTGGCGATGCCTGTTCGGCGACGGCTGCCAGGGGATCCTGCCGGAACCGGCCGCCGAGTTGAACCAGGGCTGCTGCTCGCTCGGTGCCCATCTGGGCGACGGACCCGACGGCGAACAGGAGGCGATGAACCTCGCCGCGTACGCCGCCGCACTCGCACCCGAGCAGTGGCAGTTCCACCACCTCGCCCACACCGGCACCCGCGACGGTGTGATCGGCGTCTTCCGCGACGACGACCGCGACCACACCCTGGTCGTCGACGGGGCCTGCATCTTCCTCAACCGGCCGGGGTTCGCCGGTGGGTCCGGTTGTGCGCTGCACATCGCGGCGCTGGCGGGCGGCGAGTCACCGATCGAGTGGAAACCGTCGGTGTGCTGGCAGCTGCCGCTACGGGTCGACTGGCGCCCCGACGACCGCACCGGCGACGACACCGAGTCGGCCACGGTGCGGCGCTGGACGCGGGCCGACTGGGGCGACCACGGCACGACGATGGCCTGGTGCTGCACCGAGCGCGGTGGGCCGGCCTACTCCGGCGACCGGCGGGTCGTCGACTCGCTCGCCGGCGAGTTGGCAGCGCTCGCCGGCGACGAGGTCTACGTCGAGCTCCGACGGCGGCTCACCGAACCGAGCCCGACCGCCGGGTGCGCCGGCGATGCGGCGCCTGGTTGACGCCCCGGCCGCGATCGGTGGCAACCTGACGACATGACGATCCGCCGCCTCGGCCCGTTCCTGATCCTCGCCGCCTTGGTCTTCGCCACGTCGACGGCATGCTCGTCGAGCGCCGACGACACCGCCGGAACCGCGGCCGCTGCGTCGAGCGCCCCGCCGTACAGCGCGCCGACGACCGCGCCACCGCCGGTCACCGCCACCGTGCCCGCCACCGTGCCCGCCACCGTGCCGGCCGCAGCCTGGGCCCCCGTCGGGCCCGGGCCCTACCCGGTCGGTGTCGCCACCGTCACGATCCCCGACCCCTCGGGCGACCGCCCGCTGACCGTCGACGTGTGGTTCCCGATCGATGCCGCGGTCGACACCGCCGGGCTGGCCCCGCAGCAGTACACGCTGCTGCCCGGCGTGTACTACGAGTCGCCGACGGCGTTCGCGGCCACCGCCGACCAGATCGCGACCGGTGCGTCGTTCCCGCTGGTGGTCTACTCGCACGGCAGCGGCGGGCTGCGGTACGTCCATTCGTCCTACACCGAGGCCCTCGCCGGCCAGGGCTACGTCGTCGTCGCCCCCGACCACACCGGCAACACGGTGCTCGAACGGTTCCTCGGCACGCCCGCCGACCCGGCGCAGATCGCCATCGACCGGCCGAGCGACGTCGCCCGCGTGATCGACGCCTTCGTCGATCCGGCCGATCCGGTCGCCGGGGCGTACGCCGCGCACGTCGACGCCGAGCGGATCGCCGTCACCGGGCATTCGCTCGGCGGCTTCACCGCGATCGCGATGGTCACCGGGTTCGACGGCCCGCTCGGCGAGATCGAGCCCGACCCGCGGGTCGACGCCATCGTCACGCTCGCGCCGGCCGTCGGGTCGGGGCTGCTCACCGACGACCTGCTGGCGTCGATCCCGGTACCGATGATGGTGGTGGTCGGCACCGACGACGTCACCACGCCGGTCGACCCCAACGTCACCCGGCTGTGGGACCGCTCGACCGTCAGCCCCGCCTACCGCGTCGAGTTGGTCGCCGCCGAGCACCAGACCTTCACCGACCTGTGCGCGTACGTCGACTTCCTCCCGACCCTGCCGGCGGTGCCCGAGTTGATCGTCTCGACGATCGCCGACTTCGCGGTGGAGGGCTGCTCCCCCGGCGACATGGACGCCGGGCGGGCCGCCGAGCTGACCAACAGCTACGTGACGAGGTTCCTCGACCAGGTGTTCGACGGCGGGCCCACGATCGACCCGGCGTCGATGGCGACCCCGGCCGACGTGATCTTCCTGGCCCGCTGAATCTTCCCGGCTCGCTGACGCTTCCCGGCTCGCGCTGCGGCAGCCGTCACCGGGGTGCGTCGCCGAGCAGGGCCTGCGCCTCGGGCGGCAGGGGCTGACGGAACAGGCCGGGCGGCACCGGGGCGCCCGAGCGCACCAACGCCAGATGCCACGCCGGCGACGACCCCAGCGCCCAGCGCAAGCCGGCGACCGCGCGCCTGCCGACCCGCTCGGCGCCGCGGCCGGGACGGACCCCGATCACCTCGGCGAGAGGCCGCGGGATCGTGGCCGCGGCCGCCTGGTACAGCAGCCGGTAGCCGACCTTGACCGGCGGCGACAGCGGAGGGTCACGGAGGAAGTCGATCGCGTTGGCCTGCGAGCGAGTGCTCGTGAGGTCGGGGTGATCGTTCACCCAGTCGGCCAGCTCGGCGGCCGTGGTGGGCAGCGGGGCGGCGTCGAGCATCGCCCCGATCCGGGTCTGTTCCGCGACGAACCGGTCGGCCTCGGCCGGTGTGAGGCGCCGAGGCCCGTACGCCTGGTAGGCGGTCAGGAACGAGTCGGTGAGCACGTTGTGCACCCAGGCCGCCATCTCCGGTTGGCCGGCCGAGTAGGGGCGGTCGCGCTCGCTGCGGCCGTGCACGGGCCGGTGGGCGGTGCGCACCGTGGCGACCGCCGCCTCGACCTCGGCCATCGCGCCGTAGGTGGTCTCGGTCACGTACACGGCGGTGCGCGTCAGGCGGCCGAGCGGATCGTCGCGATAGCGCGAGTGCTGCTCGACGCCGGCGACGACCTCGGGGTGGGCGGTTTGCACCAAGAGCGCCCGGATCCCACCGACGAAGGCGGTCGGGTCGCCGATCACCCGCCACGACACCGAGTCGGGCCCGAGCAGGCCGGGGTCGGGCGCGTACGACAGCGTGTGCTCGAGCGATCGCGGCCCGTGCGAGAACAGCCCGGTCGTCGCCGTCACGACGCGCTGCTTCAGCGCGTCGATCGCACCGGTCGCCGTCATCTCGACACACCGATCGTCACCCGCGTCGTCACCCGTGCGACCCTACAAGCGACACCGGTGCCCGCCACCGGGGATGGCCGAGCCGAGGCCTGGTCGTCGGTGGCGCCCTCGTTCAGAATGGACCACAGACCCCTCGACGCACCGGAGGCCCCCATGAACACGCCTGCGCCCCCTCCCCCGGCGACCATCTGGTCGTCGACTCCCCGTACGAGCTGGCGCGGTGGCGCCCGCTCGTGAACTGGCTGCTGGCGGTACCCCACCTGGTCATCCTGAGCGCCCTGCAGGCGCTGTCGCGCGCCGCGTCCTTGGTCTACTGGGGGATGTTCGTCGTCACCGGCAAGTTGCATCCCGGTCTGTACGGCGTGGTGGCGTTGTACGAGCGCTACAACAGCCGCACCACCGGCTTCGTGCTCGGCTTCTCCGAGGTGTACCCGCCGTTCGACTTCGCCACCGGGCCCGACGACGACGGCGCCTACCCACCGGTGCGCCTCGGCCTGCCGGCGGTGCCGGTTGGTTCGCCGTGTTGTTCACCGGCGCCTGGCCGCGCGGCATGCGCGACTTCCTGGTGCGGTTCGGCAACTACGTCTACCGCGGGTGGGGGTACGCGGCGATGGTCACCGGCGACTACCCGAGGTTCGGGCTGTCCGCCTGACCGTGGGTCGACCGTTCAACGGCGCTGGGCGTCGAGCATCGGCCGATACAGGGTGCGCTCGTAGTCGGCCACCATGCGGGCCGCGGTCACCAGCGGCCCGAGGGTGCGCCAGTTGTGCCGCATGCGCTCGATCCATGCCGCACTCGGGCGTCCGCGCCCGTCGGCGTGGAACTCGGCCGCGATCTCGGCCAGCAGGGCCAGGGTCGCCGCCGACTCGTCGTCGTCGCGTACGTCGTCGAGCACGGCATCCGACGTCGGGATGTCCCAGCCGTTGCGGCCGTCGGACATCTCGGCCCACCAGCCGTCGAGGATCGAGCAGTTGAGCACGCCGTTGAGGGCCGCCTTCTCACCGCTGGTGCCCGACGCCTCGCGCGGCCGCACCGGGTTGTTCAACCAGAGGTCGCAACCGAAATACATCGCCCGGGCGACGGCGATGTCGTAGTCGGGCAGGAAGCTGAACCGATGGTTCGCGGCCGGCGTGCCGCCGAAGGCGACGATGTCGGCCAGCAGGCCCTTGCCCGGCAGGTCGGCCGGGTGGGCCTTGCCGGCGAACACGATGTGCACCGGGTGGTCGTCGGCGGCGAGCAGGCCGGCGAGGGCGTCGGCCTGGCGGAGCAACAGGTTGGCCCGCTTGTAGGTGGCGAAGCGCCGGGCGAACCCGACCACCAGGGCATCGGGGTCGAGGGTGACGCCGGCCCGATCGGCCAGCAGGCCCGCCAGCGGGGCACGGGTCGCGGCCCGGGCGGCGACGATCACGTCGGCGGGCACGTCGTCGATGCGCGACCAGGCGGTGGCGTCGCCGCGGTCCCACCCGTCGCCGAGCCGGGCGTCGAACAGGTCCTGCAGCTGGGGGCTCACCCAGGTGCGGGCGTGCACCCCGTTGGTCACCGACGTGATCGCGCTGCCCCCCGGCACCATCGCGAACAGCCCGCGGCTGACCTCGCCGTGCAACTGCGAGACACCGTTGGCGCGCGACGCGATGTGCAGGCACAGCGCCGCCATGTTGAACACGTCGGCGCCGTCGTGCGGGTCTTCGCCGAGCGCCGCCAACGTGTCGATCGACTCGCCCCACGCCCGCGCCCAGGGGGCGAGATGGGGATCGATCAGGTCACGGGGGAACCGGTCGATGCCCGCCGGCACCGGCGTGTGGGTGGTGAACAGCACCCGCGGCTTGACCAGCTCGACGGCTTCGGCCAGGCTGGCCGCTGCGCCGGGGGCGCGGGCCTGGTCGAGCAGGGTGAGCGTGAGGAACCCGGCGTGGCCCTCGTTCGAGTGGTAGACGCCGGGCCTCCAGCCGATCGCCGTGACGGCGCGGGCACCCCCGACGCCGAGCACCAGTTCCTGCTCGAGGCGGTGCAGCTGGTCGCCGCTGTAGAGCCGGTCGGTGATCGCCCGGTCGTCGGCGGAGTTGACCGGCAGGTCGGTGTCGAGCAGCAGCAGCGGGACACGGCCGACCTGGAGGCGCCACACCCGGGCGGCGACGAGCCGGTCGGCGACGGGCACCTCGACCACGATCCCGGTGTCGACGCAGCCGAAGTCGGCCGGTTCGTAGGTGTCGATGCGCTCGGCCTGCTGGCCGAGTTCGATGAACTGCCGGAAGAAGCCGTGCCGGTAGAACAGCCCGACGCCCGCCAGCGACGTGCCCAGGTCGCTCGCCGACTTGAGGTGGTCGCCGGCGAGGATCCCGAGGCCGCCGGAGTACTGCGGCACGACCTCGCTGATGCCGAACTCGGGCGAGAAGTACACGATCTCGGGGTTGGTCACCGCGGTGCGCATGACCTCGTCGAGCGACGCCGTCCGGGCGGCGACCGCGGCGGCGAACCCGTCGTCGGCCAGCAGGGCGTCGAGTTGGGCGTCGTCGAGGGCCCGCACCGCCCGGACGGGGTGACGGTCGGGGCCGGCGGTCGGCAGCGACGAGAGGAGGTCGCCGGTGCGGAACTGCCAGCTCCAGATGTGATTCGAGGCGAGGGCGGCGAGCGCCTCCCGCAGGGCGGTGCGATCCACGTGGTGCTCCAGGGGGTCGAAGATGCGAAGGGGCAACCTATCGCCGAGCGGTCTCCATCGACCGTCGCCGAGTGGCACCGCACACCGCTGTGCCTGGCGCGACACGGACGCTACGGTGCGCGCGGTGCGCGCCGACGACATCCCCATCGCCCACACGCCTCCCGGTGGCTACGGCGACGCCTTCCCGCCGCCCGTCCTGGCCGGCTGCGACGAGCCCTTGAGCGCCGGGGCGCCCGACCTGCGCGGCGTGTGGCGTGCGATCGGCGCCGAGCGCGGCGGCCGGCCGGTCGCCCCCGACGACCCGATCCTGTCGTACTCCGAGCGCATCGAACAGTGCGGCGACCGCATCGTCGACTGCGGCGGCGGCACGATCGCCGACGCCCGCGCCGACGGCACCGCGGAGCACGGGGTGCACGACGTGTCGGTGTTCGACTTCACGACCCCGATCCATGTCGTCGCGTCGTACGAGGGTGGGGCGTTCGTGCTGCGCCCGGTCGGGATGCCGGGGGTCGAGGTGGTCAGGCGGCTCGACGTCGACGGCACCATGATCTGGACGCGCCCCGACATGGGCGGCCTGCGAGTGGTGCTGGAACGGGTCGTCGACGGGAGGTGACCGGGTCCCCGGTGCCCGACCGACCATCAGCAACTTCTGCTAGCGCGTGCTTGCAATAGTTAGCACACCTCGATAGGTTGGAATCGACAAAGGAACGGCGTCACGCCACCGACCACACGAGGACCCCCCATGGCAACCACCAAGAGCACCAGCAAGACGGCCAGCAAGACGGCGAGCAAGACGGCGAGCGCCCGCAAGCCGGTCGCCAAGAAGTCGGCCCCGAAGAAGCCGGTCGCCGACAAGCCGACCACCAAAGTCGCCCCGACCGCTGCCGACGAGTTCGTCGCCCGGGTCGAGGGCGCCATGGCCGATGCCGTGAAGCTGGTGCGCGACGTCACCCACACCTACGTCGGCATGGGCGTCGTCGTCCAGGACCGTCTCGTGCGCCGCGGCACCGCCGACAAGGCGACCTACCCGAACTTCCTCGAGGAGGCCAAGGTCAAGGGCGAGACCCGCATGTCCGAGTTCCAGAGCCGCTTCGAGCCGGTGGTACAGCGGATGACCGACCGCTTCGAGCCGGTCGCCGACCGCATCGAGGCCCGTCTGCCCGTCCCGATGAAGGACGCGCTCGAGACCGGCCGCGAGCGGTTCCGTAAGGTGCTCGCCGCCTGATCTTCCGACCCGAGCGATCGACCCCCCGACACGTCGGGCCGCAGCTGCGGCCCGACGTGGCGCGTCCGGCCGCCGTGCTCGGCGCCGCGACGAGCCGGCGGTCAGCGATCCGGCAGATACGGGGCAGCACCGCGCAGTACCCTTCGGTCTCGTGACCGCCACGTCGACGCCTGATCCCGCTGCGACGCCGGCCACCGTGATGGCTGCGGTGCTCGCGGCCTGGAGGGAACTCGACGAACGCTGCTGCGATCCGGGGCGCAGCCCGCGCATGGCGGCGCTCGGCGACCGGCTCGAGACGGTGCGGGCGGCGGTCGCCGGCGACCCCGCCGACCGCCCCGCGGCGGTCACGGCGACACTCGAGGAGGCGGGCGGCATGATCGGGGCGCTCCAGGTCGGGTGCTGTGCGCCCGATCGGCTGCCGCTGTACGCCCGCATGTTGGCGGGGCTCACCACCGTGCAGCTCGAGCTCGGCCGGGCAGACCCGCCCGCCGGCTGACCCGACCCGCGAGCGGGCGGTCACCCCCGGGCGACGGCGACGGCCCGGTCGATCATCGCTCGGGCACCGGCGAGGTCGTCGAACCTGCCGAACAAGGTGTCGCCCATCCCCACCGCCATCGCCCCGGCGGCGAAGAAGGCGGGCATCGACTCGACCGTCACGCCGCCGGTGGCCATGAACGGCAGCTGGGCGTAGGCCGGGGCCACCTGGGCGAGCCACGCCGGACCGGGAGGGTCGGCGGGGAAGAACTTCAACACGTCGGCCCCCGACCGGATCGCGAGCTGGATCTCGGCGGGGGTCTGCACCCCCGGAAGCGTCAGCATGCCGAGCTCGGCGCTGCGCCGCGCCGTCGGTGCGTCGACACCGGGCAGCACGCAGAAGGTGGCGCCGGCGGCGGCCGCCGACTCGGCCTGTTCGACGGTCCAGGTCGTGCCCACCCCGACCGAGGCCCGGTCGCCGAACCGGTCGACGAGCATGGCGACGTCGGCTGTCGCCCGCGCATAGTCGTGGGTGATCTCGAGCGAGCGCACACCGCGCTCGACCAGCAGGTCGGCCAACGGCACGAGGTGTTCGAGCGGGATCTGGCGGAGCACCGCCATGATGCGGTCTTCGCGCAGACAGGTCAGGGCATGTTGACGGCGCTCGTGCGGCACGGGTACTCCTCGGGTGGGCGGCACGACGATCGTGCCACATCGGCTCGCCGGCGCGCCGCCCCGGCCGGTCGCGCGGCTTGACCGTCAACCGGGCGGGGCTCACCATGGAGCTGAGAGGAGGTCGTGATGCGCTGGTTGCGCGCCACCGTGCTGCTCGGCCTGGTGCTGGCCGCCTGCGGCGGTGGCGACGAGCCGGCGGCGACGTCCGCGCCGCTCACCGCGCCGCCCCCCGACACGACGGCACCCGACACGACCGCACCCGACACGACCGCACCGGTCACCGAGCCAGCCACTACCACGGTCGACGTCACGGTCGACGTCGCGGTCTATTTCCTGCGCGACCAGCGCCTCGTGATCGCCCATCGCCAGGTGGAGGGCCCCGAGGTGCTGCGCGGCGCGTTGGCCGCCGTGCTGGCAGGCCCGACCGGCGACGAGACACTGGCCGGCATGGTGTCGACGATCCCCGCGGGCACCGGCCTCGCCGGCGTCGACCTCGCCGACGGCATCGCGACCGTCGATCTGACCTCGCAGTTCGAGAGCGGTGGCGGCACGCTCTCGATGACCGCCCGCGTCGCCCAGATCGTCTTCACCGCCACCCAGTTCGACGACGTCGACGCCGTGCTGTTCTGGTTGGACGGCACGCCGATCGAGTTCCTCGGCGGCGAGGGGTTGATCCTCGACACGCCACAGACCCGCGCCGACGTGAACCGCGAGTTCACCGGTGGCGTCATCGTCGACACCCCGGCCCCCGGCGACACCGTGAGCAGCCCGTTCACCGTCACCGGCGAGGGCGACGTGTTCGAGGGCGAGTTCCCGATCGAGGTGTGGGCCGCCGGGGAGCTCGTCGGCGGGGTCGCCCCGGTGCGCGCCGGGGCCTGGGGGGCGTGGGCCGACTTCGAGGCGACGATCACGCTCGACGCCCCCGCCGGCCCGATCGAACTGATCGCCTACGACGCCGGAGGCTGCGGCCCGGGGCCCGACTGCCCGCCGGTGATCCGCACCGTCGTGGCCCTCGACTTCACCGGCTGAGCCGCCGCCGAGTTCACGGCCCCTCGACGGCGATCCCCCACAACGAGCCGTCGGCGGTCGCCACCACCAGCACGCCGTCGACGATCACGACCGCGGCGGTGACCGCAGCCGGAAGCCGCACGAGCCGCGCCAGCCGCCCCGAGCCGGGGTCGACCGACCAGATGCTGCCGTCGGTGGCAGCGGTGACACACCGACCGTCGGGAGCCGGCACCGGCCCGGTGATCGACGACCTCCCGCGGCCCCGGTACGGCGCAAAACCGGCGGCCTCCTCGACCGGCACGTCGACCTGCCAGCGCGCTGAACCGTCGCGGGCGTCGAAGCACGACAGCCTTGCGTCGGCAGCCATCACCAACACCGCGTCATCGACCACGAGGGGCGCCGACCAGGTGTAGTGACCGGCGACGGGCACCCGGAACCGTTCCTCACCGGTGGCGGCATCGACGCAGAACAGTTCCGGCCGGTGGCTCAGCCCGTAGACCAGGTTCGCCGCCGCGTCCCACACCAGCGACCCCGCCGGGCTGCCGCCACCGGTCGTCGCCCGCGTCGCCCACAGCGTGTCGCCGGTCGTCGCGTCGAGCGCGTACAGCGACGGTTCGACCGACGGCATACCGAGGATCACCCCTGCCCCGACGACCACACCGTCGCCGTAGCTGGGATACATCTCGTGGCTGCCCAGATCGGTGCGCCGCCACAGCTCGTAGCCGTCGGCTCGGGCGAGCCCGGCATGGAGATGGCCGGAACCGACCACGACCGCGTCGGCGGTCACCAGCGGCCGGGCGCAGATCCACAAGCCACGCCGGGCGTCCAGCCGCGACGACCAGCGCCGCTCGCCCGACATCAGGTCGACGACCGCGACCTGCCCGTCGATGGTCACTGCCGCCAGGTCGTCGCCGGCCACCGCGACCCTGGCGAGCACCGCACCGTCGAGACGGGTCTCCCATCGGCTTGCCCCGTCGGCGGCGCCGAACAGGCTGACCCCGCCGACGAGGCGGTCCTCGTCGCGCCAGCTGACGGCGACCAGACCGCCCGCTGCGGTGGCGCCGGCCGCCACCGGGCCGCCGAGGTGGCAGACACCGGGCAGCGTCGCCCGCCAGCGCACCGGCTCGCCGACCGTCACGGCCACGGGTGCCGCCGAGAAGGTCGCGGCCCGGTGGGCCGATTCGACCTGCAGCGCCCTGGTGGTCACCCGGAGCCGGTCGCCGACCGCCCGGCCGCCGTCGAGGTCGAGCACCCGCACGTGCGGCGGCGACCAGTCCCACGACCCGAACATCGGGTTGCCGGTGTTGAGGTGGACCTCGTCGCCGAAGATCTCGGCGCGCGCCGTGTGCCAGTGGCCCGACAGCGAACCGGCGATCGAGACGTGCCCGGCGACGAGCGCCAGGTGGTCGAAGAAGTCGCGGGGCATCAGATCGTGCGACAACACCAACACGGTGGTACCGGGCTCGGCCAGCGCCAAATCGGCCGCCAGCCAGTCCCGCTGGACGTCGGCGTCGCCGCCGTGGAACCAGCTGTGCCAGTCGATCGCCACGATCCGCAGACCGGCCTCGGTCGCCGACCACCAGCGCGGCCCGAGCTGGGCCTCGTAGCGCCAGCCGGTGTGGAGCCCGGTGGCCGGCGGTCCGTCCGGCTCGAATTGGTCGCCGTAGTGGTCGTGGTTGCCCGGGATCAGGAACACCGGCAGCGGCGACCGGTCGAGCGCTCGCCGGAGCTCGACGAAGTCGTCGAGCGTGCCCCGGTTGGTGAGGTCCCCGGTCGCCAGCACCGCGTCGCAGCCGAAGTGGTCGCGTAGCTCGGCGACGACATCCAGCAGCCGTTCGGCGGTGCAGTCCCCCGCACCGAGCCCGAAGGCGCCCGTCGACGCGTCGACGTGCAGGTCGGTGAGGTGCCCGAACCGGTGGCGAGGCCCGGCCGACGCGGTCATCCGGAACACCACCCGTTCCTCATCGGCGCGGTGGTACCAGTCGGTGCAATCCAGCCCGCCACCGCGGTGG
Source organism: Ilumatobacter sp. (assembly GCA_036526035.1). Classification (GTDB taxonomy): domain Bacteria; phylum Actinomycetota; class Acidimicrobiia; order Acidimicrobiales; family Ilumatobacteraceae; genus Ilumatobacter. The sequence goes on along the minus strand of DATCZG010000069.1, from coordinate 14,605 downwards.
ACCCAGACGAACGGCTGGTCGCACTCGGGCAGATCCCATCTGCCGTCGGTCCCGCTGAGCGTGGCCGCGACACCGTTGCTGACCAGCCGGCCGGCGACGGGCCGGCCGCTGCGGTCGACGACCTGGCCGTGCGTCACGATCGGCTGGCCCCCTCCGGCCGGTGCCGGCCAGCTGATCGGTTCGTCGCCACGCGGCCGATCATACGAACCGCCCCCGGGTCCGCGCCTCCGCTTCAGGAATTCGGCCCGACCCGTGACAGACTTGACGAAACCGTTCCGTTTCGAGGAGACACCACATGACCACCGATCAGCTGCTCGACCGACGCAAATTCTACATCAACGGGGCATGGGTCGACCCGAACGTGCCGCGCGACTTCGAGGTCATCAACCCGTCCACCGAAGAGCCGTGCGCGGTGATCTCACTCGGCGGCGCGGCCGACACCGACGCCGCGGTCGCCGCCGCCAAGGCGGCGCTCCCGGCCTGGAGCCAGACCGACCCCGACGAGCGCATCGCCCTGCTCGAGAAGCTGTTGGAGATCTACGGCGCCCGATCCGGCGAATTGGCTGCCGCCATCTCGATGGAGATGGGGGCGCCGATCTCGCTCGCCTCGACCGCCCAGGTCGGCAGCGGCTGGAGGCACCTCAAGACGTTCATCGAGGCGCTCAAGCGGTTCGAGTTCGACCGCCCGCTCGGCGATCACGCCCCGGGCGACCGGATCCTGTACGAGCCGGTCGGCGTGTGCGCGCTGATCACCCCCTGGAACTGGCCGATGAACCAGGTGGTACTCAAGGTCGCGCCGGCGCTCGGCGTCGGCTGCACGATGGTGCTCAAGCCCAGCGAGGTCGCCCCGCTCTCATCGGCGCTGTTCGCCGAGATGGTCCACGAGGCCGGGTTCCCGGCCGGGGTGTTCAACATGGTCAACGGCGACGGCCCCGGCGTCGGCACCCAGCTGTCGGGCCACCCCGACGTCGACATGGTGTCGTTCACCGGCTCGACCCGCGCCGGCATCGAGATCACCAAGAACGCCGCCGACTCGGTCAAGCGCGTTTCGCTCGAACTGGGCGGCAAGGGTGCCAACATCATCTTCGACGACGCCGACGACTCCGCCGTCACCCGGGGCGTGCGCCACTGCTTCTTGAACAGCGGCCAGTCGTGCAACGCCCCCACCCGGATGCTGGTGCACCGCTCGATCTACGAGAACGCGCTCGCCGTCGCCGCCCAGGTCGCCGAGCAGACCGCCGTCGACAACTCCGCCAACGAAGGCCGCCACATCGGCCCGGTGGTGTCCGAGGCGCAGTGGAACAAGATCCAGGGCCTGATCGCGACCGGCGAGCACGAGGGTGCCCGCCTGCTCGCCGGTGGCACCGGGCGGCCCGAGGGCCACGAGACCGGCTACTTCGTGCGTCCGACCGTCTTCGCCGATGTCACGCCCGACATGACGATCGCCAAGCAGGAGATCTTCGGTCCGGTGCTGTCGATCATCCCGTTCGACACCGAGGAGGAGGCGATCGAGATCGCCAACAGCACCCCCTACGGCCTCACCAACTACATCCAGACCTCCGACCCCGAACGCGCCCGCCGCGTTGCCAGGCGGCTGCGCTCGGGCATGGTCGAGATGAACGGCCAGTCGCGCGGCGCCGACGCCCCGTTCGGTGGCTACGGCCAGTCGGGCAACGGCCGCGAAGGCGGCACGTGGGGCATCGAGGAGTTCCTCGAGGTCAAGTCGGTCAGTGGCTGGAACCCACCCGCCTCCTGACCCCGACCGTCCCGACGCGAAGGGGTCGCCCCCCTCGCGTCACAAGGCGATGACGTCGCCGAACGCGGCGGCGACCACGGCGCGGAAGTCGCCGGGGGCGTCGATCGCGACGGGGTCGACGAACAACCCGACGCCGAACGTGCCGTTGTACGACATCGCGGTCGCGTTGCACGCCGTGCCGGCGACCGGGCCCATCGAGAACACGTCGAGCACGAGCGCCCCCGACACGTAGAGCGGGAACCACGCGCCCCGCAGGTTCGACGTGGCGAAGTCGACCCGTGCCGCGCGGGCACGGGCGGCCCGGGTGACCACCGAGGTCGGCAGCAGGTTGACGACACCCGAGAGCGCCCCGAGGCCGCCGCCCGCACCCATCCCCGCCCGCTTGGCGGCCACCCGGGTGCTGACGTCGGCGACCCGGTCGGCGAGCGGCATCGGCGCGCCCGGCAGCTGGACCGGCACGGGGGTGAACGAGTTGCCGCCGACGGCGTCGTCGGTACGGGTGCTGAGCACGAAGCTGCTGTTGAAGGCGTCGACCTCGACACCGCGGTCGGAGTGATAGCGAACGGCACCCTCCACCATCGCGGCGAGGAACAGGTCGTTGATCGTGGCGTCGAGGCGCTTCGAGGCGGCCTTCAAGTCGTCGAGCGGCACCCGGACCGTCTCGAAGTGGCGGTGGCGCGACCGGTTGGCCCACAACGGCGACCCGCCGTGCACCTCGTCACCCGTGCCGAGGGCGGCCCCGACGGTGGACTTGGCGGCGTGGACGACCTGCTCGAGGCTGGTGGCGACGCGACCCGGGTCGCCCGGCCAGGCCTTGACCTCGTCGGCCACCCGGCGGGCGATGCCGAGCTGGCGGCGAGCGACGTGGGCGAACGACCCGACGGTCGACTCGAGCAGGTTCTCGCCGAGATCGCCGCCGACCTGGCGGTGTGAGTGGGCGGCGACCGCCTCGGCGATGACGGCGTCGAGATCGACGTCGGGCGGCGCCGGCTCGTCGGGCGACAGCTGCTGGTACAGCTCGGCCATGCGCAACTGCCCGATGCCGTCGGCGACGGCGTGGTGCAGGATCGAGTAGATCGCCGACTTGCCGCCTTTGAGGCCGTCGATCACGACGAACCGCCACAGCGGCCGGGTGCGGTCGAACGGCTCCTGGTAGAGCTTGGCGGCCATGTCGTACAGCTGGCGCTCGGTGCCCGGCTTGGGCAGGCGCACGAACCGCACGTGGAAGTCGAGGTCGAATTCGGCGTCGGGTACCCACGCCGGGGTCGCCAGCCGGCCGAGCCCCGGCACCACGCGTTCGTAGAGCCGCGGCATCGCCGCCGTCGCCACCCGCATCGTCTGCAGGAAGTGCTCGCGGTCGAGTGGCCGGTCGAGGATCACGACCGCCGCCCCGCTCGGGTTCAACCAGGGGTCTTTCTCGATGTTCCACATCAACGCCTCGGCATCGCTCATCCGGTGCTCGAAACGCATCTCTCGTTCCTGGGTCGCCATTGCTGCTCGCCTCCGTCGGCTCCGATCGTCTCGCGGGGTCCAGCATGCCGTCAACCGGGCCGAAGCGGTACCGGCCGGCACGCCCGGGAGGCTCACACCGCGGCGGTCGCGGCGAAGAAGCCGGCGATCAGCTCGAGCGCCGGCCCGGGCTGTTCGAGGTGGGCGAAGTGGCCGCAGTCGGCCAGCACGTGGATGTCGGCCGCCGGGTACGCCCGGGCGATCGCGGCGTGGTCGGACACCGGCACCAGCGGATCGTCGCCACCGAGGATCACCGTGATCGGGTTCGACTCGCACGGGTCGGACTCCCACGGCGGGATCCCGCGGGCGAGCCGCAGGAAGTCGACCCCGTCGGTGGTGCGCGACCGCAGGATCGCCCGGCTGATCACGCGGGTGTCGAGTGCGCCGGGGTCGTGCACGAACCCCCGCAGGGCGGTGCGCACGATCGCCAGCTCGGTGCCGCGCAGGAACCTCGGCAGTCGCGGCCGGCCGAACCGGGTGACCTGGGCGAGGCCCTTCATCGCCAGCAGCGCCCGCCCGTTGCGGTCGAGCGTGTCGCGGCTGCGCAACCGGGTCACCGTGCCCGGCAGCGGCGCGTTCAGCAGCACGGCGCTCGACACGGTCTCGGGATGGGTACGCATGATCAGCCCGGTGAGCACGCCGCCCATCGAGTGCCCGACCAGGCGCCACGGGGGTGGGGCCAGCGCCGCCAGCCAGTCGACCAGCTGCCCGACGGCTCGCCGGTGCTCGTCGTCGGGGCCGTCGCGATCGACATCGAGGTCGCCCTCGAGCAGCTCGGGTGACATCGTGGGGGCGATCACCGGGCCGACGGATGCCAGCGACGACAGCACCGGGCCCCAGACCGCCCCGTTGTTGCCCACCCCGTGCAACAGCAGCAGCGGCGCCGGCGAGTACCCGGGGGTCGACGCCGCCTCGGCGGCCACCGCTTCGTGCACCGTGTACACCCGCGACCCGTCGACACGGTGCTCGCTGCGCACCATCTCGACCGCCCACTCGGGCCGCAGCACGGCTCCGTAACCGACGTCGTCCATCGTCGCTCCTCCGCCACCAACGCTAACGACGGGTGCCACCCGCCAGCAGGGGCCAACGGCCCGAAGCGCCGCTCGGCCGGCCCGCCGGTGCTGCGGGCGCCGGCGCCACGACTCAGCACCACGACTCAGCACCACGATTCAGCACCACGATTCAGCACCACGATTCAGCACGGCACGGACCCCGCCTGCGAGACTGGCGCGATGCGGATCGACGCCAACTTCTACGGGAGCGTCCCGATGCCGGACGCCGGACGAGACGGGCCGTTGCCCGTCGACCGCCGGTACGGCAACGACGACTACCTCGCCTGCTACCGCCACCTCACCCACTGGGCGAAGACCATGGACCGGCTCGGCTACGACACGATGTGGCTGACCGAGCACCACTTCCAGTACGAGGGCTACGAGGTCACCCCCAACCTGATCCTGTTCGGCCTGCACCTCGCCAAGGAGACGCAACGGCTGCGCCTCGGCCAGATGTTCAACGTCGTGCCGCAGTGGCACCCGCTGCGGCTCGCCGAGGACGCGGCGATGATGCAGATCCTCACCGACAACCGGATCCAGTTCGGGGTCGGGCGCGGCACGGTGCCGCGCGAGGCGCAGTCGCTCGGCGGCGTCGTCGCTTCGGGCGACAACGAGATGTCGGCCGAACTCGACCGGATCAACCGCGAGATCTTCGAGGAGTCGATGGAGATCATCAAGGCGGCCTGGTACCACGAGACGTTCTCGTTCAGCGGCAAGCACTTCGTGCTGCCCCCGCCGGGCATCCCCGACCGCGGCTCCACCGTGCAGGACCTCACCTTGATCCCCAAGCCGATCGCCCCGATCGACGTGTGGCAGGCCGTCACGTCGCCCCCCACCCTCGACTACGCGGCTCGCGTCGGACATCACGCCGTGATCCCCGCCCGTGGCATCGCCGACACCAAGAAGTGGTGGGACGACTTCGGCGCCAAGGCCGCCGCCGGCGGTTGGGAGCTCGGACGCGGCGAGGGCCGCTGCCTGGCGATCAACATGCACGTCGGGCGCACGATGGAGGACGCCAAGCGCGGCGCCCGCAACCCGCACGACGAATGGATCCGGTTCCTCGCCCCCTACGGGCGGTTCCGGGCCTACCGCCTGCCCGACGGCAGCCCGGTGCCGTTCGCGTTCGAGCCGACGCTCGAAGACTCGATCGAGCAGGACATGATGCTGATCGGCAGCCCCGACGACTGCGCCGAGCTGATGGCCCGCTACCGCGACGAGGTCGGCGTCGAACACTTCGTGCTGTTCTTCGACATGCCGGGCCTCACCCAGGACCAGATGGACGAACAACTCGAGATGACCGCCACCGAGGTGCTGCCGAAGCTCGGCATCCACCTCGGCGCATAGGCCGGCATGGCACTCACCACCTACCGGATCACGAGGCCGGGTGCCGAGCGGCTGCTGCTGCTCATGCACGGCTGGAGCTCCGAGCAGCACCACCTCGCCGCCTACGTCCCGCTGATCGACCCCGACGGGCGCTACAGCGCCGTCTGCCCGCGGGCGATCCACGACCTGCCCGAAGGTGACGGGGCGTCGTGGTACGACCGTGTCGACGGGGTCCCGGTCGCGGGGTCGTTCGTCGCCGCCGTCGACGCCGTCGACGAGCTCGCCCGGGCCGAGATGGCCGCCGCCGGGATCGGCCCCGAGCACACCGTGATCGGCGGCTTCTCGCAGGGCGGGCTGCTCGCCTTGGCGCTGGTGCTGCGCACCGGCGCCCCCCGCTACGGGGGGGTGTGGGCGATGTGCTGCGAGCTGCCGGCGGTCGCCGGTGTGGCGCTCGACGTCGCGTCCGGCTCGGGACGGGGGCGGCCGGCCTTGATCCAGGTCGGCGAACTCGACACGATCATGCCGCCCGCCCGCGGGCGCGCCGCGGCGGCCGTGCTGCACGACGCCGGATGGGCGGTGTCCCAGCACGGCTACCCGATGGGCCACACCCAACGCCTCGAGATGATGGCCGACGCCCGGGCCTGGCTCCCCTGACCGACGAGATGTCCGACCCGGGGCGGACGCGGCACGGGTGGCAGGCTGCAGCGGTGACCGCACCGGCCCCCATCCTCGAGACCGGCGGTGAGCCGGGCGGCAGCGGCGTTCGCGGCCTGCTGGCCATCCCGGCGTTCAACGGGGTGATGCTCGCCAACGTGCTGTCGGCGGTGGCGTTCGGCACCAGCCGGTTCGTGTTCGTGTGGCTGATCGGTGACCTGACCGACTGGAACCCGGCGACCGCGATGCTCGGCATCGTGATCGGGTTGCCGCCGCTGCTGCTGTCGGCGTGGGCCGGGTCGCTCGCCGACCGGCACGACCCCCGCCGCCTCGGTGTCGTGCTGTTCGCCGTCAGCGCCGTGCTGTTCGCGGCGACGGCGCTGATCGTCACCGCCGACGCGATGACCGTGCCGATCGCGATGGCCGCGGCGTTCGTCACCGCGATCACCCCGGCGATGCTGATGCCGCTGCTGCAGGCACTCGTTCCGGCGATCGTGCCCGCCAACCGGTTGATGCAGGCCGTCGCCCTGCAGAACCTCGGGATGATGGTGTCGACGATCTCCGGGGTGTTCTTCGGTGGCGTGGTCATCCAAGCGTTCGGCACCGGCGGCGGTTTCTGGCTGCTGACGGCCGCCTGCGCGCTCGGGGTGCTGCGCTACGGCACCACCCCGCTGCCGACCCGCGCCCCCGGCGCCGCGCCCCAGCGCCGCGGCGCGATCCGCGACGGTGCCCGGGTCGCGCTGGGCACCGAACCGTTGCGTTCGCTGATGGTGCTCACCACGGTGATGGGCCTGGCGATCGCCACCTCGACGTTGTTGCTGCCCGAGTTCGCCCGCGACGTGCTCGGCAAGCAGTCGCTGGCGGCGAGCGCCCTCAACGTGTTCATGAGCGTCGGGATGATGATCACCTCGATGCTGCTGGCCACCCGCTGGACCCCCAGCCGCCCGGGTCTCGTGCTGACGGTGATGACCACGACCGCGCTCGGCGGCGGGCTGATCGCGATCGGTCTGTCGAACACCTACCTGGTGACCGCGGCGATCTGTTTCGTGTGGGGGACGAGCGGTGGGATCGCGATGACGCTGCTGCGCACGCTCGTGCAGGTCAACACCCCGCCCGGGATGATGGGCCGGGTGATGGGCCTGTCGGCGATGGCCCAGAACGGAGCGTTCCCGATCGGCGCGCTCGTGCTGGTCGGGCTGGTGTCGATCTCGTCGGTCGCCACCGCGATGGTGATCGCCGGCGGGATCTGCACGTTGGGCACCTGGCTCGTCGCCGCCCGGCCCCACCTGCGTCGCGCCTGATCACCCTCGGCCGTCACGGCATCAGCAGCACCTTGCCGACCGTGGCCCGTGCCGCCAGTGCCCGCTGGGCGTCGGCCGCGTCGCGCAACGCGAACCGCTCGCCGACGAGGACGTCGAGTTCGCCGGCCTCGACCCACGCGAACAGGTCGTCGGCCCGGCCCTGCAGTTCGGCGGGTGTGCGCACGTAGTGGAACAGGGTCGGTCGGGTGAGGAACAGCGATCCGTTCGCGGTGAGCTCGAGCGGGGCGACCGGGTCGACCGGCCCGGAGGCGTTGCCGAACGTGACCATCATGCCGCGCGGCCGCAACAACTCGAGGCCCGCTGCGAACACCGCCTTGCCGACCCCGTCGAACACCACGTCGAGCGGGCGCTCGCCGGCGATCGCGACGACGGCCTCGGCGAAGTCGACGTCGCGGTACCGGATCGTGTAGTCGGCCCCGGCGGCGGTCGCCAGCTCGGCCTTCTCGGCGCTGCCGACCGTGGCGAACACCTCGGCACCGCGCATCTTGGCGATCTGGATCAGCAGCCGCCCGACCCCGCCGGCACCGGCGTGCACCAGGCAACGGTCACCGGGGCCGAGCGGGTAGGTGCTGGTGGCGAGGAAGTGCGCCGTCATGCCCTGCAACATCAGCGCCGCCGCGACCTCGAGATCGACCGCCGGGGGCACCGCGATCGCAGCGTCGGCGGCCATCGCCACCTTGCCGGCGTACGAGCCCGGGGCGCTGGTCCACGCGACACGGTCGCCGACCGAGAAGCGGGTCACCCCGTCGCCGACCTCGCTCACCGTGCCGGCGCCCTCGAGCCCCGGCACGAACGGTGTCGCCACCGTGTACAGGCCGGAGCGCTGGTAGATGTCGATGAAGTTCAGCCCGGCGGCCGCCACCTCGACGACGATCTGGCCGGGGCCCGCCGAAGGGTCGGGCAACTCGACCCACTCCAGCACCTCGGGCCCGCCCTGCTCGGTGATCCGGATGCCCCACATACCCCGAGACTACGACGGCCGGCGCCCGCCGTACACCCGCAGATGGCCCGTCAGCGGTCGCCGACCCCGGAGGTCACGGGTCGTCAGCGGTCACCCGACGTCAGCGCCGCCAGCACGACGTGGCCGCGCGGCGACAGCTCGTAGCCGGGGCTGTGGCTGATCGTCAGCCCGAGCGCCTTGAGCTTGGCGACGTTGGCCTTGAACGGTGCCGTCTGCCAGCCGATCGACGCCGCCAGATCGGGCGCCCGCACGTGGGGCCGCTCGGCGATCATCGCCAGGAACCGGCGGGTCCACGGCCCGCCCGGGGCGGCCCGGTCGAGCCGTTCGAGCCGGTGGGCGACGGCGTCGAGTTCGGCGGCGTCGAGCTCGCTCCGCTCGCGCAACGCGATCCGCGGGTCGGGGCCGCCGGGGCGCACCCGAACCCGCAGGAACACGCCCTCGGGTTTCTCGAGCAGCGCCGCCACGGCCGCCTCGACCGACTCGAACCCGGCCCGTCGCGCGTCGCCGCGGGTGACGTCGCCGAGCTCGATCTGCTCGACCGACACGATGTCGAGCATCCCGATCGCGGTGCGCAGCGTGCCGCCGGCGCGCACCGTGGGCCGGCGCTGGCGCCGGAACAAGGTGTCGATCTCGCCGCTCGCGATGCGGTCGAGCACGACCCGCTTGATCAGCACGCGTCCACCGTCGTCAGCTGCCGTAGCTGACGCCCAGCCCGGCGCGGGCGTCGGCGTTGATGCCGTACGGGGGGATCGGATAGCGCAGGCCGTTGCGCGACAACGCCTCGAGCCCGGCGATCACCTTCGGCAGCAACGACGGCGGGATCGCCATCAACAACTCGTCCTCCATGACGCCGCCGTAGCGCCGCTCCGCGAAGCACGGGATCGACAGACTGGGCTCGCCGGTGGCGAGCGCCCGGCCCCACGAGTCGGCGCACGACGACTCGCCGACGCAGCCCCACTCGAGCTTGCGGTAGCCGGTCCACTGGAGCCCGTTGACGAACAGGATCATCTGGGCCGGGGTGGCGTAGATCAGGCAGATGTCGGGCGGGTCGAGACGGCCCGCCGCCAGCGGCGACACGGCGAGCGCGGCGTGGTCGCCGAACGCCGGCAGGTCCATCGCCGCCTGGTGGGCGGCGGCGTCCTCGGGGGTCGCGTACCAGACGCCGGCATAGCGCTCGCCGGCCAGCCACTCGTCGTCACGCGGGTGCAGCCCGACGACCGCCGCGCACTGGTCGCCGACCAGGTCGGCCCGGGTGATGCCGACCGTCCACCCGTTGCGGGCGGCCTGCCCGACGATCTGGTCGGTCGTGTGCACCGCAACCGGCCGCCGGATCCTGGGCACGGCCTCCATCTCGGCGACCGTGGCGAACCGCTTCATCGCGACCGGGGTGGTGCGCAACCGCAGCAGCCGGTTCAGGTCGTCGACCAGCCGGCCCCAGTCGTGGTGGCCCTCGACGTCGACGCGGGTCTCGCTCATGCCCACACCGTAGGAGGTGCGCGAAGTGCCCGGCGCATCAACCGTATCAACGGTCGGCCGCGGTCGACCGCGGTCAGGCGCGGTCGGCGGGGTAACCGGCGTACGACGCCTTGAACACGCCCGAGTGCAACACCACGGTGGCGACGTGGGCCCCGGTCGCCGCCGACGACACCGTGGTCGCGACCCAGTGCGACTCGACCCGGCGGCTCTGCCCGAGCGCCAACACCTCGCGCTCGAGCACGTACCGCTCGCCGACGAACAGCGGCCCGGCGACCACCCGCACCTCGAGGTCGATGAACAGCCCGACCGCCGGGCCGCGCACCGCGAGGCCGTGGCCGACCTTGTTGGCGAGCACGCTGAACATCTCGAACGGGACGATCGGCCGGCCCCACGGGTTGTCGGCCGAGTCGTACCACGGCGAGGGTTCGGTGATGCCGGCGAGCTTGTCGCGCAGCGAGAACGGGTAGAGCGCACCGTTGGGCGTGTCGCGGTCGATCGAGACGCTGCCCGGTGCCCGGCTGGTCTCGCCGACACGGAGCCGGTCGATGATGAACAGTTCGCCCGGCGGACGCGACCGCGCCGCCGCGAGGCGTTCGGACAGCTCGGTCGGCGCCGCCGGGTCGACCCCGGCGGTGCCGGTCAGCACCGGCGTGCCGTCGCCCTTGACGGCGTCGATGCGGGCGGTGCCGGCCCCCACCGGTCCGGTGAGCGTGGCGACGACCGATTCGCCCTCGACCACCATGTTCTGGAAGTGGGCGCTGATGCACCCGGTCTCGAACCAGCGCCGGCCCCAGCGGGCGAACGCCAACGGGTCGATCTGGCTGAAGTGGGTCGGGCCCTCGATCGGCGCCCCCACCAGCCCGAGTTCGCCGGCCACCTCCCCGTCGTGCACGCTGGCGTGACCGTCGTAGGACTGCTCGGCGAGCATCTGGCGGGGATGACGCGCCGGGCCGGTGAGCACGTCGCCGGCGCCGGTGATCGGGGTCTCGAACGCCATCCGGGAATCCATCCACGAATCGTAGGGGCGGCGGGGCGGGGTGCCGCGGTCGACGCCCGCGGGGCGCCGGGACACGCGTCGCCCGCCCCGGATCGTGGCGAGCGGGACACGGGCCGTAGCGTGCCGGGCATGAGCAACGACCCCGACACCGGCTGGCAACTACTCGTCGACGGCATCGACTTCGGTGAGGGCCCGCGCTGGCACGACGGCGCGCTGTGGTACAGCGACTTCTTCCAGGCGACGATCTACCGGGTCACCGCGGACGGCACCCGCACGGCGGTGTTCGCCGGACTCGACGACCGCCCCTCGGGGATCGACTGGATGCCCGACGGCACGTTGCTGGTGGTGTTCATGACCAGCCGCCGCCTGATGCGCGACCGGGGCGACGGGACGCTGGTGCAACACGCCGACCTCTCCGGCATCGCCACCTGGGACTGCAACGACATGGTGGTCGACGCCCACGGCAACGCCTACGTCGGCAACTTCGGGTTCGACCTCCACGGCGGCGGCGAGTTCGTGCCGGCCGACCTCGCGCTGGTGCGGCCCGACGGTTCCGCAGAGGTCGCGGCGACCGGCCTGGCGTTCCCCAACGGGTCGGTGATCACCCCCGACGGCGGCACCCTGATCGTCGGCGAGAGCTTCGGCGGCGGCTACGTCGCCTACCCGATCAACCCCGACGCCACGCTCGGCGAACGCCGTCAATGGGCCGAGGTGCCGGGCACCGCGCCCGACGGGTGCACGCTCGACAGCGCCGGCGGCATCTGGTACTCGGACGCGATCGGTTCGCAGGTGGTGCGCGTCGAGGAGGGCGGCACCGTCACCGACCGGTTCGCGACCCCGCAGCCCACCTACGCCTGTGCCCTCGGCGGCGACGACGGACGCACCTTGTTCGCGCTGTGTGCCCCCGACAGCCACCCCGACCGGGCCGCCGGCCGGGCGGCGGGCGCGATCTACACCCGGCGCGTCGAGCACCCGCACACCGGCCGCCCCTGACGGGCACCGGGCCGACACCGGCGGCGGTCAGCGCCGCGGCGGGGGGCGGCGGCGGTCGCGCCCGGCCAGGGCCTGCAACACGAGCAGCAGCAGCACGGCGCCGAGCGCGGCGACGCCGACGCTGCGCAGCGAGAACTCGTCGACCCCGTCGGCGTCGATCGTCGCCATCAGCCAGCCGCCGACGATCGCGCCGAGGATGCCGACCACCATCGTGTACACGCAGCCCGACCGGTCGTCCTTGACGATCCAGCGGGCGACCGCGCCCGCCAGCAACCCGACGACGATCCAGCTGAGCCAGCTCATGACCCGACCGTACCGCCCGCCGGGGCACGGTGGAACTCGACCGCGAACACGACCGGCCCGTCGAGTTCGATGTGGTGGCGGGCGCCGGGCGGCAACACGGCGTGGTCGCCGCCGACCAGCGACCGGCGCCCGTCGGGCTCGCCGTCGAACACCAGGTCGAGACCGCCGCTGCGCACCACCAGTCGGCCCCACACCCCGTCGGCGACCCGATGAGCGGCGAGCAGGCCGGGCGGCGCCGTCTGCTCGTCGAAGTCGGCGGTGACCCGCACGAACTCGACGCCGTCGGGGAGCCGGGCCGTGTGCATCACCCACGACCGTAGCGGCCGGCGGCGCCCGGCGGCCCGGGTGTTGCGGCCGGCGCTGGTCGCACACCCCTCGTTCATGATGCCCGTACACGCCGACCACGGCCCCACGACCGGCTGCACGTCGGCAACCACGACAGGAGTACGACATGTTGGTTCTGGTGGCCACCACCGACACGCAGGGCGAGGTTGCGGGCGACTACTTCCAGGGCGTCGACGGCGAACTCGTCACGCCGGTCACCGTCGAGTGCTGTGTGCCCGACCGGTGCGGGTGCGGGCGCAGCTTCCCCGGGCTGGTCAGCGCACGGGCCACCACCACCGCCCTGGTGGTCGAGCGCAGCTCGATCACCCGCGCCCTGCTGCGCGACGCGGTGGCCGACTCGCTGCAGCGGGGCGGCTCGCTGGCCGGGGTCGCGGCCGGCCTCACCGAGCGGCTCGTCGACGAGCACCTCGACGCGATCGTCCGGCTGGCGGCGACGTTCGGCGAAGGCGCCGTGTTGCGCCGCGACGGCGCCATGTTCTGGGCCGATGTCGGGCGCCCGGCGGCCTGACCGTCCACCCGCCATGGACGGGCCCCGGTCAGGGCAGCAGCGGGTTGGTGGGGTACACGTTCACCGGCTTGAGGCCGAACGCGCCTTCGTGGGCCGGCATGTTCGGCAGGTCCTCGGTGCGCACGATGTGGTGGAACCCCATCGTGAACCACACGACGAGGTCGGCGTCCACCAGGGGCCGGTCTTGCTGCACCCACCGCACCAGGCCGGCCTCGGCGGTGCCGTCGGGCACGTAGAGGCCGCTCGCGAACCGCTCGCCCGGCGAGTTCGGGGTGACCCACAGGCTCTCGCCCGCCCAGCCGCCGCGCCGCATGCCCGGGTCGGTCAGTTGCTCGGGGCGGGCCACCGCTGCCGAGTCGCCGAACTCGATCTCGTAGCCGGGGCGGTGTCCGAGCGGCCCGTCGGCGGCGCTCGACTGCACCAGCACCCGCGCCGGCTGCTTCGGGTCGGGGGTGTACGGCCCCGCCAGCTCCGAGGCCACGGTCGCCTCGACCACCTTCCAGATCGCGGTGCGCCCCGGGGTGTCGGCGACCGGCTCGGCCACCAGGTTCTGGCGAACCAGCCGGTTGGCGGTGCCGCCGACGTCGAGATCGAGCCGGAAGCTCATGTAGTGGTCGTGGTTGACGCCGAGCAGCCCTTCGCCGACGATCACGCCGTGGGCGTGGTCACCGGCGGCGTCGGCCTCGCCGGCGTCGGCCGAATCGGTCCCTTTCTGCAGCACGATGCCGGCGGCGAACACGTGGAAGCGCATGCTGCCGTCGGGGACGAACACGTTGTCGACGATGTAGTCGTAGTTGCCGACCACCGCGATCCAGCGCATGACGAGTTCGGTCTCCAGTTCGCCGTCGCCGGCGTGAAGGTAGGCCGGGTTCCCCGTCGGGCGTTCGAAGACGCACAGCGCGGCCGGGCGGGTGCTCGCCTCGGCGCGGTCGTCGGGCAGCACCACGTCGAGGAACGTGGCGGTCGCCGGGCAGTCGACGTCGGGCTGCAACGACGACATCGTGGCGCCCATCCCGAAGTCGGCCGAGTCGAGCAGGGTGCGGAACGACCACGCCGGGTCGGGGTCCTGATAGGGCACGAAGAGATCGGCGAGATAGCCCTCGTAGAGCACCCGCCTTGCGCCGGTGCCGACGTCGAAGCGCACGTCGGCGATCTCGATCCCGGTCCGCACGTTGGCGCGCCAGCGCAGCGACCAACCCGACCACGACAGCCCGCTGCCGTCGAGCAACAGGTTGCCGGCGCCGCTCGCCGTGAACGTGACCGGGTCGAGCGGCGGCCGCTGGCGGGCCGCATCCGGTACCGGGGCGACGGGAAGGCGACTCACGGGCGGGTCGGCGTCGAGGACCGACAGCACCTCGCCGGTGTCGAGGTCGACGGTCGCGACGACGCCCTCGACCGGGCGCGAC
>DATCZG010000068.1:0-3355 GCA_036526035.1 Ilumatobacter sp. | reverse complement strand
TGACACCCGACGGCGTCGCGATCCTGGTCGTTCAGAAGCATCTCGGCGCCGACTCGCTGCAGCGCTGGCTGGTCGCGCAGGGGTTCGAGGTCGACCGGCTGTCGAGCAAAGCCGGCTTCCGCCTGCTCGGCGTGCGCCTGGCGGGCACCCTCTAGCGAGCCGGATCTACGGCGATCCGAAGCCGCGCACCAGGCGGCCGGACACCAGTGTTGAGGGCCCGGCCGAGCGACATCCAGTCGCCCCCGCGAGCCACGTAGTCGCCGTGCCCGCCGGCGATGACGACGCCGTCGGCCGGGATCACCGAGGCGACGAACTCGTCGCTGCCCGACCCCGAGATCTCGGCGTAGGCGCCGTACGGCGGCAGGCCGAGCATCTGGCGACGTCGGCGTTCGCCCTCGACCAACCGGCCGGGGTCGGCGTGCACAGCGGCCTGGATCACCTCGTGATCCGGCACGAACGTCTGCACCAGCAGGCGGCCGCCGGCATCGCGCCGTCCGACCAGCCGGGCGGCCCTGACCAGCAGCGCCATCGCTTGCTCGGCGGCCCGATAGCGGGGCGCCAGCAGCTCCCGGTCGAAGTCGAGAAAGGCCACCGTGTCGGCACGATCGACGCGGTGCAGCGCCGCCTCGGTACCCACGTAGACACCGGCCGACTGCGGGCGATCGGGGCCCGCACCGGTCACCAGTACCGCGGCCCGCCCGGCGGCCGCCTCGAGTTCCTCCCGCAGACGGGTCACCCCCGGCCGGAGGTTGGCGAACCGGCCCGCTCCGCACCGCAGACACACCGGTGGCCGCACCGTGTCGCAACGTAGGCAGGTGAGCTGCCCGTCGTCACCCATCACGACCGCCGCATCGCATCGCTCGCAGCGGGTCAGCTCACGGCATTGACGGCAGGCCAGCAAGCGTGCCCGCCCGGTGGTGTTGCTGACACACACGACGACGCGGTCGGGGTCACGGATCTCCTGGATCAGCTGCGAGGTGAGCAACGAACGCTTCCAGGGCTCCTCGTCGGAGCGGTCGATCACGTCGATCGTCGGCCACCCGGCCCGCTCGCGGTCGTGCGGTGGGCGGGTCAGGGGCCCCCACTCGAGGGCCGCCAAGGTGGGCGCCGGTGAGATCAGCAGAACAGGAGCTCCGGCGCGGCGGCCACGCTCGACGACGACGTCGCGGGCATGCCAGGTCGGCGATCCTTCCTCCTGGAGCGTCTCGTCGTGCTCGTCGACGACCACGACGGCCGCCAAGTCGGGGCACGGCGCCCAGGCTGCTCCCCTGGCACCGATCACGATGTCGACTCCACCGGCAGCTGCGGCCCAGTCATGCGGCATGACGGCGATCGTCAAGCCGCTGCGACGCAGTCGGGCGGCCAGCAACATCGCCTGGTCGACCTCCGGCACGACCACGAGCGTCGGGCCGAAGGCGACGGCACTCGAGATGGCCGGTATCGGATCACTCGCCGGCGGGAGCCGCAAGACGCCGCCACCCGACTCGAGGATCGCTGTCGATGCCGGCGAGCGGGGTTCGACCACGGCGCCGGTGCGTCGCGCCGCCGGCACACGGACCACCGCCCGAGGCGGTGAACACGCCACCATGAAGTGTCGCCGCCGAGCCGCCCATCGAACCGATGCCCAGTCGGCGAGCTCGATCAGATCGGCAGCTGGGCCGAGCCCCGTGACGTGGGCGATCGGCTTCAGATCGGCGTCGTCGAGCGCATCGGGCGGATCCAGGGCGACGACCCAGCCGGCGACACGCCGCCCGTGCAGTTCGACGCGAACGACGGTGCCGAGCCCGATCGAGTCGATCAGCGCGGTGGGAACGAGATAGTCGAACTGCTTGTCGAGACCCGTGACGTTCGGCAGAACCCGAGCGACCGTCACGTGGACATCAGATCCGGACCATCAGCCAGAGCGCAACTGGCGGTCAGAGTCCGACTGCGGCCTTGAACTGGTCGAGTCGGCTGACGTCTTCCCAGGTGAACCCGGAACGACCGAAATGGCCATACGCAGCCGAGCGCTTGTAGCCCGGCTTCTTGAGGTCGAGGTCGCGCACGATCGCGCCCGGTCGCAGGTCGAACACATCGAGCACGGCCTGCTCGATGAGCGCTTCGTCGACGTGGTTGGTGCCGAACGTTTCGACGAGCACGCTCATCGGGTGCGCCATGCCGATCGCGTAGGCGACCTGCAACTCGCACCGATCGGCGGCACCGCTGGCAACGACGTGCTTGGCGACCCAGCGGGTGGCGTAGGCGGCGGAGCGGTCGACCTTGGACGGGTCCTTGCCGGAGAAGGCGCCGCCCCCGTGGCGACCCATGCCGCCGTACGTGTCGACGATGATCTTGCGACCGGTCAGTCCACAGTCACCGACCGGGCCACCGATCACGAAGGTCCCGGTCGGGTTGACCCACACCTCGTAATCGTCATCGGCGAACTGGGCCGGAATCACCGGGCGGATGACCTGCTCGATCAGATCGGGGCGAATCACGCTGTCGCGATCGATGCCCTCCTGGTGCTGGGTCGAGATCAGCACGCTCTTGAGAGCGACCGCGATGCCATCTTCGTACTCGTAGGTGACCTGGGTCTTGCCGTCGGGGCGCAGGTACGGAACCTGCCCGGACTTGCGAACCTCGGCCAGGCGCTCGGCCAGACGGTGTGCGGTCCAGATCGGGAGCGGCATCAGGTCCGGCGTTTCGTTGCAGGCGTACCCGAACATCATGCCCTGGTCGCCGGCGCCCTGTGCGTTGAGGAAGTCTTCGCCGCCCTTGCCGTGGCGCAACTCCTCGGAGGCGTTGACACCGGCCGCGATGTCGGGGCTCTGCTCGTCGATCGACACGATCACGCCGCAGGTGTTCCCGTCGAACCCGAAATGGGCGTTGTCGTAGCCGATCTCGTTGATCGTCTCACGGGCGATCTTCGGAATGTCGACGTAGGCCGAGGTGGTGATCTCGCCGGCGATCACGCACAGGCCCGTGGTGACGAGCGTCTCGCAGGCAACGCGCCCGTTGGGATCCTCGCTGAGGATGGCGTCGAGGATGGCGTCGCTGATCTGGTCAGCCATCTTGTCCGGGTGACCTTCGGTCACGCTCTCGGAACTGAACGTTCTGCGAGCCACGTTGTCTCCTTGGTGTCAGGGGATGAATGCGAATGGGTTGCGGACGGCTGACCGACCGGTGGTGTCAACGGCGCCAGCGGCGGCTGGGCCGTTCAGGTTGGAGCAGTGTCGGCTCGAATCGCAACGATGCGATCGAACACTGCGGCGGCAATCGTACGTTTGTCGGCGAGCGGCACCACCAGCGGCGCAGAATTCGGGGCGAACAGCGTGACCGCGTTGGTGTCGTGCTGGAAGCCGGTGTGCGGCGCCCC